>AWVY01000013.1 GCA_004143605.1 Desulforamulus aquiferis
TTTGTACCAAATTCATTGGATTGAAAATTTCTATTTAAGACATTTTCTGCCGTGATTTCAGGTGTTGATTTGATGTAATTCTTACGCTTCCTACGGCATACAGATTTCAGATTTAAGATATTCATAAGTCTGTGAGGAATCTGCTAATTTTCTTAAATATGCTCTTTATATGGCCTAAATAATTAATGCCGGGTCCACAGACCTGGCTTTAATTACAGCAGAAGGGGTCTCTGGTACTTTGGCCTTTTAGGTGACCCGTACCATTTTAGGCTCTGTACCAGGCCCAGTACCAACGAAGGTGTCAACTTCGCTGGTATTTCCCCCATTTGCTGAGTTTTTAAGTTTAGAAAATAGGCAACCGGGACATACGCAATTTAGGTGATTAGTTTCAATAAAAAATTTATGTGATAAGCGATCAAAGTACTTTATAATGTTCACGAGCAAATTAATTAGCTCTCTCAGTCAAATGTCATTTTATCAGAATTTGCAAAAAGTTTATAGGTATTTTAGTAGGTATTCTTTAAGGTGGGTTGTATATCAGGTTCAGAGAACGAAGATATTTAGGTGCCCTAGGTGTTACACTTAGGCACCTAATTCTATAAAAGAACAAATTATTTGAAACCAAAACCATAATGTCTTTGTCTAGAATATGAAAAATTCAAAAGGAGGCGTTGTATATGTTTCTAAAATTAAAATCCTTAGTATTATTATTGGTAGGCGTCTTGTTGTTGGGGGTTGGACAACCAGCGCTAGCTAAGGAAAGGATGAATCTATTATTGTAACCCCACAGGCTTATCAGTACATGTATGATGCAGCATGTCTATCTACCTTAAATGGTAAAAATATCGGGTTGTCTGGGACTACAAAGACATATAGTGCTACAGACAAGATAACAACAACTATATATCTTGAGAAAATGACCCCTTCCGGTTGGAGTACAGTTAAAAGTTGGACCAATAGTACCAGTAATAGCACTATATGTAATGTAACCGGAAGTTATACGGGGGAATCCGGAACCACATACAGAGTTAGAGGATACCATCGGGTTGATAAAGGTAATTTGGTAGAAACAAATTCTTCTAATACATCATCCTTTACTGTAATTGATTCTTTTTGTTGAACTGGCTAATATTAAAATATCATCTTCAGATATTTTCCCAGCAATACTAATAAGGATATCTCGGTCAACCCAAGATAATTTAGAAAAACCGTTTTTATATACAATTAGATTGGCTTCTTGTCCTTTAATATTTGCTTTCTTCATGGTAGCATCTTCAGTATCATAAGAATTTCCTTGGTAAACATCTTCTATAACATTGACTTGTGTTATAGTAATTAACTCATTGTCCGTACCCCTAAATACAAGGTCAATTTGTCTAGAATCACCAATGCCATTAACATCTGCCTTTTCGAGTTTGTAAATATCCATCTTATCTAGTGGTAGCAATATATCATAAGGTACATTTTTTAATACGCTATGGACTTCAGCAGAAATATAGTCTGTAGCGTGTTTTTCTTTATTAGTGAAGGATAAATGAGCAGTTTGTACTTTGCCTACAATAAAAGTTTTTATACTTTTAAGGAATTTTAAATTAACCGCTGTTCCCTCTGTTGGAGTCATTAAAAAGGTAATAGTCATAATTAAAAATAGAGAACAAGCTACCCCTAAGACTGTAAATTTTTTTCTTTGCTTTCTAAGAGGGTATCTTTCACAATATTTTTCCCAAGCTTCATCCATTTTAATATCCTGTTCTCGATTAGCTTTTTCATGAAGGGATTTTTTATTAACTCGTCAATAGAAGAATAATTTTCTTTACTCAAATTTCAGACCACCTTTCGGTCTATCATTAATATAACCTTCTTTTAATAATGAATTTTTAATATTATTTCTAGCCCTATGTAGCAGCGTTTTTATAGTCCCTTCTGGTTTATTAGTCAATATAGCTATGTCCTTGACTTTCATTTCACGGAAGTAATATAAAAATATTACCTGCTTCATAACCGGATCAAGGTTATTTATAGCCTTATTAATTATTTCTTTAGTTTCCTGTGAATCAATTATATATTCTGGCGTATTATCTAAAGTGTCAATGATAGATGAAGCATATTCTATGCTGACTATTTTTTTGTTTTTACTGATTATGTTATTAACACAATTTATTGTTATCCTCTTAATCCATGCTTCAACCTTATCTGGATCTCGTAATTGTTCTATATATTGTATTGCCTTAAAAATAGCTTCTTGGCTAGCTTCTTCAGAAATAGTTGCATCTCCACAATAAAAATAAGCTGTTTGATAAGCAGATTTGTAATATAGTTCAAATATAAGTTCACTATAAGTCTTATCAATATTCTTTTGTCTGGAAAATAGACGTTTTATAATGGACATATTTACCTCCTTAGAGGTTTTTGATATATAGACAAAACATTTCTATTATAAATGACTTAATCCTTTTATTATAGATTAATTATTTTTTTATGTGTCGATATATGTAGATATAATACGTATTTTTTTAAAACCAATTTACTCCCTTGTTTATCTAGTAGACAAGGGGGTGGATAAATGAATATTTGAGGCTTTATTTCTTTAAAGTAAGTATTTCAAAAAAGAACTAAGGAGGGGATCATATTGAAAAAACTAAGTATCTTAATTTTATTCTCATTTTTGCTAAGCTTATTTGTAACAACAGGGAGTTTAGCCTTTGCACAAAACGATACAGAGATGAAAATTAATGAATATCAAAAGTTAAAAGACCTAAAAGCAAAAACAGATGAGGAGCTAGAGGAGATAGGTCTTTCAACTAAGGAAATTGAAGAAATAAAAAAATTGGACTATGCAAAAGAGCTTCAGAAACGGGCTAAACTGGACAAAAAATTACTAAAAAACTTAGGATATAGTGATGAGCAAGTATCTATGCTAAAAAACTTCCAGGGAACTGAATCTGAAATAGTAGCACTTGCAGCTACATTAACCATTAGTGCATCTAAAAATGAATGGAGTTATGACAGCTCAACAAACACAACCTACTTTAGAGTTGGATTTAGCTGGAAATGGTCCTCTTGCCCAGTAATTAAAATGACTGACATTGTAGCAGCAGGATGGAGTCCAGAAATGTATCAAGACACCTCTTGGAATTCAACTAATCACCGAGTAACATATTTTGATGCAGATAGCGGACAAAATACTACTAAGAATTACAACGTTGATGTAGGTCAGGCTGGTAGAGGTGCTTACTCTAAGTTTCCTGTTTCTACATCAATGTGGAATTGGGCTACTTCCGGGTCTGGCTTTTTCAGGGTAAGTAAGGTTGGTAAAGTTCCCGAAGCAGCAATGAAAATATCCTATGGACATCAAACTGTATCAGGTACTCCTACAGTTTCTTTCCCAGCTGCAGGATCAATTACTTTTTCATATCACCTTAATGAGGAAGGATACGCTTACGTTAAAGTGCCTTAAGAGTATGGGTTAGTTAAAGACCAAACCCTCATGGCTTTTGAAAATATTTTTCATAAATCATGAGGGTTTTAATAATGTTGTACATCATTTAATATTTATATATCCGTGACAACAAATGATAAAAGGAGGGATGGTTATGAAATTAATATTCCCGATCATCATAGGGGTGGTTGTATTTTTTTTATCGCTTCAATTATCTGGATATCTCGGAAGTAATAGTAACGCAGAATTCTCGTATTACTCTTCAATACATTTTTCTATATTAATTTTAACTGGGGTTGTTTCTGCTTGTACTATATATATTGTAGATGCTTTGGAGAAATTAAATATAGTTAAGGATAAAAGTAAAGATCATGATATATGTAAATAATTTTTATAACCATTATTTAGCCCCCTAAAAAGATTTTAGTCATCCACCTGTATTTGGTTTCCAATGTCCTCATATGCTGACGGGTTTGGTTATCCAAGTTCTCCAGGTTGCTGATGCAGGGATTCAAAATGATAAAACTATGTATATGGACGTAACTCCAATTCATGTTAAGGGTAGAGTCTGTCTTCCCGCTAAATATGTAGCTGAAGTATTTGGGTATGAGGTATCTTTTGATGCAAATACCAATACTGCTTTTTTGAGAGGTTCTACTAGTATAGACACCACTAATCCACCAATTCAAACACCAGCTCCTAAACCTGAAGCAGTTAGCCAAATTAGTGGGTGGACCACTATAACGGACACTACCTTCGGTTATTCCTTGCTAATGCCCCAGTGCCTGTTGTGGAACAAGTTAAAATGGATATACCCGGTATTAATATCTAAGGCAATCTAGCCGTTGATGAACAAAGCCAATTAGTTACTATGGTAGTTGTAGGTTCAAGCACAGTAAAGCTTAATGATAACATTATTAAATACTTCTTAGATACTTATAATAAAAGTGTTGGTGGTCAACTAGTATATCAGGGTAATAATGTTCTAGGCATAAACCCGCTAAAGAATTTGTACACACTAAAGACGGTGCATTTATCCGCAGTATGCTTTACTATGATAGTAATAACTTTTATATAATAACCTTAATTGGTATCTCTGAAAAAGAGGAAAAAGGAAATCTTGCAGATATTTACTTCAACTCGTTTAAAAAATAAACCTGAGCCCATTGATGGAAGTGTTATACCAACTACCTCATTGTTATCCCAATACTCAATTGGGCTAAATATCCAAGAGCCTGGTAGTTCTGCATTGGGGGATAAGTACTCTCTTACTCTACCCTTGAAATGTTTGGCTATGCTAGCAGCCCTTGAAGTGCTTTCTGCTTTTCGTGTGCCAAGTGCTAGGACAGCCGAACCATTTTTCTGATAATCTCCTTTATAAAACTATTACTAGCTCTTATCTTTAGACGAGTAGTACACCATCTAAAGGTCCTCCTTGGCACCGCATATCCCGATCCAATAACCTTCACCCAAAAGGTATCTTTTATGGCAGGAGTAAGTACTTTTACCCTAATCGGCAACCTTTGCTCTCGGGCAGCTACCTGCATCGCTTCCAATGACTGTCTTTGCCACTTCTCTACAATGGGGTTTTCTACCAATGTGTTGCTTGATATGACCCAGATATTCTTTGTTAGCTGTTCTTTTGGTAACTGCCATAAGGAAAACCATATCGCCTGTAATGTGGCTGAAGAATCTTTACCCCCACTATAACCAACTAATAAAGGTTTGTTGTCCTCAAGATATATTTCTTTTATTAACTGATATGTTTTCTTTAAATCCATAAAGGGTGTCGGGAAATTATTCCTCCCCTGCCGGGGATATATGATAATCCCCGACTTCACACCTCCAAATGGTTATTTGTTAGTAATTTGTTTTTACATAATTAATTAGCTCAATAACGTTTTGTTCTACTTTCTGCTTACTAGTAGTTAGATTTTTGAAAGATTCTAACCCTTTTTCAACGCTTGTTTTAGTATCATTTAATATTTCAATATCTTTTCCAATACAATAAATCAAGGCTATTAGTCTTTGATCCTGCACTCTTGATAGCACCCCTCTAAGCAAGTTGGTCTTGAAAAATTATATTAATACCGGCCGAAATTGTAATTGCCTCTAAATCATTGCAATAAGGGATCATTCTTTTAATATCCCTCTTAATACAAGGAAGCTGCACCTTGCCGCTAAAGTGTTCTCCGTCTAATTCCCCTTTAACCTTATAGTTAGCATCATCTTTTTCTAGCTCAACAAAGGCAACCGGTTCAGTTCCAACATAAATAGCAAATCCCTGCTCCATTTTCTCAATACCTATTTGCCAGGAGAGTTGTCCAAGGGTTTTATCAGTATATCCGCATTGCGATTTAGCTAGAAAGCTGTTCATAGGTCTCATATCTCCTTTTTCAGTCAATTAGAATGGAATATCAACCAGATTGTCATTAATTGGAATCTCTGGAATGA
The DNA here is from genome assembly GCA_004143605.1 of Desulforamulus aquiferis. Classification (GTDB taxonomy): domain Bacteria; phylum Bacillota; class Desulfotomaculia; order Desulfotomaculales; family Desulfotomaculaceae; genus Desulfotomaculum; species Desulfotomaculum aquiferis. The sequence goes on from AWVY01000013.1 coordinate 5,894, forward strand.
AGGGCATTTCAGGAGGGTCATAGTTTATTTCAGTTTTCTCAACCATGCCCAACGGTTTTAGGTAATAGTTTGTACCTCCACCTTTAAGGCCTCTTGAAACATAACAGTCGTAGCCTTGATTATATGGCTGGATATCAAAGGGTCCTACAAGGTAATCTGCAGTATCGGCAAAGGCTGCCTTAATACCTAAATTATTAAGCTCTTTTTCAATTGCGGGTACTAACCAAGCCTCATAGTCTGAGTGATACCCAAAAACCCTTTCTATTACCACCGCCCTCTTATCTTTACTGGCCCTTATTATTGCTCGAGCCATCCAGTCACCTTTAGAATTTTTAAGTATTGCTACGGCCGTCATACCGTTTAAGTTTGCCAGAACGTGCCGATTGTGCTGTGTAACCCGTCCTAATTCCCAATTCTGGCAGCTGCTCCACTTTTTATATGTACTAATGGAAAGTAGATCAATTAAGTCTGTGCTAAAGGTTAGTCTGCACTCAACATCTTCTATCAATCTACCCTCCAACATACATCGTGCATCCTTTAGGGGTTTCTGGATAGATTTCCAGTAGAATTCACCCGTGGAATCTTCCTTAAGCTGATTAGTGTATTTAATTAGGGCATTTAAAACCTTCCCTATCCGTATTGTCCGACCCTCATTTTTACACCAACCCTTTCTAAATTGACTAAGGGATACAGACCGCATTATCTCTATGGCCCTAGTGAAACTCATACCTGCTACTATGGGCATTTCCGACAAGTTCTCTATGTTCTTAACCGTATCACTAGCAGATTTAAGTGCCTCCGAAAACTCTAGAATGCTTTTTGTAGATGGCCCCACCATGACTCTTACATTTTGGATCCCAACTATGTCTTTGATAGTACGATCTTCCCTTCTGCTATCCAGAGCGATAGTTCTAAATGCTCGATGGACAGCTGGGGCTTCATCTTCCCACCAAGACCATGCCCGAGCCAGGTCACAAAAAATTACCTTTGTTATATCAGGGCTATAGTCTCTTAGTAGATCTTCCACAACCGACACCATGTGTCGGTATTTATGGGGTACTTTGCAAATCCATTCAGCACCTTTGTTACTCATGACATATGCTGTAATAGGGTTATGCAAATCGTGGGTTTCAATAACCCTTTCCTCTAAGGAATTATCGAAGTAAGGAGAAGTAATGATTTTTTCGCCATCGTGGATAGCCATTTTGCATGTAAGGTCAAACTTATTGAAGATGTAGTCATTTAAATCACTTGCAGCTACATTTACTGCTACTACATCTACATTAAATCCATTAAACTTGCCTTTATACACTTGCAATGAACTGTCTACTAAACACGAACGATATTCATGCTCCATTCCTATAAGCAATGAGGACTCTACAAATCCCTTTTTTCTGAGCCTATCCATTACATTTTTTGTAGATATACCCTCCTCTGAATATATAGGTACAAAGACGTCAATATCTCTAGGCTGGAGGTCTAAGCCATACTTCTTTCCTATAATTAAATCAGCAACTGAGCCCCCTGCAGCCACACCGTACTTAAATCCCCCTATCTTTTTAATCCTAGCTACTATTTCAGCTACCTTATCTAGTTTTTGATTCATAATAAGAAGCCAGGGAGAATAGTCCCCTGCCGGGGATACTAATATATCCCCGGCATTGTCACCCCTTATTTACTAGTTTTCTATCCCAAAATATTGTCTAAAGATTATTTGTACTCTTTTAACTTCTTCTAGCTGTTCCAATGTCAACAGACCCCAACTGTCACCGGCTCCACCTTTACCGTATTCGAGTATAAGTTCCTGATGTTTTTCATTAAAAAACCGTTCATCATTATTCTTATATTCATCGAAAGTTAAGGGCCTTATATGATCAGAAAAAGATACTAAGTTAAACGTTGGTTCACTCCAGTATATGAGGGCAGTTTCATCATCTACAGATACGCAGATGAAAACTTTATTTGTATTTTGCAATTCCATATCTTTGAATAGCACTGTACAGTTGCCGCCCGCGTTCACAGAAACCCAGCCATCATACTCTCTGTTTACCAATTCTTCTAACGTATACTTTGGTTGTTTTCCTATTTCATTTTTGACTGCTACAGCTGGCAGCCAAACCATATAGTTTCGGCAATGTCTCTTAACTGAGGCTAACATTATTTGTCTTACTTCTTCATACTGTTCTATTACATCCATGCTTATAACTTGCTGGTGTTGCTTCTGCTGATGATGAATACCTCTCTGCCTTAAAAGAGAATTTTCTAGGTAATGCAACCCCTCACAGTAGCTTTTGATAAACTTTTCGATTTCGTATTCATTTGCATTTGATAGGTAAAGTTCTTTCAAAAACACCGTTGTGCGCTTAATTTCCTCGCTTACATCAGGGTAAACTGACTTAGTTATCCATACGGTGTAATCCATGGTTTCCTCCTTTCTCCCCCGGCTTCCCAGGAGATAAATATAATTCCCTGGGTTGGGTTAAAGTGGACCCCAAGTCAACGACAATTAAAAAAAAGCCTATGCAACTAATTGGAGAAGCTGCTCCCGGTAATCTTTTACTCGTATATTGGAAGCCACGATCGCTGTGAAAGAGTGGTTTAGCATCCGGATATGTCTGATGTGCTATATCAAAAGTTCTAAAAACAAGTTCATTGTTGTTGGAATGTCCAACCACAAAAGAGACAACACTTTT
>AWVY01000014.1 GCA_004143605.1 Desulforamulus aquiferis
TATATTAATAACCAATGTGGTAAACTTTTTTCAGTATCAAAACCTGGTAAAGTGGTAAACTTTTTCGTTAGCAAACTGGTAAACAAATCCAGTATCACGTGGTAAAGAAATTCATTGACATTCGCACTCTTGTATTAGGAGCGTTTTCGTAAGACTAAATTTCCTCCGAATGCAATACTCACAAAAAATGCACCCCACTCCATATTGACATTTAAGCGCAGCCGAGGTAGTTTCCCCGGCTGGCGCTTTTTATTTATTCTTTTCATTGTATTTATTAGCCAACTGTCCACAAGCCGCCTTAATATTTCTACCATGGGAAATTCTCATTGTAACTTCGAGCCCGGCTCGTTCCAACTGCTGTTTGAATGAAGTCATTTCCTGTTTTGCTGGCTTTTTAATTTGTGTATTACTTGTAGGATTATATTCCAGTAGATTGAGCATGACATTTTTCCCACGGAACCACCTTGCCAGTTGACGCACATCAGAAGGCTTGTCGTTTATTCCCTGCAAAAACAAATACGCAAACACGACTTTTCGATTATGCCGTTTAGCATGAGACAATGCCTCATTGACAACATCGTTAATATCGTATCTGTGCATATTGGGAATAATACGGTTTCTTGTAGCCTGTGTTGTTGCATGCAGAGAGATTGTCAACTGAATTTTAAGATGTTCCTCACGCAATTTTTTCAGTTGTTCAACTGGGCCGACAGTTGATACTGTGATGCCGTCCGTGGGAAAGTTCAGGCCGTTTCTGTCTCGCAGAATGTGAATTGCCTTTATAAAGTTGCTATAGTTGAATAGCGGCTCTCCCATACCCATAAAAACGATACGGTTTACCTTTCGACGTAGTAGTATAACCTGCTGTACGATTTCTGATGGCGTCAGATTACGAACAAAGCCATTCCGCCCGGACTCGCAGAAGATACAACCAACGGAACAACCGACTTGTGTACTCACGCAAACCGTTCCGCCATCTTGACGTTTAATAAAACCGTTTCAATACACTTGCCGTCTAACAACTCAAAAACATATTTTTCAGTGTTGCCGTCCTTGTAGACTGTTATTAGCGACATAGTTAGGTATTCTTTTTGGGTGAATGCTTATATAGTGACGAGTATAAGGATCTCGCTTCACTCTCACCAATGACCTCAACCATTTCTTTGTAGGTAAATCCGTATGGAACACTCCTGATATCATCAGGAGTATGTCTGTGCAAATATTTCATTTTTCTATGTCCTTTTCTATTTATTTTGGAATAATAAAAAGGCAATAAAAATGCAGGTCAATTCTCAATGTGAGCATTGACCTGCATATATAGTACGAATAATAACACAACAAAACTAAATCATAGCTTTATAAACCATGACTTATAATCACTTGGTTGCTGTACATATATTCGCAAAATAGGCACGACAAAAAGCCCACATTAAAATGTGAAACTGCTTTTTATTGCCTATTATTTCCAAATGCGAATAGAATGCAACATATAGAAAAATCCCCCTAATATTAAATATTAGCACGTTTGAAATTCTAAGTCAACATATATCAGCATTTGGTAAAAGAAAAAGCCCCCGCCGAAGCGGGGCCAGTAGCGCGCTGCGCTATTATTTTTCCATAGTTTTGCAGTTAATTTTGGTTAACGCAACCCGTGAGTATTTCTGATTCTAAGGAGGCCACCCAAGAGCTAGTAAAAAGTAAGGGCGATACTCTGGTTTACCATACTTTAACCAATCCGCACATAACATGCTATGCCGAGAATTATTACAAGCATGTTTCAAAATATATACAAATGCCTCCTTTTAATTTCTACATAAATTTATTCGGTCTTGTATGTGCATTTCCTGTTAATGTTTGGAAAAATAACTATATATAAAAGGTAAACCGCTTTTATACATCAAATTCCGCGTCTTCAACTGCCTTATTTAACTCTTTCATTGTAGGCGTTACATACCGCCTTAACTTCTCAAATATGTAATGAACGTGAATAAAGACAACAAAATATAATACTCGTGCCAAAATTTGAGCCACTCCTGCCATCAAAAGAGCCACCTCCTATATAATCAAAACGGTACGAGTACATTCGTATAGCTATCATTTTTTAAACCCTTTCCCTCTTTCCATTTATAACGGCTACTGGTCAACTTTTTTATGGAATTGATTCACACTAACGAATCATACTAATTGATATGCTCACAAGTCAAAACTCAAGAACTAGCTGGACTTATATGGATATGTCTTTTAGGTGCTGGGCAAAATAAAATAATGATAGTAAGCTAAATGGGGTTTTTTCATTGATAACACTAGTAAATTTGTTTCTTGTTGTTCTACTTATAGCTGCTACTGCTTTTTTTGTAGCAGCAGAGTTTGCCATTGTAAAAGTACGAGACTCGCGCATTGAACAATTAATTCAAGAAGGCAATAAAAGAGCAAAGACAGTTCGTCAAGTTATTCATAACCTTGATGGCTATCTTTCGGCTTGCCAATTAGGCATAACACTTACTGCACTGGCATTGGGGTGGATAGGAAAACCAGCCATCTCAGATTTAATAGCACCGGTAATGCAATATCTAGGTTTACCTGGAAACGTTGCGGGAGGAATATCCTTTATAATTGGATTTTCTATCATTTCATTTTTACATGTGGTTGTTGGTGAACTGGCCCCAAAAACCCTTGCTATTCAGCGTGCAGAACAAGTAACTATGGCTTTATCGCCAACGCTGATACTATTTTATAAAATTATGTATCCGGCAATCTGGCTTTTAAATGGTGCAGCAGGTTATCTCATTCGATTAATTGGACTTCACTCTGTTTCTGAACATCACCAGATCCATTCAGAGGAAGAAATTCGTATGATCCTACTGCAAAGCCACGAGGGAGGCGAAATAACTCAGACAGAATTACAACTGGCCCGCAATTGCCTCCACTTTGCAGATCGTGTAGCTGGTGAAGTTATGGTTCCCAGAACTGACATGGTTTGCTTATATACCAATTTAAGCTGGGAAGATAATTTTAATGTAATAACCGAGGAAAAGTATGCAAGATACCCTGTCTGTGATGGTGATAAAGACAGGATTATAGGGTTTATAAATACCAAGGATTTGTGTTTTAGTGGCGTCAAAGACCTAAATTTCCTCAGCTTAGACACCTTTTTAAAACAGTCTCTTAGACCTGTAATGATAATTACAGAACAAACCCCTATTGACGAGATTTTAAAAAAATGCAGAAAAACCGAAGCCAACTGGCCGTTGTAGTGGACGAATACGGTGGAACTGCAGGGCTTTTAACTATTGAGGATATTTTAGAAGAAATTGTAGGAGAGATTCAGGATGAACATGATGAAGAACGAAATATAGTAGAAGTTCTCGGAGAGGGTTATTATTCATTGGATGCCAGATATCCTCTCTCAGATTTTAATATTGAGTTTGGCTTAAATTTGGAAGCAAAAGGCGTATTTACTCTAGGTGGTTGGTTTTTGGAGGAATCCCATAAAAGACCAGAATTAGGGCAGTCTGTTGAGTATAAAAATATTAAGTTTACTATTTCTGAACTTGAAAACAATACCATAAGACGAATAGAAATGATAGATTTGCCTCAATTAAAAGAACCCTAGACAAAAGAGTCTAGGGTTCCATGTTAGGCTACGGTTTTTTCAGTTAATTCCTTGCTTAATATATTTAATCGGATACGGTGAATGCGGAGTCCTTGCATTTCTACCACTTCAAGTTGGTGGCTTGGCAATTCTACGATATCCCCACTCTGGGTCTTTTTCCTAGTTTGCCAAAGACAAATCCTCCAAGGGTATTGTATTCTCCCTCATCACCAATCGGTAGGTCAAATAACTGGGATGCCTCTTCCAGGAGTATGCGACCATCAACTAGGAACGTTCCTTCGTTCTCCGGGGTTACTTGTGGTAGCTCCTGATCAAACTCATCCTGTATCTCTCCTACCAGTTCCTCCAATATATTTTCCATTGTAATTATACCACTGGTACCACCGTATTCATCCACCACTAAAGCCATGTGCTGGTGATTATGTTGGAATTGCCTTAGAAGTTTATCTAGGGGTATTCCTTCGGGCACCATCATGATATTTCTTCTTACCTTATCAATACTTGCCCCTACATCAAGTCTAAAGAGGTCTTTAATGTGTACAAGCCCTATTACATGGTCTGTGTCCCCATCGCAGAGAGGAAACCGGGTGTGTTCAGTTTTTCTTGCTAATGCTAGGTTATCTTCAATGGACTTCCTTCTATCCAGAAATACGACATCTGGACGGGGAACCATAACTTCTCTGGCAACTTTTCTTTCAAATTCAAATACATTCTGGAGTAGCCGCCATTCATTTTTATCCAAATGACCACCTTTATAGCTCTCGGAAACAAGCATTTGGAGTTCTTCTTCACTGTGACTTTCATCGTGCTCATTTGCAGGCTTAACCCCGAGCATTTTTAGAAGTTTATTAGCAGTTCCGTTAAAAATTACTATACCGGGGTAGAACAAGTAGTAGAACATGGTCATCGGGGAAGCTAACCACAGGGTAACGCTTTCCGAACGCTGAATGGCTAATGACTTAGGAACTAATTCACCGAAAACAACATGCATAAAAGTCACTATAGAAAAGGCTATCACAAATGAAACACTACTAACCGCGGCAGGTGAGGTTACGCCAAAGAAAAACAACAGCGGCTCAATTAGCTTACCTACAACAGGTTTTCCAAGCCAACCCAATCCAAGACTAGATAACGTAATACCTAGTTGACAAACTGATAGGTATGCATCAATTCTATTAACACAAACCTGTGCAACTTTTGCTCTGCGATTACCCTCAGAAACTAGCTGTGCCAGCCGTGTAGATCTAACTTTTACGAAGGCAAATTCAGCAGCAACAAAAATTCCATTTAAAAACACTAATAATAATGCTAATAAAATTTGAAAAATAATTAAACTGAATGACGTGTCGTCACCCATAATTATGGAACCACTCTCCCTTTTTTAATATGTCACTGTATTAACCCTACCTTGACTAAAGTTTATTCTAACAGATTTATTAATATTAATAAAATCCTTTTAAACTTACTGGTGAACTTCTAACAGCGATTATTATACAATAATTTAAAACATAAGTAATTATCTCTGGACAACAGCTATTAGCTAGCTCTCTACCCGTTTTGCATTAGTGGTTATAGAATTAGATAGTAATTCTTTGTTATAATAGCAATGCTAGCAAATTTTAAATGAGGTGACCTATGGAAGTTTTATTAAAGGCTGTTGTTCTGGGGATTGTACAGGGTCTAACTGAGTTTTTGCCAATAAGCAGTTCCGGCCATCTTCTGCTAGGAAGAAAATTGCTTGGTCTATCTGAGGCTGGGTTGTTACTTGACACGATGCTCCACTTCGGAACACTTATAGCAGTAACTGTGGTTTTTTGGAAAGACATTGTGTATATGATTAAGAATCCCTTTAGTAAATTAGCACTATTAATCATCGCCGGTACAATACCTACCGTAATAATTGGTTTTACTTTTAAAGATTTTTTTGAAGAAATAGCTCTTACTGGTTCAACAGTGGGTTGGGGGTTTCTGATAACCGGAACACTTCTTTGRGTAGCCGATAATATGAAAACYAAGGGAACTAAGGRTATCTCAGAAATYTCTTTCAAAGATGCATTAATAGTAGGAACCTTACARGGTGCCGCAATTTTTCCCGCGGTCTCAAGGTCTGGGTCTACAATTGCCGGAGCCTTATTCCGAGGCATTAACAGACAGTCAGCGGCTCGCTTTTCGTTCCTTCTCTCATTGCCAGCGATTTTAGGAGCCGTGGTATTACAAGGTGCTAAGTTAGCAGGTGGGCAAGTTGAATCTATCGGGCTAGTCCCTATATTGTTTGGAACTCTTGCAGCAGCACTATCAGGTTATGTTGCGGTTAAGTGGATGCTGGCCATTCTCCAGCGTGGATCTTTAAAAATCTTTTCTTTTTATGTCTGGTTTTAGGGGTAGGGGTTTTAGGTGCACAGCATCTAGGAGTATTCTGATTTATTTGGTTAAATATCACTAGACCAATGAATCCTTCCCTAGTTGTTTTCTAAAAACAAAGATTTTTATTTTTAATGAGGTAGTATAATGACTATGAAAAGTAAAAATATCATTATTAAGTTTTTTAAAGCAAAGAATAGTTATTTACTAACTATTATCAAAGACTCGTATTTATTGCTACTCATACCATTGTTATATCTTTTTACAATACTTTGTGCATATTCTGGTTTAGATGCTTTAATAAATGAAATTGCTCAACTACAAAATGAACACTTTAGTTTAATATGGAGTTGGTTGCCACTGTATATTGGGGGTATCGCTCCAATTGTAGTTCCTTTGATCATTCTCTTAAAGGATAGGGATAGAGGACTATTGAGCATTAAGGCCGTTGTGTTTTCATTGACTGTCGTGACTATTCTTAAGGCAATAACATCCAGAGTTCATCCCGAGGTCATATCTATCACTGACACCTACATAAGAAGCAATTCATTTGAATTCGGTCTTCTAATAAATGGATTAGCTTCTGTTGTTGAGGGATGGCCATCAGGTCACACTGCAACTAATACAGCAATGATTTTTAGTATTATTTTTGGATGTAGTCTAAGAATAAAAATTGCTGGGTCTATATGGGTAGTGTGGGTTGTGCTTGCTACAATATTCGGTGACAAAGGTGGTGTACATTGGTTTTCTGATTCAATAGCTGGAGTGGTAATTGGTGTTGCGATTGCACTTGCTCACATATCTCTTAATGCAAGGCATAGCAATTTACTCCAACATACAGAACAGAAACATAAACCATTAAGCTAAAATACTATCAAATAAAATCTTGTTTAATAAAGGTAAAGGCAGCTTGGAGAGGTAATAATGGGAAATTCGGATAAATTTGAAATGATAGCTAAGATAATGACACTTCAGAAAGAATTCAAATTGCAAAGGTATCAACAAATGCCATTCGTAAGTGCGGCCGGGCAAGGTCGCTAAGTCTATGACATGTGGCCATAGGCCCTTGACTTTTGAAGTTAGATTTTTTGCAACTGCCTTTAACAATGGCTAAACCCAAGCCAGTGCCCGTAGCCTGATGTATGTCATAACCCACATCCCCAACTAGATTATGCACCTATTTACGTTTACTTTGATTCAACATATCCAAACTTTAGTGGTTATTACAACTATGGAACCCCTGCTCAATATATAAATTACTATAGAGAATAATTAAACAAAGTTTTTACATCAAAAATCACTAGAGTTGCATTTAAATAATTTGTTTTTGTCAAGCTCAAAATTAATAATCTAGAAATTAAAAATCTCCTTATAAGTAAGATAGAACAGGTAGTCCTGTCCAGAATCTCAATAATAAGGAGACCATCGCATGGACTTTGAAGAAATAGCTCTTACTGGTTCAACAGTGGGTTGGGGGTTTCTGATAACCGGAACACTTCTTTGAGTAGCCGATAATATGAAAACTAAGGGAACTAAGGGTATCTCAGAAATCTCTTTCAAAGATGCATTAATAGTAGGAACCTTACAGGGTGCCGCAATTTTTCCCGCGGTCTCAAGGTCTGGGTCTACAATTGCCGGAGCCTTATTCCGAGGCATTAACAGACAGGCAGCGGCTCGCTTTTCGTTCCTTCTGTCAATGCCAGCGATTTTAGGAGCCGTGGTATTACAAAGTAAGCGTCTAGTAAGTCGGTGTATGGAAACTTCCCTAATTAGTTGGGACAATTCTCTAAATTAGAGTTTTTGGAGTTTTTCGAGTTCACTAGAAAAACTCTAAAGGAGGTTTAGAGATGAATACTAGGGAAGTGACCAACCAGTATCAATTGAATAAGTGGATTGACCTTGTCCGAGAATGTCGCAGTAGTGGGCAAACGGTTTCTGCATGGTGTGCTGATAATAACATTAGTCCGGCGAGTTATTATTATTGGCTAAAACGTGTTCGCACTGCTGCCTACGAAGCCCTTCCTGGTCTTCAGTCAAGATTTCGGACAGATTAAAAGTAGAAACAATCCTAGTTTAACAATTTAACACGCTAAAGTGCCCTCGAAATCATAGGGTGACATCATGCCACAATATTCATGAATTCTAACGGTGTTGTAGAAAGTCTCAATATACTCAAATACTAATTCATGAGCGTGTCTAGCATTTTTGATCACATATCGGTTGAGCCATTCTCGCTTTATTAAGGCATGGAAAGCTTCTATACATGCATTGTCCCAGGGGTTACCCTTATTTGAGTAACTGTGGATAAAATGTGCTGCCGGTGTAGCTTCAAGATAGCTTTTAGATACATATTGCGACCCACGATCGGAATGGATGATAACTGGTTGACCGACTTTTCTATTCGCTTTAGCCTTTTCAATTGCTTTTAATACATGCTCTGTGGATAAACTCTCTGATACGTGCCAGCCTATAATTTTCCTAGAAAAAAGATCCATCACACTGGTCAAATAAGCAAATCCAGATATGGTATATATATAGGTTATATCCGTAACCCAAACAGCATTAGGCACCTTCGGATTAAAGTGTCTATTAAGGATGTTTTTAAGTTTGTTATCAAAATCAGTGTCTATAGTTGTTCTAGTGTAGGGGCGTACCCATATTGCTTTAATTCCTTCTTCCCTCATGTAGTTACCGACTGTCTTTTCTGCTATTACAAGACCTCTGGATTTAAGAATTGCTGTTATTTTAGGTGCTCTGTATATTTGATGAGATTCATTATAAATCTCTACAATTTCAGCTTTAATCTTTCGCTTCCTATTTTCCTGACTGGATGGGGTCCGTTTGACCCAACAGCAATATCCTGATGAAGAAACGCCCAATAATTTGAGCACACTGTTAACAGAAATCTTGCGTTCCTTCGATGTTAGCCTTGCTGATAAATAAATGGATTCTGTTAGTTGTTCAGTATGCTTATAGCCTTTTTTAAGATATCCAGCGCATCCTTTGAATCTTTTAATTCTTTCTTTAAGCGAGCGATTTCCCTTTCAGCGTCTGAGCTATGATTGCCCGATCCCCTGTGATTAACTGTACCATTATTTGTATTAGCACTTGCCACCCACTTACTTAAGGCTGCCTTGCTAACTTTAAGATCTCCAGCTACTTGTTCTAGGCTTTTGCCTGATGAATGATAGTAGTCTACAGCATCCTGCTTGAATTCAGCACTGTATTGTTTTTTGTGTTTTCCCATTAAACAGTTTCCCCTAGTTCAGTTATTTTAATTTTATACTAAACTAGGAAATATCTCTATTTCAGTTGTCCGATTTCTATTCTAGCATCAGTGTAGGATGACCTAAAACGAGTAGTGTGCGGTGGTTAGTTATTAGCCCCACACTACTTTTTTTATTAGGAGGAAAAACATGGCACAACGCAAGGAAAGAACTACCATTGACCACCCCAACAACCCAAAATAAAGGTAAGCTAATGACCTTTGATGAGGTAGCGGAACTTTTTTAAAAAATCCTTAAGTAAATATCTTATCGAGAGGGGTGATTTACACCACGACTATTTGTATAACCAGTGACGAGGAGCCCCTAAAAAGGGCAACCATCTAGGACCGGATTAAGGTCCGGATCAGGCTTGTGCCTATTGTGGAATATGCAATAATGCAAAGCCTGACTATTTTTTGCTTCTATCAATGTAAACTTGGTTATGTTGTGGGCCTTAAACAATATACCGCAGTGAGATTGCTTAGCCATTAGGGGTAGTTGTTCATAATTTATCTCTGCAACTGTGATAGAAAGACATTCCTCACTTAAAGACTGCAAGAAAGCCTGTAATCTTGCCCTATCATCGGGATCAGGCCAATCTGTCAAGGTAACCTCAGTGTATAGAATGAATACACCGTTTTGGGATAATAGGGAGAAGATTTTAGCAGTGATCACCTTGGCTTGACCGCGCAAAACAGCAGGAGTGGGAAAGATAAAAAGATCTGGTCAATATCCCCAAGATATTCTGCAGCTTCCCAATCTTGTATTCTCTGCTTTATAAGCAGTACGTTCTTAAAATCTTTTAGGTTATCACATGCCCTGGCAAAAAGTTCATCAGTTGGCTCTAGTCCGATTAGAAGCTGTTCCTGCTGGTCTGCCAGTGGGAGTAGTTCCTGGGCATCCCCGCACCCGATAAACAGCGCTTTAGTTTTATACATAATCTCTATCCCTACCGTCACTCCCGTGCTTTTGCAGAGGATTTTTATTTAATGTCTACTAGCCCAAAAATATCTGAAAGTGATCTCTGATCTGGCAGATTGGCTTGTTGTATTCTCTGTATCGCCTTAACTCTGCGTAACACATTTAAATAGCGACAGGAACTCCTGATGCCGCAGATATCACAGTCGAAACAAGAAGGCCAAAGTTCTTGTCCGAAGATTTTTTCAGGGCTACCCACACTGTCGAAAACACGGCTGACCATAGCTTTTCCGTAAAGGTCGTTTAACATATCTTTGATTTTATCCTCCGGAAGGTCATTGGCCTTAGCTGCAGATAGCTGTGCAGTGCCCGATAATAAAGTCTGGGACCGTTATGGGAAAATTCTGATTGCATGAACATATCCATATAATTTGCCGCTTCATTATAGCTGCCTATCCGGAGATAAAGCATGGTGAGCAGATAATCCTTAGACAGTTGCTGCAACTCAGGGTGAACATTGCTCAAAAACCAACGTCTGGGCTCAAAGGATACAGGCATGGTAAGCCCAGCTGTTCTGGAGATAGCATTAGCCAGATTTACTACACAATCATCTGTGGCTTGTCTTAAGTTAAGCAGCGTCCGGTGATTTCTGACAATATCCATCCAGTTGGGAAAATCAGTTTTCTCAAAGATAAAATCAGTCTCACTCATCCCGGGTATATATATTTGAAAGGCCGGGAAGTCAAGGAAAGAGACATCGCGGATGAAGAGATCTCGCCCCAACTCCTTTACCTTATTAACCAAATAAGCAAGGTCATTTGCATCACTGTAAGATATGGGGTTAGAAAAACCAGTAAACGAATAAGTATCAGTTTCTGAAAAGATGCAGCTGGGCCACTGTCCAAAGCCACTTGAGGTGGTTTCATAATATGCCGCCCGCCAGCTCAAATCAGGTGACTTTTCATTGAAATTAACGGGCATGGGGTGAAATCTAGCCTCCACATCTTGGGGTCTTCCCTGATAAATCTCAGTAAGACAACGCTCCAGCGCAGTTATGGGTGAAGGATCAGCACCCACATGGAAGGTGTAGCGGTTGGTTTTTGGGTTAACCAATAATAAGCCCAAAACAGGCAGTCCCATGTTCAGGAACAATCCTTAATGGTGGCAGTAATACCAGTAGCTTCCTCTAAGCTCTTGAGCCTATCCAGTATGACGGTATTTTGAAAACATTCTAATGGAATTGTAGGCGGGGTAATCTCTTGTTGATATATGCATCTAATAACAAACCGTTCAAAGACCTCTGATATTCCCTGAATGAGTGCTTCTTTAGGTGTGTTACCTGCACACATTCCGTTAGTACCGCAGGTATTCCAGATAAGTTTAATTGGCAACAATCGCACCTGGCTTTGGAAAACAGAGTAGTACGGTAAACAACCCACAGCCTCTTGGCCAAAAGACCCTTGCAAATATTCCCTTTGACTGGCAATATCCTTAATGTGTAGCATCGCGGATAAGACGTCTGAACACTCTTCTGCCAGGGAGTGGGTATCCAAATAAACCTCATCGGGTGCATAATGAAAATCCAGCACCAAGTCTTCTCTTTCAAGACGTTCCCTAAAAACATCCATTGTCGGTGCATTTGTGAGATATCTTTTCGTGGCAAACTTAAGTTGTCGCAAAGGAAAAAGTATACTGTTTTGAAGTCTTTCCAGGATTTCTCCATAGGCACTGGCCAAGGCATAGCGAGGTCTAACCCTTTTCCGTTAGAACCGATATTTAAGTTTGCCACATCACTGTCGCCCAGTAGAACACGGCAGCAATTAACTCCCGGAGCGGGGTAAGAGTAATGAACCTCAATGGCAAATAAATCACAGTTGGCTAGGATGTTACGTATACGGGTAATAGTACTAAATGGGTCGGAAGCTTTATAGGCCTTGCGGCGTTCTATTTTTTGCACGGGTCAATACCCCCCTTTTGATGACAGCCTGCTACAATGTCGTCAAATTGTTTCCGGTAGCAACCTTTCCATACCTCACAGGCAAAGGGATCCTTGGCCAGCAGGGAACCTGACTCTGTAAGGGCGTATGCCCGGCAGCCAGCACCACAGATGGTAAACATATCACACTCTGAACATTCCGAATTATGGGTAAGCACTTGGCTCTTCTTCATATCAACTAGAGAACGTAAGGATGAAGCGCTCCAGACCTCCGAAAGTTCATGTTCCAGAAGGTTTGGCATCTGATCATGGAGATAAGTCCCTGTATAGCCCACACAGCAGAAGCCTCCCGTCCGGCAGCAGGTAGGGTTTTTCCCGCACTGACAGACATTCGTAACTATCATGGTTATACTTTATCTGCAACTCATGTTGTTGTACGTTTTGAATCTTACCACCACCGAAGAAGCGCTCCAACAAAATATAGAAGGGGCGACCGTCTTCTATCCAGCGTTTCAATAAATCAAGCATGCTTCGGCCATTTCTTGGGTGGAAAGCGCTGAGTCACCCCCACACCAATTGCCGGTTGTTTGCGGCCTGCCAATTAGCCACACCGGAACACGCAGCTCTTTCATTAATTCATAGGTATCCTTTAGGGTGCTGATATTATCCCTGTTCAGTGTAGTGGTTACTGCCACCGGTAAGTCAGCGTCTACCACTTGGCGGATTGCATTAGTAACCCTTGCTTCTGTTCCCCTGGTTCCTCGCATAAGGTCGTGTACTCCGACACCGTCAAAGCTGATTTTAAAATCTGGCCTTTGTCTCAGTTGCTTGATGGATTCAAGGAGGGATGTGGTAATAAGCGTTCCATTAGTTGCTATTTCAGTTAAGCGTATTCTATTTAAAGTTAACTCCTCAATTATTTCCAGCAGGTCTTCGCGCAGAAGCGGTTCTCCTCCGGTCAGAGAGACCTGGAGCACGTTCGACTTAACAAATTGGTTAATGAAGAGTTTGATAGTATTAAGATCCGGATGGCCATATCTCCCGGAAGGGGATTCCATAAAACAATGGGGACAATTCATGTTGCAGCGGCCTGTTATGGCCCAATGGACCCCTCGAATCAAGGGATTATCAGCCATACGGTATTCCTTAACATTTTCCATTGATTCATCATAAGGGCATTCTTTGGCTATGCCCTCAGCGATAAACTTTTCCAACACTTTGATGTGCCCCGGAAGAAAGGCCATTGAATTGAAATCTGTCTTACCGTTGCATGACTGGGCCACATAAAAGGAATCTTTACCAAATTGGCGCAGTAGCCTGTCTGCCAATTTGTTATGGCTTGGGGCATATCCGACCAACCCCTCAGGAGCCAATTATCAGTAAGTTTTGCGTAGCGCTCTTGCATCTTATCACCCTATTCCTGGGATATTACATTCTTCTGCTGATCATTATAATTGGCCTGTTTTGCTAGTTCCTGTAGGCGCTTTATATATCCACCCTTAAAAAGAAGGCAGGCAACGGGATCTTTGGCTAACAAGTCACCTTTTTCACCAAGGGCGATAACACGACACCCGCTACCACAGGCCGCAAAGTACTGGCAGCCATCACAACCCTTGTTATGAGCTAACACGTCACGCTTTTTAAGGTCGCAGATGTGCCGTAATGCAGAATTTGTCCACGCCTGGGACAGGGACTGTTTTTTAAGATTTGGCATCTTTTCCAACAGGCTCGTACCGGTATAACCACCACAGGGTAACAGAGTGCCGTCAGGCAGAAGGTAAGGACGACTATGGGTACCGGCGCAATTCCATGAATCAGGAGTGATAGATGATTGGATATTTAGGTTTTCGCCATTTTCAGCACGACGAAAAAGGCCGAAACGCCACAGCTTAATGTTAAAGGGGCGGTCGTCTGCCAACCAGCGCTGAAGTAACCGGGTACATAGGTCCACCATATCCTCCAGGGAAACATTAGAATCCGAATCCCGCCAGTGACCCACTTCCACCGGGGGGGCAAGCCACCACTCGTCAACCTCAAGCTCCTTCATTAGATCATAGGTTTCCATAAGGTTAATTTGGGTAATACGATCAACAGAAGTGATAATGGTAAAGGGGAAACCCCAGGCCTTGACCCTTTTAATGCCCTCAATAACCATTACTTCGCTGCCAACAACCCCACGCATATAGTCATGGGTACCGCATCCGTCAAAGCTAATCTTGAAAAAGGGCCTATTCCCTGACAACTTAATTGTTTCAAGGATTTTGTCGGTAACCAACATACCGTTTGTAAAGATTTCGGCCAAACCTATCTTCTTCAAGGTGAGGGTTTCAAGGATTTCTGGTAGCTCTTTGCGCATGAATGGCTCGCCCCCGGTTATGGCAATTTCCGATACATTGGCTTGCTCAAACTGATTGATTAAATCCCATATTTCATCAATAGAAAAATCTCCAAAGCGCTGGGAAGAGGCCTCCATAAAGCAATGGCGACATTTCATATTGCACAGACCAGTAATGGACCAAAGCAAGCCCCGAATCATGGGATTGTCTGCCTTTCTATACGCCTGACCGTATTCCAATGTCTCCCCAAATTTACATTCCTCGGCAACCCCTTCAGCAATTAATTTATCTAAGATGGCTGTGTGTCTGGGGAGAAAGGCCATAGATTCGAAGTCGGTTACTCCGTCGCAAGATTGTGCAACATAAAAAGCGTCTTTTGCCAGTTCCCTAAAATCACCATTTCGCCAATTGACCAAGGCCCAGGGTAGATCTGACCAGCCCCTCAAAAGCCACTCTTTTTTAGTCGGGCGTAACAACTGCCCATAAACGGATTATCTCCTTTCCCAAGCCAAAGCTATTTCCATAAATCTTCTTTTATAACCACCTTTCCAGAGTTGGCAGGCTATGGGGTCCTTTGCCAGGATATTGCCGCTTCCTATTAGAGCAGAAGTGCGACAACCGGTCCCACAGTCTTTGAACACCTGACAGTTAGCACACTCTGGATTACGTGCCAGGATATCACCTTTCTTTATATCTAAAAGATAACGAAGTCGTGGATTCATTAGGGCTTCGGCAAATCCCTTTTCTAAAAGGTTCGGTAGTTCAGACATGTAATTTGTATCTCCATAGCTAATGCAGGGTAATAGTTTGCCATCGGGGGCCAAATAGGGCCATTGACGGCAGGACGAACAAACATAATCATCAGGCCCTAAGTTCTTGGCCGCCTGGGGTGTCTGGCTAACAGCACCGTCTTTGCTATTTGAATAGAAAGCCTCCAGCCAATCATGAAGGGTCGTCCATCCTCAAACCAGCGCTGCAATAAATTTATGCAAGAAAGGGCCATCTCTTCCAAAGGGAGACCTGTGGTTATTCCTCGCCCACAGCCCACCGGTTGTGGACGTCCTACTCCCCATGCATAAATATCTAGCTCTTTCATTTTCTCATAAGTTGTCATCAAACTATGGATATTTGTCTTATCAATGCTGGTGGTTACTGATACACCAAACCCGGCTGACCTGATTTTGCTAATGGCCCTCAGTACCTTTGCCTCTATTCCAGGGGTTCCCCGCATTTGATCGTGGGCACCACAACCGTCAAAACTGATTCGAAATATAGGTTGAACATGCATGGCCCTTAATTCCTGCAAGATTGTATCGCTAATCAATGTACCGTTGGTGTAGATGTCTACAAGGCGAATCTTTTTTTCGCTTAATCTACCTATTAGTCCAAGCAGGTTTTTATTCATGAAGGGCTCTCCCCCGGTTAAAGATACAGAAGTAATATTTGCTTCTACCAGGTAATTAAGGACAATCTCCAGCTCACCATCAGTAAGTTCACCAAGTTGCCCCGATGGAGCATCCATGTAACAGTGGCGGCATTTCAAGTTGCAACGACCCGTTACGGCCCAGTGAATCCCCTTAATTAACGTGTTTTTGGCCAACCTATATTCTTGGACGGATTGAACCGACTCCCCTGCCTTGCATTCTTCCGCAATCCCCTGGTCTATAAATCTGTTAAGTATGGTGATATGCTTGGGCAGAAAGGCCAAGGAGCCGAAATCTGTCCGCCCGTCGCAAGACTGTGCGACGTAGAAACCATCTTGATTGAGCCGATGGTAATCACCGCTTTTCCAGTTGACTATTGTCCATGGGACATCAGTCCAACCTTTAAGTAGCCAATCTTCTTTCAATTTTGCGTAGCGTGATTCCATGGCCCTTAATCCCCTTTCACGAGCTAATTACTGCCTACCCATCCAGTGCCCTAGGAACATGCCACAAATTTCCCCACACACTGATGCACATCCACCAGCCACACTGTCTAATTCCATGTCATCAAGTTCACCGTCTCCGGCACGTGCTGCTTGATGTCTTCTGCTGTAATATCAAAGCCTGCGTCCCTGGCAATCTTGACCATCCCGTCGTAGACAGTTGCCATGTCTCCCTTGATTGCTGACACTTGATCTTTTAAATCTTTGTCTTCGGCCAGTTTTTGATAAAATGCTTCTAGTTGCTTTTGGCTCATTTTTTCTTCACCTCCCCTCAATGAAAACCGCTTACCTCTGCATTAAACTTCTCATACGTTTGAATTTGTCTTCGGTTTCCTCAACAATTTGCTCTACAGTGCGCCCGGTCAGTTCACTGTATCTTAAAATCTGGTATTGACGAGGTGGGATGCTTATGGTGTCACCCTGAGGGGCCGTGAGCGCAATTAATATTTCTGCACTTCTCTTAAGAAGTTTCTCATACCCATCCGGGGAACAGTGAAGACGAATTCCGTACTGCTCAGGCTTACTGCCAAGCAGGGAGCAGGGGATCACAAAATAACGGTTAAGATGAAAACCTGTGATATATCCCTTTTGCATATTCTCCTGCACAAAGCAATAAGTGTCCTCAAAATCTTCCTCTTGTTCATAGGGAAGGCCTACAATTATCTCGAGCTCTGCCCAAATTCCCCGTGCATGACACCAGCCAAGGACTTGGCGGGCTTGCTCTAAATTTAGTCTCTTGTCGATAAGCTTCGATATTTTCTTGCTGGCGGTATCAAGGCCAAAGACAAGTTTTCTGCAACCGGACCGATAGAGCAAATCCACCATCTCTTCTGTAAGATTATTAAAACGTGCGCAATCGCTCCAGTAAAACTTGAGACCCCTTTCTAAAACTAGGTTACAAAATTCTCGGACAAAGGAAGTAGATAGATTAAAGGCATTATTATAGAAGCGCATGTATTCGGTATTATGTTTTGAGTTTAGTGCCTCAATATCGTCAACTACCGAGCGAGCGTCCTTAGCAACCACAGGCGGTTTATCCTCACGGCTTTGTACGCAAAAGGCACACCGATAGCTGCAGTTATAATTGAAGACATAGGGTAATATAAGGGTTTCCTTTCTTTCTTGGGGTGGCAAGGTGCGGCGATTTACTTCAGAAACTGTTGGCCCCTTGGTTATGTTCCATTTGTAATAGTGCACTAGGTTTTTTCTGTGTTTTCAACACCATCTCGGAAGCATAGGTTGTAGGGGGATAGGTTTAAACCCTGAAAATCTGGACCAATTAAAGTGGGGGCATCTTCAAAATTACGAACAATCACGCCGTTGTCAAAATATACAGCACCCGGCAATTCACGGTAGGGGTATCCCTCAATGAGCTTGGCAAAGGATCTCTCTCCAGGCCCGATAAAAATGTATTGAGAATTCTTAAAAATAGCCTCCCATAATTCCTGAAAAACATCACGAAACTGCCATAAAAAGTCCAAGTTAGCACCGCCAAAAATAATGGATTTTCCAGTTTGATCTTTTATTCTTTGACCCAGCAAGAGCGCCAGGTGTATTTCAAAGAAAGACATATTTGTTCCGGTGGAAATACCAATGTAATCACTTTGGGCCACATCAGTTTGCTGAATGAAGTAATCCAGTATCTCTTCCATACCCGTGGAGATACCACTATTTAGATGTTCAATAATGAGGTCTTTATTAAAGAGCGGCAGCCATTGAAGAGCATTCGGAGGGTTGGCAAAGCTGTGCATACATATATTCAAATCTGTTGAATTTACCGTGTGACCCATGGAACGTAAATAGCCCTGCAAAATCCCTAATGATAAAGGATGGGGCTGAAACTGAAAAATCGCGAATCAGAGAATGGTGTTTCACTTGGAGTTAGTAATAGAGTTATGTTTCTACTCACTTAAAACACCCCTTTTTATTTAGACTAACCCTAAGGTATATGGTAAATATGGCAGTTTTCCGTCCCTAGGCCAACTGTCGCTTGGCCAGATTAGCAAAAACACCGTTCAACTGCATTAATTGTTCGTAAGTTCCAATCTCAATTATTCTCCCCTGATCAAGTACGATGATTCTATCACAGTTAACAATGGTGCTTAACCTGTGAGCAATCACAATCCTGGTTGCCTTCAATTTATTAAGGCTATTACTAACAATGGCCTGGGTCCCATTATCCAGGGCACTGGTAGCTTCATCAAAGTAAATAATTCGGGGCTTTTTAACGATGGCCCGGGCAATAAGCAACCTTTGTCTTTGTCCGCCTGAGATAGTACCGGCACCTTCACTGATGACTGTATGCAGGCCCATCGGCATTTCCTTGATATCCTGGTCTAATCCCGCCATTTTCGCCGCTTCCCAAGCATCTTCCATGGTTAAATTAGGATTAGTGCCAACAATGTTGGTATAGATATCCCCCGACATCAACTGACCATTTTGTAAAACGACCCCTAACTGTTTGCGCACCGAACGAATATCTACCTTTCCTATATCCTGTCCATTGTAGTACACCCGGCCTGATTCCGGTTTTTCAAATCCCAGCAAAATACGAAACAAGGTGGATTTGCCACTACCCGAGGTCCCAACTAGGCCTATATACTCACCCTCTTTTATCTGAAGAGAGATATCCTTAAGAATTAGCGGTCCGTCTTGCTTATATCGGAAAGACACATGGCTTACTTCAATGGAACCAGTCAACTGGCCTGGATCATTCATGTTTTCGTCGTACTCCGGCAATGCCTCTAAGATCGGTCTTGCCCTTTCATAAAGAGGTACCATACCAATAATGGAAATACAGACCTCGGTTAAGGAAATCATTGCTCCCATCAAACTGGCAAAGGCTGTATTGAAAGCTATAAACTTTCCGGCCCCTAGAGAACCCTGGGAGAAAGTAATCATCCCGTAAAAAATGATCATAGAAGTAACCACTTGAAAGATGGAGTTGAAGACCACCAGTCCATTGGAAATGTTTTTGCTTTTAAAGGCTACTTTTCTTTGTTTGCTAAATTCCCTAGACCACTGGTAAAAGGCTCTACTTTCTGCCCCTGATACTCTAAATTTGACTACTCCACCAATTAGTTGTAATACTAAGCCTGATATTTTATTATCTATATCAGTTAACTGTCGCTGGTAATTGATTAGTATATAACCATGGATTACTGTCATGATTATAACCACCATAATTAAACCAGTGGCTATAACTGCCAACTTGACATCGTAATAAAACAATAAGGCGAAATAAAAAACTGAGAATATACTGGAAAGGATCGTTGTTATGGTAGCACCAGATAGCCTGTTGCGAATCTGACTGATGCCCATGGCCCGCATGGCTAATTCTCCCGCTGAGTATTGCTTAAAAAAGGAACAGGCAGGCTTAACAGCCGATCCCAAACTGCCGCTTGAAGGGATCCATCTATCTTTCCTTCCATTCTCATCATGGCAAAGGACCTGGTTAATTGAAAAAACGTCCCGGCAGGGCAGTTGCCACTAGGAAGAAGGTAATTTGCAGCAGTTGGGCCTTTTCCCCCTCTGGGATAATAGTGTCAAAAATAATTCCAGTTGCTACAGGTGTAACAGTGCCCATCAGACCACCAAACAATCCCATTAAAACTACCATAATCAAATCCCGCTTCCAGCAGTTACCTATAGAAAAGGCAAGTATATCTCGTGATTTTATTACCTTGGCGGGAAATGAACGATAAAATGTAAAGGCGATGGGTTTAATCTGCTGGGAAATTTTATAATTTACCAAAGTCTTATTTTTATTTGTCGGATCATACAATTGATATTGTTCGGGAGATAAGGGCAATAAAGCCACTGGTCGATTATCTTCTTCCATGTAAGCCAGCAGAGGTCCATTATCTGACTTCCACCACTCCCCTGCTAAGATAACTCGCCTTGTCCGAACCATTGATGCTCTGGTAATATCCCCCAAGGATCCTTTGACGGGCCTTCTTGGTTAGCAGATGGAGGAGAAATAATTTCGATCTTCATCGCCTGACCAACTAACTTACAGGCACTAAGTAGCATATCTGATAAGAGTTCCACAGTATCTTCATGCTGCTCCTTTTGGGTGACCGAGGACATCTTATAAATAGCCTTTTCTATACACTTTTCATTGTAAATCCTTTTTTTTCTTAAACGAATTTCCTCAACCTGCTTATTATTAAGGTATCTTTCTTTAATTCTACCTAGTGCCAAGTTGTGAAATTTATCCAGTGTCAGTGATAAATCTGCAGAGTCAGACGTTATAAGTTCGATTTCTTCCTGTTCAAAAAAAGACCTGAACCAGCGATTAATTAGATCTAAATAGACTTTTCTATCCGCCGCCTGTTCTAATCTTTCCAAAAAGAGTGTCCTATTAATTTGCCTCAAGCTTGTCCCTGCTACTCCAGTTGCCAGCAGTCCAAAGCATGGATCATCATTTCGGGCAGATACCAAATAAAATGTCATGCCCCTCTACCTCAAATAAAAAATTCCTTGCTCCAATAGCTTCATTATTTTTTATTTGAATAGAAAAAACAGTAACTTTTCCCCGTTCAACCAGCCATATGCTGTAAGGATCTGTGAGGAGTAATGGTTTGTTTCCTTCTACAGCAACTATGGTGCCTTCTCTTTGGAAAAGCTCTGTAATCAATCCCATCTGCTACCTCCTAGCGAAATCTAACTGGCACTCATCAGTTTTGCATAAGGCCCTTCTGCATTTATAAGCTCCTCGTGATTTCCCCTTTGAACAATTTTTCCTCTTTCCATAACAATAATCTCATCACAGTCACGTATTGTACTTAGTCGGTGGGCAACAATGACACAAGTACACCCACGGCGTCTTATTCTTTCATCTAGCATACCTTCTGTAGAAGGATCCAGTGCGCTGGTTGCCTCATCCATAATAAGGATAGATGGATTATTAACTAAAGCCCGGGCAATTTCTATTCTCTGCCTCTGACCTCCACTAAAATTCCTTCCTCCTTCATCCAACAGGTGGTCATAACCGCCTATCCTCGAGGTAATATCATCGTGTATACAGGCATCCTTAGCTGCTCTAATAATGTCAAATTCAGAAACAGTCTGATCCCATAAGGTGATATTGTCCCTAATAGTACCCTGAAACATACTGATATCCTGATCAACCATAGCCATGGAGTTGTTGAGCACCGTTCTGGGAATGCTTTCCTTGGTTTCCCATCAAACAAAATCGTGCCGGACCAGGGCTTGTAGATTCCCGCTAGCAACTTTGCCACTGTGGACTTGCCGCTTCCCGATCCCCCCACCAAGCTACGCGAAATCCCGGCTTTAAACTCAGATTAAAGTCTCGAATTAAAGGCTCTTCTAACCGACTGTAGCCAAAATTTAAATTACGGATTTCTAGGTATCCTTCTAGCTTCTTGTCCAGTTCCTCTGGCTTGTCCGTAAAAATTTTCTGGTCAGTTTGTGCCTCCACAGGATATTTCAATACGTCATCTAAACGGTTCATATCCCCTTCCATTTCCTGCAAAGTACTGCCAAGSTAACCAGACTGTTCACAGGTGCCATAAAACTGCTCATTAAACTTTGAAAGGCTACCAGCATGCCAATGGTCATTTCCCCGTTCATAATAAAAAGTCCGCCTATTACTAAGACCACCGCATTAGTCAGCGAGGTTAATAATGTAGGTACTGCAGATAAAAACTGTGAGGAAACTCCTATCTCCTGCATGGCGTTTAATGTTTTAGCCTGATAGCCTGACCATTTGGCAAAGAAATCTGATTCCGAACCTGTTGCCTTTAGGGTTTCAATAATCTGCAAGCCAGACATAGCCGTCCCCTGGAGTTTCCCATAATCTTGTAGTAGTTTACGATTAAGATCTACCCTCTTCTCAGATACAAATCGTAAATACTGAACGTTGATAACAGCTACTACAACACCAATCAAGGTTAAGAGAAGGTTATACTGTAACATTAGTATGAAATAAAAAATAATTAACACAAAATCCAGTGCCGTCTTAGCAAATCTCCCTGATAATAGCTGTGCTACCTTATCATTACTGCCCATGCGAACACTGATATCACCGCTGTAGCGCTGGTTAAAAAAATCTGCCGGCAAGTGGAGTACATGCCATAAGAACTGCCCCGAGGAACTCAAGGCAATCTTAGTTTCCAACCTGAGCAAATAGTAATGCTGCAGCCATACCAAAATTCCACGCAAAACTGCTGTCATGCCCATCCCCAAAAGTAAGGGAAATAACCAATTATCTTTACCACTTAATAATATGTCATCTACAAAAATCTTTGAAAAGGTAGGAATAACCAAACCGGGAATTACTAATGCCAAGCCCACTAAAATCACAAAGGTTAGGGCAACCTCAGATCCCTTCATTCGTTTCTTTAGTGCCATTAAAATATTAGGTTTGCTGCCGCCTTTTTCAAAAGCAGGACCAACCTTAAAGGTTAGTACAACTCCCGTAAAGGATTGGTCAAATTCTTCTTCAGTTACGGTTCTGGGACCACTTGCCGGATCATTCAGGTAAACCATTCCCTGATGAAAGCCTTCAAAAACTAAAAAGTGACTGAAGTTCCAGTGGATAATCATTGGGGCTTCCATATTCCTTAAGTCATTTGGCTCCTTTCGGAAACCTTTAGCTTCCATGCCAAAATTACGAGCTGCTTTTAGGATGTTGCTAGCCTTACTGCCATCTCGCGAAACCCCACAGACAATACGGAGCTCTTCTAGAGGTATATACCTACCGTGATAGGCCAAGATCATGGCCAGTGAAGCTGCCCCACATTCTACTGCTTCCATTTGGAGTACGGTGGGAACCCTTCTTTTTTTCACTTTTTGTTTTAATTTTAGCACTTGCTCTTTCACCTCCAGGATACGGGTTGTTTAAATAGAGAGTGCTTTTTTAAACATAGGAATAACCATGCTCATAGGCCTTTGCTGCTGAATAATTACTGCACCAGTACAAATAGTTCCGCTATTAATTTTAAGCGGAGGCCCCTGACGGGACGACCATTTGTAGCCGCTTACAGTACTGCTATCAACTGTCATGTCAATTTTCACTTCCAGGTAGGCGCCTTCTCCAGTCAGTTGAGTCACCAATTCTTCGTTACCCAGCGTAAGCATCACATGCCTGGGTGTTGTAGGATATTCAGATACAGCTATTACCCTGCCCTGCATAAACCCGTATTCTTCCTTTTCTACGATAGTTGGGGAAATCTGAGCCTCCATCCAGGCAAGACCTTTTTTCCTTCTGCTGCCGGGATATACATAGCAACTTCTAATTTTGTGGTTGAACCTTCCCGCTCTAGACTAAAAAGCGGCGTTTCCGGGCCAATAATATCTCCTCTATTAACCTTAACCTCTAGGACTCGTCCATTTATTTGAGAAACAATTTCTGTTGACTGATTTAACTTATCCTGAAGTATCTTAATTTCTTCTTCTGTTTCTTTAATTCTTATAACTCTAGTTGATTCAAATTGCTTCTCAAGTAATTGCACCGCATATTGAGCCTGTTTATAACTTTCTTTGCTTGCGTTATAGCTCTCCTGCCTCTCCCTGACGGCTGATGTTGCTGCTCGAGTCTCTAACTCCATAAAATGTAAGTCCTTAGTTGCATTGATTAACTCGCTTTCCGATATTGCATTTGATTGAAAAAGGATAGTTAGTTTATTCACATAAAGTTGTTGATTTGCTTCATTGATTTTGTCTTGCTCCAGCCTGATTTTTGTATCTTGTAGGATTCGCATATTATCTAGCATTGCATTTTTGTAACTGTTTTCATTTATTCTGGCTTCATTTACTCTGTTAGATAGTTCGTAAAAATCAAGTAAACTCGATCCCATATTTTTTATATCCTGATTAAGCTGAAAATCATTTAAGCTTTGTAACTGACCCAGTTCTGTTTTCAATTTGTTAATTTCATCTACCAATTGTGGTTGGTTAGTTCTTGCAAGCACATCTCCTCTTTTGATCGTGTCTCCTGCAACAACTCTGATATCGGTGATTTTACCGCTTTGATCATGAACAATATTGTATATTCCGCCACTCTTGATGAGAATTCCTTGGCCTTGCACCTTGGTAGGGATGCTCCCGAAGATCCCCCACAAAATAGCTGTAAATAGAATTCCGCCTATTGCTGCAAGGGCTAACCATGCTCTAGGGGTGGTAACGGTCATTAACTGGTCTAACTGTTCGGGAGACGAAAGCCTCTCCAGTGATACCTTTCGGAATATGTCATCTTTCATCTTGCTACCCCCTAATTGAAACAGTTATTAACCCTATTCATCCCCATTGCTCTCATCCACAACTTCTAACACACCATTGCGAACTACTTTCATGATTACCAGATTTCCAATGTCGTCCCCATACTCATTAAAAGTATGATAGCCAGACACCCCTGGCCAATCCTTAATGGTACGGAGTTTTTCAGCTATTACCAGTGGTTCAGTGGATTCTGCCTGTTCTATGGCTGCAACCAGCAGTTTAACTGCATCATACCCTTGGGCCGAATATGCACTTGGTATCGTGTTATAATTTTGATTAAATTTATTTACAAAATCCTTAACCACTTGACGAGAATCTTGGGGATTGAAAATTGTTCCTATGACCATACCTTCTGCCGCTTTTCCGCCAACGCTACATAATAAAGGCGAATCCATTGCATTACCACCAATATAAGCTACAGCTATACCCACCTTGGCTGTATCAGCAATAAATTCAGCACCTTCCTTTGCTGGCTGAGCTATAAACACACTATCAAAATCAAGAGCTTGCCACTTTTTGTGCAGCCTTTCAAGTTCCCTTAAATTGCTGTAGATTGAAATACGGTCAACGGTCGAAATACCTAACCTTTTTGCATGATCTTCAAATGCATTAGCCAAACCTAATCCATAGGAATTATCTGCATAATAAATTACGGTCTTTTTGTAACCCTTTTGGGAAGCATATGTCGCTAATTGTTTAGCGATTTCATCATCACTAGGTATATTTCGAAATATGTATTTGTTTTCATTATTAGTTAGTTGAGGTGCTGTAGAAGCTGGGGACAGCATGACTATTCCACCGGACTCATATATTCTGGAAGCGGGAATTGAGATAAAAGACTCTCTATGCCCAATAACAGCAATCGTTTTGCAATCATTTACAAAAGACTGGGCAATAGCCATTCCCTGATTAACTGATCCTTCATCGTCTTTCTCAACAACTTTAATCTTTTGACCCTTAACCCCACCATTTTCATTTATTTCATGAATGGCTAATTCGACACCCTCTCGGAACATACTATTATTTTTTGCAAAGGGCCAGGCAACTCCGATAACAATGTCTTGCTGTTGCTCATTGCTATTCCATAAAAAACTTATATATAACACAAGTAAGGATATGCAACTAATCAACATGAGGGTAAGAAACTTGTTATTCTTTATAAATTTAATTTTTTTTAGCACCAGCTATACCCCCATTTTCACTTACTCATTGATCCCATGCCCGGAAGGTGAGAGTAGCAGTTTCCCCTTGTCTTTGAGTCGGCAATGGTGGGTAGCCCGGTTGTGTTCCAACAAAACCCATGCCGCCTAGCAAAAGGAGTCCCCAAATCATAATGTGATGAATGCCGGAAATGCCTGGGCCCAAGACGTTATTTAATATACACTGAAGACGGTACCCATAATGGAAGACCTTTTTCTTGCAATCCTCTGTGTATCATGCAATTACAAACCAATAATAAAGTTACAGTTGTCTCCGCCGCCACTTAAAAATAAAGTTAATACTGATTTCAATTTGTCTCTGAAATTAGATGTGTGATATAATTGTATACATTAACTGACTAAAGTCACTAACTATAGTCAATATATGATTATTTACTACTATTGTCAATTAATATAGGGAGAAATTTTGTGAATAAAGAAAAAATAAGCAAAAGAACAGCGAAAGCTGACGAAACAAAAAGGAAAATCTATGAAAGTGCTGACCAGTTATTCAAGAAGCATGGTTTTGATAATGTAAGTGTAGACTCTATAGTAGAAAAGGCAGGGGTGTCTAAAGGGTGCTTCTATGTGTACTTTGATTCAAAAAATGCTCTAATTACTACTCTGATTGCTGATTTTGTAGATACCATTGATTTAGACTATAAATCTTATCTTGAGTCATTTCCTCCCGGCACTATGGCTTCTGATATTCTTTTTTCGTTTGTAGAGAAAATGGTTAATACTATTGCCTGTACTTTAGGTTATGACCTGATTAAAATGTTATATGAAGCACAAATATCAAGAACCGTAAATACAGAAGCTGTAATGGGTTATAATAGGAAACTCTACCAAGTATTCAGTAGTATTATTAGCCAAGGAATAAAACAAGGAGATTTTAGAACTGATATATCCGTAGATACAATTACGAAGCACTGTATTATGGCCATGAGAGGACTTACTTATGAATGGTGTATACGTTACCCTTACTTTGACTTAAATGATCAGTCTCTGCAACACTTCGAAATACTGCTGAACGGTATAAAAAAGCAAAAGGCACCTGCATAGGTAGTAGCTATTAAACGCTCCAGATAATCGTAATCAAAGGTAGTGGTGTTGCCATTGGCATCTGTTACTGTTTCACGGTTATTACTGGGTGAATCGGACGTGTAGGGTTGAAGATTCAGAAAAAACCTGATCGTGTCCGATGTTTTTGAAAATTTAGGTTAACGCATCTAACGTAATCCCTATAAAATCAAGGCTACAAGGCATTTCGTGTCAATAAAAATCGCCCTTCAAACTTGAGGGGCGTGTGGGAAACCATGCGGGTTCAAAGGCCCCTCCCCGCCTTCGACACCAGAAACGCTGTATTCGCAAGGGTTAAAGCTGAACGTGGAATGTAACACGTTCGGCTTTTTCCTTTTTAGGACGTGTGTGTAATACTGGTGCGTAAAAAAGTTGTGCGTGTAAAATGTGAGCGTCTCGATCGTGCGCGGAAATGGCGTGAAAGCCTGCCATGGCGCTGGTGGCTAGGGTCAGGGACAGGCAGGTGGTAATGAGTCCAACAGCAAATTTTATTATTCAATACACCCTTTCATTTGTCCAACATAGACAAAATAGCCCTATTTAAAATAATAGGACTGTTACTAGAAATAAGCCAGAAATACCTGTTATATCTTACTATTAAAATATTCTTGTGACACCTTAAGTTGCCGATGTAATATTTGCTGCCACATATGGAACTTAATTTGCCCGGAACCCATAGATACCTTTGTTCTTTTTAAAGAGCCGTCCGGCATCTTTTTTCGATAAAAATATTGGTCCGTTTTATTAAATAATTCCCAACCGTCATTTTCACAAAATCTTTTAAGTTCTCTCCAATTAGGCATGGATTAGGCCGATAACTCCATCTAAATTCTCTTGCATGAGCACAGCCAAAACATACGGAAAGTGAGATTGACGATTAAGGGAATAAAAGTAAAGTTGGAATTCATCATAATATTCCTTTGCATACTCTACCAACTCTTCAGCTAATGCTTTATGGCAGTCTCACGATCTTTTGTATTCACTACAAAATCAAAATTTGTAAGGGTGGCTGTGATAGAACCATCCTCCTCCTGCAAAAACTGAGCATTAAAATGATGATCCTTTAACAACAGGCGGGCCTGCTGTAAAGAAAATGATATAAAGTAGTCACGGTTTCGCTTTACCATTTGAGGTTTTTCTCGAACCACCGTATCAATGAACCTTCCCCAATCTTTACGAACATCCGTTGCATTAAGTACTTCTTGCATAAGCATCACTCCCCACCTCCATTGTACGCTATGTTCATAGTGTATGAAACGTACACAGAGGATATTACTAATATTTTTAATAAATGAGGATAGCCGTTACGTTCCAATTTAGCACTTAATTTGTAAAAATTAGTGAATCCCCTTCACTTTGGACAAATATTATATAATTAAAACAAAAAGGATGTGATTTGTATGGTATGGGCTGAGGTTCGTAGGCTTTATCCCAATCAATTTGTCCAAATGAAAATCCTGCAATCACATATTGAGGACAGTTATGAGGTTATAGATGATGTAGCTGTAATCCGTAGTATTTCTGATCCTAAGGAGGCCACCCGAGAGCTAGTAAAAAGCAAGGGCGATACTTTGGTTTACCATACTTCTAAAGAAGAAATTAGGATAAAAATTCGATTTACACCTGGGTTTCGAGGAATAATCTGATGACAAAAATGATTTTTGAAAATGTGTTACTATATACAACGGCAAAGGTATATTATAAAGGAAGGGCAAAAACCATTGATAAAATGGTTATTGACACGGGTGCCAGCCATTCAATAATTTCTACTGATGTCGTAGAGGAAATTGGGATAAATATTGAAGAACGTGATGAAATTATTGTTAGTGTTGGAATCGGTGGTAAGCAATTTTCGGTGACAGGTTGATGCTGTTGAGTTTAACGGGTTCAAAATTAAGAATTGTAAGTTCGCTATTGGCGAGATTAATTTCGCGGAGCTATTAATGGGTTATTAGGTTTGGACTTGTTAATGGAAGCAGGAGTAATATTGGATTTATAAAACACAAGAATATTTGAGGCAGTGTAATGGTCCCCCATCTTAGGGGGGCTTTTATATCTGCAAATGAACCAAAATGTCAGAATATGTATATTTAGATTGGTTAGTGTCACTACTATTAGCAGCACACTACTTAATCGGCATACGACCGGACAAATCGGACGTGTAGGGTTGAAGGTTAAGAAAAAATCTAGGTGTGTCCGATGTTTTTGAAAAATTAGGTTAACACATCTAACGTAATCCCAATAAAATCAAGGGTTCATGGCTTGACGTTTCAATATTGGTAATGTCCTGCAAGATCGGCAAGTGTTTTATTAGGTATTCTAATCTTAATTTTCTATTTCTTTAACTAATTTTCTTTTCTCATCAATCAGTAAGATAATAACTAGAATTAGAACAATAATATTGACACCAAAAACATAAAAGTTTCATAGATAATCTTCAATTTATATACAGCTAGGAGGAGTTCAAAAGGTATAAGAAAGCTAAATATAAATCTAATTAAGGAATTAAGATTCAGGATTTTTTCGGCGGTCCACTTTCGAACATTATACAGACCCCATATTATCAGTAATGTACCTACTACAATATTCCCAAGAAAGTTTTCCAACCCAAAGTAATTAAAATTAAACATACCGAAGCCCAATATAATCGGATTTGCCTCTAACATAGCCTCTGTTTTGGACATTATTTGACCCCCAAGTTTATACTTAACGTCTTATAACTTATTGAGGTGATCTCATTGCAATAATTGTGTATCTACATAAGGAATGGATCACCATATACGGACTTCATCTAGGAAAACATGTTACCGTTCCTCTCGGTTAATAATATTATAGGCTATACCAAAAGCTAGTAGTATTAATACCGTTACCCACGTCGTTGTTCGGTCCATTATGGGCATTAAAAACAGTACAACCATGAAGAGTAAAAATATAACATTCCAAAATGAAATTTTTACCCCCTCCTTAAAGTTTGATTAGTGAACTTAAGGCAGGATATTCAATGTATCATGGAAAACAAACAATACTAGGATAATAATACCAACACTTAAGTATTTTCTATTTTCCTTAAGTTTAGGTGAGATATTTAACCAATCCGCACATAACAATGATATGCCGAGAATTATTGCAAGCATGTTTTCAAAATACATACAAAAGCCTCCTTTTTAATTTCTACATAAATTTATTCGGTCTTGTATGTGCATTTCCTGTTAATGTTTGGAAAAATTACTCCGTGGGTGTATAGCTTTTTATATTGAAACCTATATATAAAAGGTAACCCGCTTTTATACATCAAATTACGCGTCTTCAACCGCCTTCTTTAACTCTTTCATTGAAGGCGTTACATACCGCCTTGAAGTCTCAATATTGGTATGTCCCGCTAAATCCGCGACAACTTCAAGTTTCCCGGTCTTATCGGCGGTCCCCCTTTTAGGGGGGTCTTTTATATTTTTTTAGAGAGGCTATGAAATTGTATCTGTGAGAGTACTTGTAAAATATGGCAAGAGCCCACCCTCAGAATAGTGGGCAGGCTCTTGCTTGGTTTTCATAGACTAAGCCATCAATGTCCTTTTCCCGGTCTTGCCGATTTCGTATTACATCCAGTTGCCGGAGTCATTCATCGTTCAGTCCTGCATGGTGTCGCTGGAGATCGCCAGCTCCACGAAGCGGCGCAGCACTGCCGAAGCCTCGGCGCGGGTGGCTGTACCCTGGGGATCAAAGAGATTGCCATTTTTACCGCTGAGAACGCCCGCCATCTGCATCTGCTTCACGGCATCCTTGGCATAGGCGCTGATTTTGGCGCTGTCCGCAAAGGTGTTTTCCCCATGGACTTTCGGCAGGGTGAGTCCGATGACTTTGGCATAGTTCTGCATGATGATTGCCATCTGCTCACGGGTGATAGATTGGTCTGGAGCAAACTTTTTATCACCTATTCCGTTTACAATGCTATTTTTGCTTGCCCATTCAATGTAGCCCATGTAGTAAGAGTCGTTTTTCACATCGGTGAAGCTGCTTTGCTTGTAGCTGCTCACATCGGCGTTTGCCAGCCGTCCCAGCGCAGTGACGAACATTCCTCTCGTCATAGCAGTATTGGGGCTGAAGGTAGTGCTTGTGGTGCCGGTAAGCAGTCCCTGGTTTATCACAAACTGAATGTCATCCTTCGCCCAATGGGTGGAAATGTCAGTCGGCGCAGGAGCGTCCTGCTTATATCCCACACCGTAAGTGGAAAAATGATTGGTGCTGAAACGCAGTACCTTTTCTACACTGTCATAGACAGAGCTGGTGAGCCAGTGTACCTTTCCATTGCCGTCCACATAGACTGCCTGCACGTTACCGGCTTTTTCATTTGCGCCGAGGGTGTACGGGATGGTTATCGATACGCTGCCTGTGCCAAAGCTCTGTACCTGTTTGCCGCTGCCGTAGTTCACCTTGAGGTCGAATACCGGTCGGCTGCCAATGGCTTTCCTTGCATCACCGATCAGCTTGCCGTTGTCCGTGCGGCTGGCGGTAATATTCACATCAGACTTTGCCTGCTTGTTGATTTCCTGCACAGTCGTTAAATCCATGCCAATTCTGATGTCGGGATTGTCTACCACAATAACGATGTTGACAATTTTCTTAGCAATGATAATATCCTGCACTGTCTTTGGCAGATTAACCGTAACATTGGAGCCGGTCTTGCTGCCGGTGTCCACACGGAGTACCACAGTAATGCCGTTTTGCTCATTGCCGTTTTTCTTCGCGTCCGCCAGTGCTTATCAAAGGCGTCGGTCACGGTTTTGTCGGTGATGTTCACTGTGACGTTGCCTTTGCCGTCCACCGTGCCGGGAACCTTGATTTCGCCCTGGGTGGGGGAATTAGGGTTATCCGGTGTGGGTGGCGTGACGATGACGGTGCTGCTATTGTCTGAGGTACTTCCACCACTGCCGGAGCACTGCCGCCGCCACCGTTTGAATTTGTCGTCACATCTAATCCTGTGCTTATCGCCGATGCTTCTGTGTCGGCGGTTTCAGCCACTCTCTGGTAGAACGTATACGCTGTGCTTGCAGTCAATCCGCTGAACACATTGTCCGTCTGCCATGTGATGCCGTCCTTGGAGAACTCATAAGCCGCATTTGCCGTAAGTGTGACGGTATTATGCGTCTTTGAAGCGAGCGTAGGCGCTTCCGGTGCGGACGGAGCTACTTTCTTCAACACAGCCGCAATCGCTGCACTTGTGATTGTGCCGGTTTCTACGCTTGAACTGATCTCAAGTGTTATCGTCTTTCCAAGGTCTGCCGCAGCTACCGTATAGCTTGCATCTGTGCCAACTTGCGTTCCGCCAGCTTTCCATACATAGCTTAATGTACGCTGTTATTGCCGCTGTCTAGTGAGCCGTTCAGCACATCGCCAATTCTTGGAGCTGTATTGCTAATTGTCGCTGTGCCGGTGAGGGCACCGGTACATATGCACCCACAGTAAAGCTGCTGTCCGCACCTTCGTTATGAGTGATAGTTTCTTTGACCCTCACCAGATAGGTGCCGCTTGTAAGGCCTGTGATGTCGCCGCCGGGGCCGGGAGTATAGCCTGCATCACCGCTTTTCTTGTATTCCATGGCGGTGGTTACGCCGATGAGTTTGCCGTCATTGTTGCTGACAGTGGTGCAGTCTAAGGCAGATACGCCAGTAACTGCCGGGCCGTCGGCCTTGTTTATGACGGAAGCAGTGCTGCCGGAAACTTTGCTTGTTTGCACATCACTTGTTACCTCACAGGTGAGGGTGTTATTGATATCGGCTTCCACGATGGTATAGGTATTAGAATTTGTGCCTATATCGGTGCCGCCCCGCTTCCACTGATAGGAAAGGGTGCCGCTGTTGTTGCCGGGGACGTATGCGGCTGTCAATGTTTGACCGTATTTCAGCGTACCGCTGATGGTCACATTGCCGGTAAGCGCAGCCGGAACATATACACCTACAGTAAAGGTACTTTCCCTGCCTGCTTCATGGGTGGCGGTTTCCTTAACCCTCACCAGATAGGTGCCGTTTATAAGCCCGGTGATGTCGCTGCCGGTACCGGGGATGTAACTTGCAGCATCGCTTTTCTTATACTCCATAGCGGTGGTCACGCCGATGAGTTTGCCGTCATTGTTGCTGACAGTAGTGCAGTCCAGGGCAGATACACCGGTAACTGCCGGGCCGTCGGCTCTGGTAACGGTAATTTCTTGTGTGGCGGAGATGTTTGTGCCGACGGCGGTTATAGTAACAAGAGTATCGCTCATGGTGAGCGGACCGCTTTTATCGTATAGGTAGGTATATAAATACCCCTCTGTTCCGTCGTTATAGGTTGCCTTAACCACAATGCCCGCAAAGGAAAATCTCTCTCCGAACTTATACACAAGTTTGGAGGGCGGCGTGGTAATAGCAATGAATTCCACAGTCTTTGCCGCCGTCAAGGGGAACTTAACGGTCACCGTCAGAACGCCGCCGAAACCCCGGGTATTGGTGACGGTCGCTCCGTCGTGTATAAACGCATTCAGCGCGACGCCGGAAAAGGTATAGCCCTCTTTCGCCGTTAGGGTAACGGTGGCGGTGTACGCTGTGCTGCCAAGGAACCTTGTTGGGCTGCCGTTCCATGCCACCGTGCCTGTGTAAGTAGAACCGCCGATGCTTGTCACTGGTGTTCCGCCAACTACCGGAGCGGCCAGTATATCGGTCAAATTCAATTCGGGGCCGGAGACCGGCGAACCTGTGGCGGGCGCAAAGGCAAGATATTTGTAGTTGGCGATGTCCGCCGCTTTATATTCTGCCTCCGGCAAGCTTCCATCGTAATTAACGCTTGCCGTGACCTTCACATTGGCATAGCCGCTCAAGTCCGGGGCTTTGTTCATCGCCTTGCCGCCGCCTTGGATGATGGGCGTGCCTATTAAAACTCTGCTATTTCCGTATGCGTAAATCGCATAGCCGTTTGGGTCGGTATTTTCTATCGTTCCGCCGGTGATTTCAAGGACGGCGCCATCCGGTACTTCAATCGTCCCCCTGTTAGTGCTTGTATTTGCACTGGTGACCTTAGCCCCGCCGCCAACTATGATTTTGCCGCCAGAAAAGCCTCTAATTGCAGCCGTATTTTGGGCGTTCGCTGTACTGTTGCCTGATATTTCCACGGTGCCGGTTGAGCTGTTGTAAATTGCGTAGCCGTTACCGGTGTTAATCACTGATCCTCCAGAAATGTGCACACTGCCGGTGGTGCTGCTGAAAATTGCATGACCGGAGGTGCCTTCCACTGTGCCGCCCCTTACTTCCAGACTGCTGCCTTCGGTGCCAATAGAAATGGTGGGCGAGGATCCCGCATATGCGTTGGTGATCTTGCCGCCTTTTTCGGCACTCCCGTCGGTAATGGTCAGCGTACCGCCTTCATTCTTCCTAATAGTTATGTACCCGGTACCTTTGATCGTGAAGTTGTTCAGATCAAGGGTAAAACTCTGGGCGCCAATATAGTAAGTCGAAGTATACTCAATATTCCTCAGCAGCTGAATGGTCTGCCCCTCTTTAACCGCATTAAACGCCAAGGATAGGGTGGCGTATTCTTGATTCGTCTCCATAATTTTTGCGTCATTGGGTGAGGGCTCAAAATTTAAATATTTATAGATAGCGATGTCCGCTGCGCCCACCGTCACGGTAATCTCCGGCAGCTCGGCGCTCACCGTATAGCCCTCGATCACCGGCGTAAAGACATACTCACCCTCGGTGTCCATGTCATATTCCGGCAGAGAAATCCATGTCACTGAAATACCAACAAGGATTTCTTCATATTCAGAGCCATATACTCTGTCTGTCACTGTCTGCTGGCTCGTATCTGCTTGCATATTAAAATCAGGACTTGTCCGCACTGTGGCGGCCAGGGTTTCGGGCAATTCTAAATCCTTAATGGATGTGCCGGTGGTGACCGTTTTTTCTATTTCTGCAAGCGGCTCAAATGCAATGATTTCCCCGCTTACGCCAATGTTGGTATGTGCTTCTTCCGCCATTGCCGAAACCGGCAGCATGGTAAGCACCATGCACAGCACAAGAAACATACTTAACAATCGTCTCCCAGGGGACCTTCTCTTGCCACGTTGCCACAATTCACCTTGTTTCTTCATAGGGTTTGTCCTCCTTAACTCGTAAAGTTGATTTTCCTCGTGCCAGAAGTGACTGCAACCTTTGGGTTTCTTCTTGGGTGGCAGAGCGAATATGATTTTTCTCACAGGAGGGGCATTCTTTTACCTCTCCTACCCGGTAGAACAGAAAGCCGCAGTCCTTGCAGGCGTAAGTCATGCAGTCCCCTTCTTTCCACAGAGATATAGCGGTTTTCTTCAAATCCCAAGCAGTTGCCTTTTCTTTGCATCAAACTCCTGCTGGGAAATGATACCCTCATCCATTAGTGCCTTATATTTTTTGATTTCCTCGATGGCATCGACGGGAAATGCAGTGGTTGTATGTACCGCCTTTGCCCCCGCCGCACCAAGGCCAATGGACTGATCCGGTGTTTCCGGAAAGGCCACCGTCTTGAATGCAGTCACCAGCTTTTCAATTTCCTCAATGCTGCGCTGATACGAGCGGATGTAGTCGTTCACATCCGGGCAGTTATTATTAAATCGGGGGCCGTCCATATCGCATTTAATCACCGTCCAGTAGGGGTGGTCGAAATGCAGCTCCACGTTAAACACCTGAAAGGGTTCTGGCACATCAAAATACGGCATGGGTGCTGACCTGTTTTGCTTGCCGTCATCCAGCTTGTCAAGGGCGCGGGCCATCTGCCTGTTCATCATATACTGGGCAATTTGCGGTGCCATGGCCATGGCGCGCTCCGGCACAGTGCTGGCATAGCGGCGTATGCCAGCCGCCGAACCCTCGAACAGGGGCGTGCTGTCCTCTTTAATGGTAAAGGATTTCAGCTGTTTGCCCTCAAATACGGTTTTGTCAGGGTTTTTGCTCATGCAGAACAGTTTGTTCTGGTAATCAAAGATGATTTTGGTATCCCAAAAGCCGAAGTCAATCCGCTGCGAAATAACAAACTGACCTTTCAGCAGCTGGTTTTGATCGTAGAACACCAAATATTCCCGAAAGCCCTGCATCGTCAAATCTTCTTCCTTGTTGGTCTCCATATCGATCTTGTTGTGGCAGGTGTCACAGATGTATTCGCCCTCGATTTTCGATGTAGAAACCACGAAATTTTGCCGCCGCAGATGGGGCAAGGGGGTTTTTTTGAAAATAAGCCCATTATCTTATCCTCCGTATGTTATCAATTATTATCTCGTTCCGCCGCCTGAACCGCCACCAATGGAACCGCCGCCTCCGCCAAAGGAAGTAAATCCACCGCCTCCGCCGCTGCGCTTTTCCTGTTCGCGCTGTTGTTCAGCTTTCTTCATATTGCTGTAAAGCAAATAGTGATAGGAATAGGCTGAAACCATGCTCTGTTTGTAATCAGTTAGTTCGGAAGAAAGTGCCGGATATAACTCTTTCATTTGCTCCGCCACCTGATCAGCTATGCCAAACAGCATGGCGTAGGTCAGCAGCTCCCGCCAAATCGGCATTTCCTTAACGCCCCGCTCGGCAACCAGTGAAAAGTCCTCCAAATACCGTTTGAGCCCCAGCAGCTCGCCCAGCTCTTTTTCACCGGCTGGCGTCAGGTCAGTTAGCTTGGCAGGAATATTCCACCGTTTCAGGCACTGCTTTTGATTCAAATAGGCTCTGCCCGCACTGTCATGCTTTTGAATATAGCACGAAGCAGCTTATCATTTTGATTTACAAAGCGTTCCAGTTCCTTTGCCTGCAAGGTGGCATCCGAACCGGCCGCACCCTCCAATACCGTATAAAGGTACTCATCGTACTCGTTCATTTTGTCATGATGGCTACCCATCAACCGCAGGCTGACCGCTTCCTTGGTCTTGCCATAAAGCCGACTTCCTGCGTTTCCACAGGGGCCAGGCAACCCAGCTGGGTAAGCCGCAGCATCCCTGTGGCAAGAATCGCTCCATCCTCACACACACCAAACATTCTCCCTAACGCATAGGTGGCACTCAGTCTGCCCTCGTTGGGAATATCCCTAAAATAACCGAACCGCTCTGCGAACCTTTGCATTTTTTTCTCTGCGCTTTTCTTTTTTCTCCTGCGAATCCAAATAATCAGCATGATGGGAAGCCCGATGGACAGCAGTGTCGTGATGATTGCCGCAATGGCGGATACTTCTTCGCCGGTGGAGCCGACGTTATCGTAATCACTGCCCTCAAAGGCTTTTTTCCGCACTTCCTCGAAACTCCCTGATTCCTGCCGTGAGGGGGATAGGAGTCCTTTCTCCATGGAAAGCAGTACCGTCACATGGTTTTGGTCATCCATCGGGGTATCTGTACGGGCAACGATACTTCCATTTTCAAATACCACCTCGCCTGCGAAGCCAAAGCCCCATACATCGGCAATTTCATCGGTGATGGGTGTGCCATCCGCAAGGCGGATTTGAACCGTCACATCGGTGGGTGTTGTATTCATTCCGTCACCCACAAATCTGAAATTTACGCCGTCTTTGTCGGCATATCCACCTACCACGTTATCCAACTTATATTCAATGGTGTAGCGGTTTTGCCCGTACCGGCTGATGCCAAAGCAGATTTCATAACCACTGTCCGTATCATGAATTCCGCATCTTCTTGCCTTTTCTTCAAAGCTCCAGTCAATGTTCCAATCCGGCACTGTATCATAGATACCGTTTTGGTCAGATACCGTAAGCTCGCTGATGGTCAAGTAATCGTGCGCATTCATGGGAATATAGCTTTCGGTTCCTTCCTCAAAGCGCCCTTCCCAGTTCTGGGTGATGTGCACGGAGCCGTCCTCGTAGAGGACAGCCTGAATATCAATGGTATGTACCTGATTCCCTGCAAAGGCAGGGAGAGCTAGAGCAAATAGCAGGAAAAAGCACAGAATCAGGCCGCTCACTCTTTTACGCATAGAACACCTCATTTCATGCTGGGCATATCAGCCTTGGCCGCCTGCTCCACAAGATAGTCTCTTTGCTGAAAGCCTAACATCCCGGCAATCATGGAGACCGGGAACATTCGGATTTCACGATTGAGCTTCGTCACACTATCGTTGTAAATCAGACGGCTGGTGCGCACCATGTTTTCAAAGGTTTGCACTGCGTCCATGGTTTTGATATATGTTTGGTTTGCCTTTAATTCGGGGTATTGCTCCGTCACCATGGCAATCCTGCCCAAGGCTTCGGAAATAATCCCTTCTTGCGCATCACATCATTCGGTGTGGATTTTGCCGTAATCACACTTCTTCTTGATTTGATTGTTTCAATCAGCGTTTCGCTTTCGTGCTTGGCATAGCCCTTTGTCAAATCTAAAAGAGCCGTCAGAGCATCAAAACGGCTTGACAGCTGCACCCCGATCTGGCTCATGGCATTGCTGATATTCTCATCAAGCACTACGAGCTTGCGCTGCGTAGAGATTATCCATAGAACAATGACCGCAGCGATTGCGATGATTGCGATGAAAGTTGTCAGCATAGTAAAGTTTCCTCCTTGTTTATTTTTATGGACAGACAGACACAATTTCGTCCGTCTGCCCATTTTYYAGTTTCTATGCGTGATTACTCCAATGAGATGCTCGGAAACATATCGACAGGTTCGCCTCAAGTTTCTATTGGGTTGTGTACAGGGAATATTCCTTGAATTCAATCTATCAAAAATTCCCTCAAAAACCGTCCGCTGCATGAAACATAATTTTTTCGACATGAAACATGATTTTGGATATGAAAAAGGTGTTACACCTCTCTGATAGTCATTATGATGCTGACCCCGTATAGGCCACGCCGGGCTTAATGACTGCCTGACCTGCCGCACTGTCCCAGTACATATTGAATTGCGATGCTGTGCCGGAGAGTTTTTGTGCGAACTCGCGCAGCTGGAGGTAGTTAGTATCGCCGTCAATCAGTCGGGCATCCGCAAAGGTAAAGACTTCACCGTTCATCTTGAACTTCGTACCACTCTGTCTAACATTCATTGTATTTTGGAGCTTGGTTTCGGTAACCGCACCGCTGTATGACTTTCCGGGCTCAATCACGACATACTGTCCGTCCCAGCCCACGTCGAATTGTGCAGCGGTGCCGTTTAACATTGCAGCGATTGCGCGAAGCTGCAAGTAATTGGTGCTATTTATGGTGTACGCCGCTGTCACGGATACGGGCTTGCTGTTCATAACAAAACTCGTCTTGCTTGGTGTGGCGGTGACCGTGATGGTGGGCGGTGTGACCGGCGCTGGGGTAGGTTTCGTTGACAATTGCACGTTCGGGATTTGGTCTTCTCTTAAAACAGTAAACGTCCACTCGGCATGACTGGGGGCGTCCATGTTCTTTTCTGTCCACAGGATAACGGGGGTTCCGATGTCGCTTTTTTTATTTGAGGCGTTTATTGCCATCGTAGTGGCAGCGGGAGGTCGCAGGCTGCACCGTTCGTAGCTTGATTTTAAGCCAGCGGTGTTTTCTTTGTAGGCGTTCCAAAGATACGGACTGCTCACAGCCTTTACCCGTGTTCCGTCCGTTATAGGGTCGGCGATGCCCAGATATCTTCCGTCCTTCATTCTCGCGGTTATTTGATTGTTCCCCTTGTTTTCCACATAGAACTCCCGAGTTCCCTCTGTGGATGAGTTCCAGCGGTTCAATTCCGCATTGCCCGAGGCATCTATGTTTAGCGTTCGTTGGTTGTTGCCGCTGAACACTTCCAGACAGTACCAACCGGTGGCGGGCGCTTTTGCGGTTCCTGCGTCGGGGTTGTCTGCGGGGATAAATCGGAACTCGCTATGTTCGGGCCCGTCAGGGACAGGTTCTACCGGACAAACCCATTTGTCTATATGGGTCCATAAAATAATCGCGGTTCCGTCCGCCTTTTTTTGACCGGAGGCGTTCAATATCATATCTTGATTGTCAATTGGGCGCAGGCTGCAAATATCCTTGCTGGGTTTATTTTCGCCACAGAGCCGCCAGCTCAGCAAAGGGTTATTCGGGTCATTTGCCAACACCTTTACCCGCGCGCCGTTCGATATGCTGGATATGCCCAAACGCTTGCCGTCCACCGTCTCCAAAGCGTAAGCGTAACCTCCGAGGTTGCGCAGAAGCCATTTTGTGTTTCCTTCCGGGGTATTGGTTTTGTCGCGCAGTTCCGCGTTGCCGTTTGCGTCAAGGTTGAGATAGTTGCCATGCACCGAAGATAGTACCAGCCGTTTTTCGGTGTGGGGTTGTTGGGATGGGATGCATATGCCGTAACCGGCAGCAGGGTCAGCACCATGCACAGGGTGAGCAGGATGCTCGTAAGTCTCTTTATCATAGAGTCGCTCCTCCTAAAATATTGTTGGTTGGACGAAATGAAGTCCCCTGCTCTCAACCTATCAGAAATCCCCCCCAAAAACCGCCCGCTGCATGAAACATAGCTTTTTCTGCATGAAACATAGTTTCGGATATTCGATTTTTAAGGTAAACTTATCGTGGAGAAATAAAGAAATGGAGGATTGCTTATGCTGCAGATTGCGGTCTGTGATGACAATATTGACGAGCTAGCCAATATGGTTCAGCTTATAGACCTGTACCGAACTTCTAAACATCTGCACTGCGAATACGCCGTCTTTCCAAACGGATTTGATCTGGTTTCGGCCTTAGAAAAGGGAAAGAGGTTTGATATATACTGTCTGGATATCATTATGCCGGGCTTTATGGGCATTGATATCGCAAAGGAAATCCGTGTTTTTGACAAAACTGCGCCGATTATATTCTTTACCTCATCGCCTGAGTTTGCTTTGGAAAGCTATTCGGTGAAAGCAATTAACTATGTATTAAAGCCTATATCGAAGGAAAAATTATTCTTCACCTTTGACGAAATGCTGGAGCAGATAAAAGCGGAAAAAAATGAGGATGCGGTTATCGTAAAGAGTAATGAGGGCATTCAAAAAATACTAATATCCAATTTGGTTTTTGCCGAGGTCATCGGCAGAAATGTGTTGTATCACCTGCGCTCCGGTA
Organism: Desulforamulus aquiferis; assembly: GCA_004143605.1. GTDB lineage: Bacteria > Bacillota > Desulfotomaculia > Desulfotomaculales > Desulfotomaculaceae > Desulfotomaculum > Desulfotomaculum aquiferis. The sequence goes on from AWVY01000014.1 coordinate 40,908, forward strand.
AGGTAATCGAATGCACAGAACCCTTTTCCTCCGTCTGCGACAATCTGGTGAAATATGGGTGTTTCATCAAAACCCACCGCTCCTTCATTGTGAATATGCAGTATGTGGATACCATTGAAAATCATCGGGTGACTTTACAGACCCTTTCGTCCGTTCCTGTTGCACAGGGCAAGGCACGGGAGATTAAACAGCACTATCTGGCTTATCAAATGGAGGGATAATAATCGAAATGATAGAAATTGTCATTGCGTTCTCTCGCTATTGGTTTGCCCTGTTATTCGGTGCGGCGGTTGCGGTCAGTTTTGCCGGAATGGCGCGTACGCGGAAAAATTATCTGGCTTTCGGATGCTTTACCTTCGTTATATTTATTTTGCAACTAGTCTGCTTGCGAATCTGGGGCATGGACATGACTATAAAACTATATCCGCTGCTTTCCCATTTGCCGGTTGCTATTTTTATCATTGTGTACTTAAAGCGCCGTGGCTGATTTCAGTAACCAGCGTGTTTGCCTCCTTCTTGTGCTGCCAGCCTGCCCGTTGGATCGGCAGTGTCGCAGGTGCCGCTTTTGACAGTGCTTCCATAAACCATGTCAGCTATATCGCGGCTGTGTTTCTGATGTACTATTTCCTGCAAAAATATGTGGTGAAATCTGTTCGGCATCTGATGGAACGCTCCGTTAAATCCTGTCTGCTGTTTGGAGCCATGCCGGCTTTTTACTATCTGTTCGACTATACGGCCACTGTTTACACCGATTTTATGTATAGTGGAACACGCGCGGCTGTACAGTTCATGCCCTTCGTGACATCGGCATTCTATTTTGTTTTTGTCCTCCTTTACTATGCCGAAACACAAAAACAGGCAAGTATCCAAAGAGAGCGGGATATGCTGGATACGCAGTTCCGGCAGGCACAAACAGAATTTGCTTCTCTGCGGCAGATGCAGCAGAATGCCGTGGCCTATCGGCACGATATGCGCCACCATTTCGCTCTTTTACAGGGTCTGGCATCCGAGGAACGCATAGCGGAAATCAAAGAGTATCTACGGACTGCCCAGTCCGACATGGAAGCCATCACTCCCATGCGCTTTTGTGAAAATGAAACCGTCAATCTGATTTTGTCCGCTTTCGCCTCCAAAGCAAAACAATCGGGAATCCAATTGACGGTAGAAGCGAAGCTACCTGACTCGCTTCCGTTTAGCGACACCGAGCTTTGTTCACTATTGTCAAATGCTTTGGAAAACGCCATACATGCCTGTGATAATATAGCCGACAGCAATGAACGCTATATCAAGCTGCGTGTGTATTCCAAAAATAATAAGCTGTGCATTGACATCCGCAACAGCTATCAGACAGAACCACTATTCCATCAGGGTATTCCTGTATCAAAACAGCAGGGGCATGGTTATGGCACAAAAAGCATGGCTCATATCGTGGAAAAGCATGGGGGTGTATACCAGTTTTCGGTCAAGGATGGCTGGTTTATATTTCAGGCCACTGCATAAAAGACTAGCAAGCAGGGGGAAAAGAAGAAGCAAGGAGCCTATCGCCGTAGATTTTTGCAGTACAATAAGGTTTACTGCCTGCTAGGTTTTGTTGCATACCTGCTTCTATTTGGATACTATTCTTCCATGATGCTGACCTTGTTGCTGTTACCAATATCTTGCTTTACAGCTATCGACTGGAGGATTTCATTTGGATAACGAACTAATTTTTAGAATACTTAATATGAGCATTACCGCGACGTTTATGGCGCTGGCGGTTATCTTTCTGCGACTGTTGCTTCGAAAAGCACCCAAATGGATATCCTACATCCTTAAGTGGTTCTCCCGGTTAAACCTAGGAAATGATTAAATAGAGCAGGTCGGCTCTGGATAGACCAAGACGACTTGCTCTATTTTGCAATGTCAGCTAGGACAAACTGCCCGACAAACCGAATGTATTATCTGCGTACGTCAGCCCAACATTGCTACACGCTTCATGCCGTTCACCCGCTCCACCTGTTCCTGCCATATCCACTCCTTATTCAACAAAGGGTGTGTATTGCGGATGTTCGTGTACGTATTTGTTCATAATCTCCGTTGCTTTGTCCTGACTGATCGGTTCAGCATTTTTAATATCAGGTTCCTTTTCGGTTGAATAAAACCATGGATGTTCTTCATCTTGCAAACTGTAATATAGAATTGATTCCACCAAGGTCAATTCGGTTCCACTATATGTATAATAGTTGTAGCAGGACTCAAAGGAGCTACTGGAGCTCTCATTGGCAATAAAACCGTTTTCACAGAGATAATATCGGTTTCGTTCCCATCCGTCCAGTACATGAAACACTTCCCCATTTACTATCGTATAGATATCATAAATGATGCCATCCCAACTACCGTCATCCCAGCCATACGTATTTGCGCCAAATATGAGTTCATCTACGCCATTGCCATCTATATCTTTTATCAGATAACCAAGCGTTTCATAGTCTCCACGCAAATAAAATACGCTGCTGAATTTTTCCTTTTCCGGGTAGTTTCCGTTATAATTTTCTAGCACGTCTCTTGCCTCTGCAATAAGTTCATCGTAGCCAGAATAATCTGTTCCTTCTAACGGTGTCTCAATCGGTTCATCCTGCCCCTTCGGATTCGTCAAAAAACACGCTGCAACAACAACACAGGCAACAACGGCCACTACAATAATCCAAAATGCAGGCTTCTTATAATTTAGCACGGTTTTAATTCTCTCCTTCACTCGAAAGCAAGGGGGCAATACGCCGCATCCGCAGATAGCTGATGATGGCATACAGCAACAATAGGACAGCCCCTACTTGTGTCTTTCCATATCCGACGCAAGCATATCCAACATATTAGGCAAGTCCTTCTCCTCAAAGCACATATGGCATTTCTCTAAAAGGATTATACCATACCCTGAAATAAAAGTAGTTTTATATGACCTCGTTGACACAATTCAAACATTTTAATATAATGTCTATAAATAAGATAAACATTTGGATAAACGTTTAGAAATATGTATTTATTTAGACTTACTCTAAAACTGCACTAGAAAGGAAGAAAGTATATAAATGAAAATTGTAGTAGTTAATGGTAGTCCCAAAGGAAAATCCAGTAATACGAATGTAATGGTTAGTACCTTCTTGAAGGGAGCACAAGCAGCAGGGGCAGAAGCCATAAATATATTTTTAACTGAAAAAGAAATAAAGCACTGTAAAGGTTGCCATACTTGTTGGACAAGAGGACCTGGTCAATGTGTAACTAATGATGATATGTTAGGAGTTCTTTCACTTATGGCAGGAGCAAATATTATTGTTTTTGCTACACCTGTATATTTCGGAAATATTTCAGGTATGTTAAAAGTTTTTATGGACAGAATGACAATGATAGGGAATCCGCATTCTCAAAACGCTACAGAAGAAAACAGCCAAGAATTAAAGTCAAAAGAATTTCAAGCTCCAAAATTAATGATGATTTCAAGCTGTGGGTTTCCTGATATAGACGAATTTCAAGTAATTTCACTTTGGATTAAGAGAGTAGCCCAAAAGATGCATATGGAATTAATCGGGGAGATTTACGCTACAAGAGGAAAGTTTCTAACTTCTCCACCAGAGGAATTACAACCTGTAATATCTAATTATCTGCTACTTTTGGAAAGAGCGGGGAAAGAGATTGCTACCGACATGAAACTATCAGAGATGACTGAAAAAAAATTAACAGGAAACTTTTCTGACATCCTACAGTGACATCTACCAAGATAATTGATAACTGATCACCTGGGGGAAATAATCCTTCAATAATAAATGGTACTTTCAATGATTTTACCTCATTGTAACTAGCCCCTTAATATGAGATAGACACTTAAAAAGTCCATTAAAATTGCTGGTTTTATTTTTGGGGTTACATTATTTGCTAATTAGTTAGAATTTCGTTTATCATAGCTCTCTCATTAACTAGATTATACTGCCTGGAGAAGGTAATAGGAACCCGGTAGAATCCGTCTTTATATCCGTTAAGTTGAACCTCAGCAATTCTGTCAGGATATTCAGTTATGATTTGCCTAAGGTAGTTCTCATTCCTGGTTGCTCTATTTACATCTAGCACACACTGATATTCAGATGATTTTAAAATACCTTGAAGCCTGCCCCAACTCCCTATCTTCTCAGAATTCTCCAAGTAAATATTTAATCCACTATTACCTATCAATGAAAAGTCTGATATACAGTCTACTCTAAAAACAAAGGCATCAATATCCAATTGCTCGTTAAGATACTTTAGACAGTCAATAACAACCTTGGTTTGGTTGTTATTCCCGTAATTTACTCGACACCAGGGAACATTGACAGTTATGTGTTTGAAAGGAGTTAACTGCTGGAAAAGATGACTTGAGGACTTGAAAGATCTTAACATTTTAATGGTGCTTAATCCTATTTCTATTCTTGAAAATTCTAGCTCTTGACTAACAGCTATTTTAGTGGAAGGTTCAATATCCCAAAGGCAATAAGAAGCTGTGGAAATACATATTCTAGTTTCCACACGTTCTCCCTCCATTCAGGAAATCTCAGAATATGTTAGACAAATATGGTGGGCCATGAGGGAATCGAACCCCCAACCTGACGATTAAGAGTCGCCTGCTCTACCAATTGAGCTAATGACCCTTGAATAAAGTATGGAGGGGAGAAGTCGGAATCGAACCGGACTCCCACCTGGGTCACAGGCAGGCCAGCGGGTTTGCAGTCCGTGGGGGGACCTTCCCCTTACTCCCCAGATCATTTTACCATAACAATAAGTAATATCACAAATAGCTTAAAGTTATAATTTGTCAACAAACTATTCCGTACTGTATTAGTGTTACCCAGGCAAATTTTGCTGCCCATAAAACAAAACCGATAGAGAAACCAACTTTGAGGAGTCAGTGGAAGAGCTCGTTCCCATATATGTATCATGACTGCACAGGGACAAGGTACCTGTCCCCCTGTCCCGTTTGCCCCTTGTCTAGGGCTATAAGACGATCACCTAAATAATTTGCATCTTCCTCATCATGGGTAACTAAAATAAAAGGAATCTGCCACTGGCTGTGTAGTTTTTTTACCTCTTGCCTGAGCAATTCCCTGGTACCCTTATCCAGGCACTGAAGGGCTCATCTAATAAAAGCAACTTAGGCTGAACTGCCAGAGCCCTGGCCAAGGCCACTCTTTGCTTTTCACCACCGGATAGTTGGCGGGGATAACGGTCGATTAAGTGTACTACGCCGAAGGAATTTAACAGTTCCACAGGATCAATACTTGCTTTAAAAATCTTCTTGCTTTTAAGCCATACATTACATTCTGCCTTACGGTCATATGGGGAAACAGGGCATAGTCTTGAAACAGGTAGCCTACATTGCGAATTTGAGGTGACAAATTAATATTTTCTTCGGATGAATATAATACCTGATCCTTTAGCTTGATAAGACCGGAGGAAGGTTTAGCTAACCCGGCCAGGCATTGCAAAACTGTTGTTTTTCCGGCGCCCGAGTGTCCCCATAGCACTAATATTTCATTTTTTACTTGCAGCTTAATATTTAAAGTGAAATGACATAGTTTCTTTTGAATTAGAGCATCTAACATAGTTATCACCTGCTAATAATTTTGTCGCTTGGCCCAACGGTTGACCCAAAAAATAACCAGAAAACTGAAGGCAGTAACAATTGCCACTAAGGTTTGGGCAGTGGCATTATCCCCTGCATCCACCGCAAAGAAGATAGCTACAGGTATAGTGGACGTCTGCCCTGGAATGTTACCCGCCACCATTAAAGTGGCCCCAAATTCACCTAAAGCTCTGGCAAAGGATAAAACCACTCCGGCTAATATCCCAGGCCAGGCCAGGGGGAGGGTGACGGTAAGGAAGATCCTTACCTCACTTGCCCCTAAAGTCCTGGCTGCATTTTCATAGTTCACATCAACACTTTTAAAGGCTGCCTTGGCACTCTGGTACATCAGGGGAAAGGCCACTACGGTTGAAGCTAAAGCCGCTGCCCACCAGGTAAAAATGATGCTTATGCCAAGGTTTGCCAAAGTCTGACCCAATAGGCCATTTTTACCAATGAGCATCAGCAAGCCATAGCCAATTACCGAGGGAGGCAATACCATTGGCAGGGTAATGGCAGATTCCAGAAAATCTTTGCCCGGGAACTCTCTGCGGGCCATTAGCCTTGCCAATGGTAATCCCAAAATGATTACGGCAATGACAGCAATAACTGCTGTACGCAGCGATAATAATACAGGTGACCAGTCTGCCAGTAAGAACATAGCTTATACCCCATTAATTTTTAATTGCTTTAAACCCATATTTCTCAAAAACCTTAGCTACCTCTTCCCCTGAAAGAAATGCGACAAAATCTTCTACTGCCTGCTGTTGCTTCGTATCTTTTAATATTGCCATGGGATAAACAATAGGTTTATGGGAATCAGCCGGTGCTGCAGTTACCACTTTAATATCCTTACCCATCACAGCATCGGAGCTATATACCATCCCCGCAGCGACATTACCGGTCTCCACATAAGTAAGAACCTGACGTACATCCTTGGCCAGAACAAGTTTTGGCTGCAGCTTATCCCATAAATTCATGGAGGTTAATGCATCTTTGGCATATTGACCCGCAGGGACAGATCCAGGAGTGCCGATACTGATCTTATCCACTTCTGGCTTGGACAGTTCTTCAAAACCTGCAATTTGACTATCCTTTTTAGTTATTAATACCAAATCATTCCCTAGTAAATCTGTACGTGATTCTTTAACTATCAGGCCCTTTTCATCCAGTGCATCCATTTGTTTTGTACCAGCTGAGATAAAGAGATCCGCCGGTGCACCTTCCTCAATCTGCTTTTGCAGTGTGCCGGAAGCGCCGAAATTATATGTAATATTGACATTCTGATGTTCATTGGCATAAAGCCCCTTTAACTCTTCGGCTGCATCCTTAAGACTGGCGGCTGCTGAGATTGTCAGATTAATAGCCTCTGCTTTAGGTTGTGTAGGAGCATCTTGTCCTTTGGCATCCCCGCAGCCTGTCCAAACTGTAAACATCAACACAGACATTATTAACAAGGTGATAATTTTTTTCATTTTAATGCCTCCTCTTTTCAAACCATTTTTTGCAACTAAGTAATATCTCATAGACTTTTATATCTCCCCCTCACTTATTTGATGTAATTCTAATGAGACCTAGATTCTGACAGTTCATTTCTGCTCAAAAATGCCCTAGCATATAATGAATTATGTCTAGGGCATCATTGCAACTAGTTATTTAATTTTGTATACAAAAATCAACACAACGTAATAAAACATTATTAATAAAATATAAAAATGTACATAACATGATGAAACGTATTATGTTAGTAATAGTAAATTATGTTCTACTACTTGTCAATAGAGCCAAAGATAAAAAATCCTGGAAGTACTTTCTTTAACACAAAGGAGGTTTCAGCAAAACTTAAAATAGCTAATAAAAATTCGAAAATATATTTTTCACAATTACACTCTCCTCAAGCAAAAAGAAAAACCACCTGGGAAATATCACAGATAAACTGAGTTATTACCCAAGAGGTCGACTTATTAACAGTTACAATCCTTTGTGGTATACTCCACATCTCCGCCAGTCATGTAAATGCTATAATATACACTAGCAATATAAATAAGCATTTCAAAAGCATTTAAGTCACCTATTAATTTATTTTGTTCATCAACAACAGGTAACTCATTTAATCTTTGCAATACCATTATTTTTAAAGCATCTTCTAATGGTGTATTTTTTTAACGAATACTGGGGATTTCATAATATCACCAGCAGTACCAAAGGGTGAGTACTTAAAGAGCTTTTGAGAGGTTTTAATTTCTTCATGTGGATTGTAACCAAGACTTATAACGAGCCCTTCTAAAACATCCTGTAGAGTTATAATTCCCTCTAAAACCCCATCATCAGACGTAACGTATACAGCTCTTGTAAAGGGGGAGCCGTTCAACATTGTTTCTAATATTTCTTGTTTAGATGCCTTAATATTGACACATTTAGGAAGGGTTGTGATTAAGCAGTGAACCGCCCCAACCGTAATCATTCCTGACATACCTTCCCATCTAAGAAAGGCTCCACTAAACAGACAATCCCCACTACCTTCTCTACATCAAGCACAAAACCAATTCCCGTTCCAGGCTTATTGAGATTACCAGCTTCAACAATGGCTTGTAAAACAGTATCAACCTTATCCCTATGGATTAGGGTTAAAATAATTTCCTTTTCCGGCTCAATTGGTATACCTAGAATTTTCTTTTGTTCATGGATACCGACCCCACGACCATTAATAATGGTACCGCCCCTTGCCCCAGCTTTTTTGGCAGCATCAATAATTTTTTCGGATCTGCCCTTTTTATAATTGTAACAATCAATTTGTGGTCATGACTCATATTCATTATCTAAATCCCTCCCACCATAAATTATTCCCAAAACTAAAACCGAAGTATTGGCGCAAGTGCTACTAATGAAATCATACCAAAACCTTCTATCATAGGGTTCCTACCTTCTGTTCCTGCCGCTACTCCTACTGCCATTGCCATAATAAAGGTTACCGTCATAGGACCTGTAGCAACCCCTCCTGAATCAAAGGCCACTGCGACAAAAGTCTGGGAGGAGTATCTAATAAGGGCTAATGCTAAGAGATAACCTGGAAATAGAATATATAACAAAGGAATTCCGTACACAACCCTTGCCATGGCCACCCCTACAGATATTGCTACTCCGATGGAAATTGTTAGCAGCATTACCCTCTGTGGAACATAGCCACCAGATACTTTTTCTACTTCGTAATTAAGAATGCGAACTGCTGGCTCGGCAATAGTGGCTACAAAACCAAGAATTATTCCCACAGGTATCGCAAGCCAGTTATTGTCAAGCTTGCCCAATTGCTCACCCATTGACCCTCCTGCTGGGAAAAACCTATGTGTACTCCCTGAAGAAATAGGGACAGGCCGATAAAAGCCAAGCCCATTCCGCTGGTAATCTGGATAACTTTTTCTTTGGGTAGTTGCAAGAAGAAAAACTGGAAGACTAAAAATATTATAAATAGAGGAAGAAGTGCTGCAGCCACCTCTACCAAAACGTGATCAAGGCCTTTAAATATAATAAGCTCACTCACGCATAAATCACCCCCAATATCATTACAGCCATAACAGGTCCGATAGAAGCTAGTGCCACATATCCAAAACTATCACTCATGGTGCTTTTTCCACCTAATACAGAGGTCAAGCCAACACCAAGGGCTAGAATAAAGGGTACGGTCATTGGGCCTGTAGTAACACCCCCAGAATCAAAGGAAATGGGCACAAAATGTGGCGGCACATACAAGGAAAGTGCAAAAACCAGGAGATAACCTCCCACGAGAATATAGCTAATAGGTATACCCAGCAGCAGTCTTGCCACAGCTATTGCCATAAATATGGCAACCCCAATAGCAACAAAGGTAATTAGTATATTCTTTGATACCTCACCTGCTGAAACAATATCAATCTGGGCTGCTAAAACCCTTACATCAGGCTCAGCAACAGTCACGGCAATACCAAGGAAAAAGGTAAAGAGTATTATTAATACAAATGAACCACGTTGGGGCAGTTCCGAACCGATTATTTCCCCTAGGGGCAACAAGCCAACCTTTACTCCCAGAAGAAATAACCCGAGCCCAATACTAACCATCAAAGCTCCGATCAAAAATTGAGCTATCATTAAACCTGGTTCTTTAAAAAGAATTAGTTGAAATATTACTACCAGGACGGCAATAGGTAGAATTGCCTGGAGGATTTCCTTTGCAATATCTTTTATTTCTTCCATTTCACCCTCCCCTATCTTAAAAATATTTGAATAAATATAGGTTACCCTGTAATTCTATCATAAGCCCGTCAGTACCTACAACTTAATAATTCCTAAGAGTTGCCTCCTAATACACAGCAAATTTAAAATGCTTCCAAACACACAACTTGTATTTAATATTGGGTTGTCTGTTTGGGTGGATATGTGTTAGAATTATAACCTAATAGTGACTTATTAGGAATTAAAAGGAGTATTGCATGTTTCATGGAGTAATTTTGCCTTATGAAACCATAGAAAATATAGGAATCTCAATTGCCATTCTGCTTATTTTCCTGATATTTAGAAAGCTCTTCACCAAATATGTTTTCCAGCTTTTCTTAAAGATCAGTAAAAGAACACCAACCGAATTCTTTACTCATCTATGTCTTTCATTTGAAAATCCTGTAAGATGGTTATTTTTAATTTTAGGTATATATGTCTCAATAGGTTATTTTCCTTATATTGAGCAATCAAATCATATATTTCAAAAATTAATCAGATCTTCTATAATCATAATTATTGCTTGGGGCTTATACAACCTCTCTTCCGTTTCCTCACTTCTATTTACCAAGATTAATGAACGGACAAACTTAGAGGTTGACAAAATATTAATTCCTTTTATTTCAAAAGCTATCCGCTTTGTAATAGTTGCGATCAGCTTTAGCATTATAGCTCAAGAATTTGATTATGATGTGAACGGATTTGTAGCAGGACTTGGTTTGGGGGGGCTTGCCTTTGCTTTGGCAGCAAAGGACTCAATTGGCAATTTATTTGGCGGGATAGTTATTATTACTGAAAAACCATTCTCCATTGGTGATTGGATTTCAACCCCCAGTGTTGAAGGAACTGTTGAGGATATTACATTTCGCAGTACTAGAATAAGAACCTTTTCCCAGGCATTGGTAACAGTGCCAAATGCAACCTTAGCTAACGAAAATATAACCAACTGGAGTAGAATGGGGAAAAGACGCATTACTTTCAATTTAGGAGTTAACTATGATACACCTAAATCTAAGCTAGAAAATACTATCAATAAGATAAAGGATTTCTTGAAAAATCACCCCCACATTCATCAGGATACAATCTTTGTAACCTTTGATCATTTTAACGAGAATAGCTTAGATATTTTCCTGTATTTCTTTACCAATACAACCGTTTGGGAAGACTATCTCAAAATAAAAGAGGATATTAACTTTAGTATTATGCAAATTTTAGAAAACGAAGGAGTATCCATTGCTTTTCCAAGTAGGACTTTGTATCTTAAATAGGGACAAGGGGACAGGTACCTTGTCCCTACTTCCTATCTACTATATCCACAACACTTTCTGTTATTCCGGTTATTCTAATATTTGCTATCAGTTTTCAGTAGCGGGACAAAGCACCTGTCCCCTTGTCCCTCTTGTCCCTTCCGCACATTGGACTTTATCATCTGGTGCATCCTCGTGGGCTTCTGGAATAATGTTAGTTTCCACTGAGTAGTTAACAAAAACTGCCTTATAACCAAAGGCCTTTTTAAAGAAGTCACTTTTCTTTTTTAATTGTTCTTTAAGGCTTTGTACATCAACACCCTCTATCTCAAATATACACTCTGAATTATTTATGACTACCCGCATAACACTGGCATTTCCCCTGTGAAAATAATCTAAAGCATCAGCAATTCTCAATATAGCAATAAGATAGGATAATATCATTTTCCTTGGGCGTTGCAAACCACTTTCTTCAATTTTTACAGATTTACGATGATTTTGTACCAGCAAGGATAGAATAAACCGTTCCTGTTCAGGGTATTTTTCAAAAGTTACATCGTAATTGATCAGATAGGCAGAATGTTTGTGATGCTTCTTAATAGAAATATACTGACCGATGTCATGAAGCAATGCTCCGTGACGAAGTAATGTCAGTTCCGCTTCTCCCATTCCATGTATCTCCTTGAGCAGGTCAAAAATTGAAATAGCTAATCTTTCAACATTTCTCGCATGAAACTGATCATATTGGTATTTCTCACCTAGGGATAAAACCATTTCTAAATGGAGTGCATTATCCACTTGCCAACCGCCTCCCCTCTTCCTCCTGCTCCTCGCTAATAATATCTGTTACAACGGATACTATCTTACCATCATCGAAGTATCTCTCAATATCTCTTCTAATTTTTTCTGGATTGTTTCTGGGGCTTCATGACCGTCAAGAATAATAAAGCTAAACTCTTCAGCCATTTTGTCAAATTGGTGAGCTAATAAGCTCTGATATATTTGAAAACTCTCAAAAATATCTCCTGATAGGCAGATATCCATACCAGCTTCCCAATAATCCAATGTTCCATATTTTTCAAAGGATCGGTACAACAATACTTGAGGATCTACTTGCATATAAAAAATCATATCTGGTACTGGTGCAAAACCAAATAGTTTTCTAAGCCAATCCTTTGATGCACCACGCACCATATCTCTGGCCATTAGTGTAAATATATAGCGATCAGCCAGAACTACAAAGCCTGCAGCAGCAGGTAGAATTTTGTTCTCTAGTTGATCGGCGAAATCGGTTGCGTACAATAGGCTCAAGGTTGTCTTGCCAAGGGTATTTCCCTTTTTGGCCTCGTCTATTGCACTACCCACTAAATTTGATCTCCTGAGTCCAGTGTCTAATACTGCATGTCCCTGCCCCTCCAGCCAACTGCGCAAGGAACTTATTTGGCTTGACCTGCCCGAACAATCAGCACCTTCTATTACAATAAGAGTGCCTGGGTATTGATTAATCTTTAAATAAGGTAACCCTTGACCATAGAAAAATAATTTGCGATTCATATTTTATTCTCCCTGCATATTACAACTAAGGTATTTGCCATAGGTTGGTGGGTGAAAATCTCTTAAAATTTGCCTGCTTACAATTTCTCTCATTTCCTTTTGCTGTTGCTCTATGCTTCGGGTAGCATCCATCACCACCAGTTTCTCAGATTCTACCATGCTGTCATACTGACTTTTAATTATCCCCTGGAATAGTTTAAAACTCTCTACCGGGTCATGACTTAAACCTAAATCCATACCTGCTTCGTGATACTTTAATTCACTCCTACCCGAAAGTATTCTGTCAATTGATACTTTTAACGGTGCCTGGAAGTAAAAGGCCACATCGGGTCTAAGAGCGAAACTATAGACATTCCGCACCCATTTAGGATCACAACCTCTTGCTATATCGCGGGCGAAGGCAGTATATATATACCTGTCTGCTAGAACTAGGTAGCCTGCTCGTAAGTGAGGTAATATAAACTTTTCATACCTGTCTGCAAAGTCACTGGCATGGATTAGACTGAAGGTCGTTGGGGTTAACAAATTCTGCTTCTTGGCCTTCTTGGTAGATTTTTTAACTAGTTCTGATGAGTTCCATTCAGTGAAAAAAACAGGGTAATTCTGTTGTTCAAGCCAACGCTTGAGTAAATATAATTGTGTGCTTTTTCCCGAACCATCACAACCCTCTACAATGATCAGTCTGCCATTAAACCCGGCCATTGCTTGATTACAAGCCTTTAACATCTTTTCCTCCTATTAGTCTACAGTAAGAATGCCTATGCTTTGACAAATTGTATCATTTTATTCGTTAGCTATTGTTAAGAGAGAGTAAAAATTTAAAAAATTTTCAAAAATATTTTATTACATAATGATTGTCTTTAGTATTCAGCAAATCCAACGGCATAGCTTATTTAATTTATGTCTTTAATTAATATGTTGAATATATTAATTATCGTTAATGATATAATTAATATATTTAATTTCAATATTGATTATTATTCATAAACCTGTTATATTAAAATCGAGGTGATCATGATTAACAATAAAATATTAAATCGTTGTCCTATCTGTGAACATGAAATGATCGTCACTAATTTGGCTTGCAACAATTGCCGCACTAAAATTGAAGGTGAGTTTTTACCATCTAAGTTTTGCCGCTTACCACAAGAACAGCTAGAATTCATTGAGGTCTTTCTAAAGTGCAGGGGCAGTATTAAAGATGTTGAGAAGGAATTAGGTATTTCTTACCCTACTGTCCGAAACCGTCTGGATAGTGTTTTACAAAGCCTTGGTTTTGGAACTGATAGAACCGAAAACATCCCAGAGTCACCTGTCCGCCAAAACATTCTAGACGCCCTGGAAAAGGGTGAAATAAGCCCCGAAGAAGCTGCCCGACAATTAAGGAAAGCAAAAAAGTAATAATAAATATATTAGGATGGTGTATACCTATGGATAATGAGAAAATTAAAATCCTGGAAATGATCCAAAATGGTACCATTACTGCCGCCGAAGGCTTAGAATTATTGAAGGCAATGGAAGATCATGATAATAAGTCTGTTGATGCTTCAAATATAAATGGACGTTTTATAAGAATTCGTGTTTCCAGCGGAGAACATACTAAAGTAAACGTTAATGTTCCCTTAACCTTACTAAAAGTAGCCACAAAATTAGCGGATGTCGGATTAAAGCTAATCCCAGCGGAAGCTCGCCAAGAAATTGAGCAAAAAGGAATTAATCTGGGGGAGATTAATTTTGAAGAAATTGTGCAATTAATTGATGCCGGCTTGGTGGATGGCAAACTGGTGGATGTAGATACAGATGACCCTAAAGAAGGACGCACAAAGGTAGAAATATATGTGGAATAAGCACAAAAGTCACTTTATCATACTAAAAATTCATCATGGAACCTGGAGTTTTAGCTTCCCTATCCCTTTGTTTATATTTGATGATTTACTTAGGTCTTTATTAGATTTAGTGGTTGTTGGAGAATGCTTTACTACCCGCCTGAAGCTACCAAGAATAGCAATTAATACACTTTTACAATTTCTAGCGGAATTACGTCAACTAGGCAGGTGGCAAATGGCAGATATAACGATATGCAAAGATCAAGTTAGTGTTTCATTTTATTAATGGGTGAAATTATGAAAAACCTATTTATCATAACCTTGACCAATTCCTTAGGATTTTATATTGCAAGTACACTTTTCCCTGCAATATCACTATCCTCAATTATAACAGCCTTTGGGCGGGTTTTCTCCTAGCCATAATATCATTATTTTTAAAGCCATTACTACTTCTTATTTCACTACCTATTAACTGTATTACTTTTGGCTTCTTTACGTTAGTGATTAATACCTGGCTTATACAGTTATCAGCTTACCTTACAGAAGGCCTCAGTATTCCTACCTTTAAATTCGCACTAATATCAGCTATTATTATATATTTACTAAACCGGGTCCGGCTTACAATAATTCAAAACAAGACGTAGCCGGACAAGGGGACAGGTCCCTTGTCCCGGAAATCCAATCCACTATATCCACAGCACTTTCCGGTATGCCGGTTATTCTGGATATTTGACTTATAGTTGCCCCTTCAATCCTTTTTACTAATTCGATAATCTGATTACTTTATTCTACTTCAATTAATTCGCAATTCACTAATATTCCACTAACTTTTGTCTTGATTCGCCCGCCATCACGATTATCTCAAAGCAAGCAATTAGCTCTCTGTTGCGGGACAAGGTACCTGTCCCCTTGTCCCTCTAACTGGTACCCATATCTCACTTCTAAATGTTTTAGATGTTATATCATGGTTCTCATTCCATAATATTTCAGGGCCCTCAACACATTCATACCCGGATGATGGAAACCATTCAGAATAGATACGACCCCAAACATCCTGAAGGGTATTAGGAAAGGGTCCAACTGCTTCAAATACTGCCCAGGTTGAAGCTGAACATCAAGTTGTGTTAAATTAGCCGGACACTCCCCTGTTGTTGCCACCCCTATATAATAATCAAGCTCCCCTTTTTCCTCCATACGTCCTTCAGAGAAATTTGTGGACGCACTAATAAGTCCAATAGGTACCACATCAGAAAGATTTTTAAGAGTGCTTATCATCTCTTCATTTAAACTTTCCCACATGGCAGCAATCTCCGGATTTACTCCATTAAAAATAATTTTTACCCTTTTCTTAATGCCAACTATATGAAATGCCCCTTTTTCTTCAATCCGATAATTCAATTCATTTCCTCCCTTTATTGATAATTGAAAGGTCAGCCGCGGATATGCTTTTAGTGGGTATCCATTGTTCCTGCTGCCGTCGGCGTTACTCCATGCAGCTTTGAAAAGCCCTTGTAAAGGAGTCTGGGGAATTGTAACCATATTTAACTGCAACGTCAATTACTTTTATGCTGTTGTTTTTCAGTTCAAAGGCTGCCTGTGTTAGTCTCCTCCGACGTATATATCTGAAAGAGTAACACCCGCCAGGAAAGAAAACATCCTTTTAAAATGATATTCGGAGCAGCAGGCCAGTTTGGCTACCTCTTTTAAGTTGATTTCATTAGTAAGGTTTTCTTCAATATAGGTAAGTGCGCTATTCATCTCTCTGAGCAAATCCATCCGCATAACCTCCTCTCATCAATAGATTAACAGAAAGTGAATCTACCTACCCGACATCTCGTGCACAGATATGTAGGGTAGGTAATACTTTGTAACTCTGATAAAAGACCGCTCGGCCTTGGATCCATAAAGTCCTCAAATGGTATATCCAAAAGAGGGTATTGCTTAGCCTTTGTATCATCAAAATGCCACCACTCATTACCGATCCTTTTAAACCCGTGTTTTACCATAACCCTGCCGAGAAGTTCACGGTTATTAATAAGTTCCCTTGTTGTATTGTAGTAATCAATTCTGGATTTTTTGCTAAACTCATCAAACATAGAAGGCATAGGCAATTCATCACCCTTTTCATCCACCAAAGTTATATCCACAGCAGCCCCCCTGTTATGATTGGAACCTTTTTCAGGATCCGCCAAAAAGGACTTATTTTCTGCAGCATCATAAAGTATCCTTTGGGCGGAATAGGGTCTATAGGCATCGTATATTTTTATTCTGTAGCCAAGCTGTTTAAATTCCTTGTGAGCAGATATCAGCTTTTGTGCTGTATTTCTATGGATTAAGCAGATGTCTTGACTATAAATTTTCTTGCCTGTGAAATTATCCGTGGTTGCATATTTTAAGTCAATGATAAATGAATCATCCAAGTCCTTGATTTTCACCAGGGCAGGTTCCTTCTGTTGACCAATTACGGGAAAAGGTTTAAGCGAGGGTGTATTATTAAATATCCCAAAGGTATCGGGCGAATAACCAACTATGAAAATACAAGGGCAACAAGAAACGTGCATTTAGCCTTCATTGTGTTCTCCTTAGGAAATTAGTTGCCTTTATTGTGCCAGTAAAAGCTCAATAGCATGTAAACCTTGTTTTAGTACACCTAAACCAAAATATACTGCAATAATTAAATGTGGTGTTAATAGCAGTCCGGCTGCCCATCTTAACTTGTGACTAACAAAATAAATAGCAACAATATGAAGCAATGGTAAAGTAAAACCAAGGAGTTTAAATATAAAAAATGGCAAACCCGTTAAGTACCAGGCAAAACCGATACTTAATAAGGAACCAACAACTAAAAAACCGAGGCGAAAACTGATAATTCCACAAATTGAAATCAATAGCGATCCAAGAATTGTAGGCCAACTAATAAATATTTGGGCTAAAAGTTGAGTCATATTTCGGGTCCTCTCCTATTCTCTAACAGAAGCAATCCCCGTCTGGAGATCCCTCCGGCCATAATATCATAGTATTAATTGAAAAAAATCATTCGACATTTTTTTCTAAAGGAAATCATTTAAATATATATAATTGACTGAAAAAGAGGTGTTGTTATGATTGGAAATCGGGATATTAGTTTGATACGCCATGAGAATAAATTTCTTCTAAACCTACAGATCTTTAGAGGCCTAGCAGCCGTTATGGTGCTAGTTTGCCATGCCAACCTAATAGTTGACAAGGATTTGTTTAATGGCCTTCTAGTAGTGGGGCGATGCGGGGTAGACTTCTTTTTTGTGCTAAGTGGATTTATAATATACTACGCAAATTATTCTATTATCGGAAATCCAGCACAATTTAATAAATACATTAGAAGAAGGTTTAATCGGATCTACCCAATTTACTGGGTATACACCCTAATGACAATTGCCGTACATTTTGTTTTACTGCACTTCACCGGGAAGGGCTTGATTTATTGGATAAGTATAAATTTAGATAATATCTTAAGAACTTTCTCATTATATCCTGTTAACACTGCTATCTTGGAAGCACCTATCATCCCGGTGGCCTGGACCCTTACTTATGAGATTCTTTTTTATTTTATGTTCAGTTTACTAATACTTCTAAAACCCAAACTAGCAATACCCATATTAAGTATTTGGGCCGCTGCCGTTACATTAAATTTATTTTTACCTTTAAATTCAGATATATTGCTTATAGATGTCATCCTAGGAATTAAAAACATGGAGTTTTTTATGGGTTGCCTTGCAGCTCACCTTTTTATAAGACAGTATTTCAAGCTACCTAGATATTTACTTAGATTAAGCATAACCTTAGGAGTTATATTATTTGTTATATCTTGTTGGTACAATGTCGCAACCGGGTATATTCTTGACTATATGCATAAAACTCATATAATCACATTTGGTGTTCCATTTTTTATCATTATTTTATTTACCACTATGCTTGAAGAACAATTTCCCTCGCCTACAGGTAAAATTAAACGATTATTATTATATCTTGGCAATGCATCTTACTCAATTTATTTAACTCATTTTGTAATATTAGCACTAATGAACATTACGTTACTTAAATTGTATGGTTTAGATTCACTTGCAATTTTCATAATTTCATCCCTATCATCACTAATTATCGGGTGCTTATCCTATAGTTTTATTGAAAAGCCCTTACTTGCTTGGCTTAATAAGAATACCATTAAAGTAAAACCAATCTCTATTTCCAATTAGAACTCGCGATAAAAACCTGGAAAAGATGAGTACATGGGAGAGATTAAAACAGATGATAACCAGCCAACAACAAATAAACGAGGGACAAGGGGACAGGAACCTTGTCCCTCTAAATCCTGTTCACACATTTTGTGTTATGCCCGGCTAGATTTGTCATGATTTTTCCTTTTAACGTTTTTGTTGATATTAATAACTAGCCAACGAAAAATTAAAGTGATTTAGGCGTTATCTTAATACCTCACCTTTAAACTTTAGTAAGGGCTTAAAAAGAAAGGAAGTAGGAAGGTGTGGTTTCGTGAAGAGGATTGCTGTCATAGGTGCCGGATATGTGGGGTTAGTTGCAGCCTGTTGTTTGGCCAAATCTAAATTCGAGGTTATTTGTATTGAACGTGATCAGGATAAAATTAACCAACTAGTCAAGGGTATTATTCCCTTTTATGAAGAAGGTTTACAGGAAATCTTGGTAGCGGGTTTAGAAAGTGAAAGATTAAAATTTTCCCAAAACTTTGCGGATTGTAAGGGACTAGAAGTGCTCATGGTGGCGGTGGGAACGCCGTCTCAGGTGGATGGTAGAGTTGATCTTTCGCAGATTTATCAAGTAATGAGGACATCAAGCATTATGACTTAAGGCCAAAGGTTTTAGTAATGAAAAGCACGGTACCTCCTGGCCTAGGAGAACAACTTAAAAAAAGATTTTTAGCTAATTCTGAGTGCGAAACAGCCTATGTTTCTAATCCGGAATTTTTAAGAGAAGGTCAGGCTATTAAAGACTGGTATTTTCCTGATCGTATTGTTTTAGGGGGAGATTTCCCAAAGGCCCTGGAACTAGTAGAAGTTTATTTATAAATATTTCTGCACCAGTGGTAAAAATGGATGTTACAAGCGCAGAAATGGTAAAATATGCCTCAAATGCTTTCTTAGCTACCAAGATTTCTTTTATCAATGAGATAGGTAATTTATGTGAACTTGTGGGTGCTGATATTACTCCTGTGGCCCAAGCAGTGGGAATGGATAGACGTATAGGTGATCAGTTTCTAAAAGCAGGTTTAGGTTACGGTGGTTCTTGTTTTCCCAAGGACACTAGGGGCTTAGATTTCCTATCAACCTTAAAGGGCCATACCTTTAATTTGCTTAAAGCGGTAATTGAAGTAAATACCCGGCAGCGTATTCTAGCTGTTCGAAAATTATGCAATTCTTTAGGCTCCTTACATGGCAAAAAAATAGGCGTTTTAGGACTCACCTTCAAGCCTGATACCGATGATATAAGGGAATCTCCTGCGTTAGAGATAATCAAATTTCTTTTAGATGAAGGGGCTCAGGTAACTGCCTATGACCCTATGGCGAATATTAGCAAACTTAATTCTATGGATTTTAATCTATGTCTTGATGCCATGTCTGCTGCTTCAGGTTGCCACGCTCTTGTTTTAGCCACTGAATGGCCGGAATTCATTAACCTTGATTGGGGTGCAGTTCAGAAAGAAATGAGGGAACCATTTTTAATTTTAGATGGGCGAAATTCTTTAAATGCACAAAACATGTCTGTGTTAGGTTTCCAATATGTAGGTATGGGTAAGCTATAAAAGAGTTCTGACATAAAAGGGGATTGAAACTTTAAAATAAGTTTCAATCCCTTTTATGTACGCAGAAATCTTTGTGTAGACTTACGATCCCGGTAGTCTGCGATTAGACTTTTAAAGACTGTATTTGTTCTTTTATTACCCCTCTAGTCCTTGGCAAAAATTGTGTTAAC
This sequence comes from Desulforamulus aquiferis, assembly GCA_004143605.1. Lineage (GTDB taxonomy): Bacteria > Bacillota > Desulfotomaculia > Desulfotomaculales > Desulfotomaculaceae > Desulfotomaculum > Desulfotomaculum aquiferis. The sequence continues at coordinate 61,385 of AWVY01000014.1, forward strand.
AATTATTTCGAAAAATTAAAGGAGTGCCAAACATATTTTTTATGTTGGAACTCCTCAATACCACTTAGTTTATTTTAGATTTTTCGCTTCAAATTCCCTCATTAAAGCAACTAACTTTTCAACACCTTCTATGGGCATGGCATTATAAATAGATGCACGCATGCTCCAACCGTTCTATGACCTTTTAAGTTCATAAAACCAGCAGCTGTGGCTTCTTTAACGAATTGGGCATCCAGATCTGCATCGCCAGTTATAAACGGAACATTCATAAGGGAACGGTCTTCCTTGACAACCGTACCTTTGAATAACTGACTCTGATCCAGGAAATCATAAATAATTTTTGCTTTCTTCTCGTTGTATTCTTTTATTGCTGTAAGGCCACCAATTTTTTTCAGCCACTTGAAAACCTTCCCGCAAATATAAATACCATATGCTGGAGGAGTATTATATAAAGATTTGGCATCTGCATGAGTCTTATACCGCATCATTGTTGGTGTTCCTGGAAGTACATCTTCTGTGATTAAATCTTCTCTAATAATTACAATTACTACTCCTGCAGGTCCTACATTTTTCTGAACCCCTGCATAAAGAATACCATATTTAGTTACATCTACTGGTTCTGATAAGATGCATGAGGAAGCATCAGATACTAATATTTTCCCCTTTGTATTAGGGAGATTTTTAAATTTAGTTCCATAGATAGTATTATTCTCACATATATAAACATAGTCCGCATTCTCTGAAATCGGAAGGTCAGAGCAATCAGGTATATAGGAAAAGGTTTTATCCTCACTTGATGCAATTTTATTTACCTTTCCGTATTTCTGGGCTTCTTGATAAGCTTTTTTGGCCCATTGTCCAGTAACTATATAGTCTGCAACACCGTTTTTCATCAGGTTCATCGGAATCATTGAGAACTGAAGACTCGCACCACCCTGAAGAAACAACACTCTGTAGTTGTCGGGAATATTCATTAAATCCCTTAAATCCTGCTCTGCATTAGTAATAATCTCCTCAAAGGGCTTAGAACGATGGCTCATCTCCATAACAGACATTCCTGTGCCATTATAATTTAGCATTTCATTTGCAGCTTCTTTTAAAACTTCTTCAGGCAATACTGCGGGACCTGCTGAAAAATTATACACCCGTGACATCTTCATCCTCCTAATTATAACCTTGTTTTTCCATTACTTCGTTTATCGTTCTACCTGGTTAATTGTGTACAGTAGTGCAATTTATAGTAATAATTCTAGATTATATTGGAATATGCATGCAAATTCAATGTTATTTCCAAAAAATATTAGGACTGTAAGGGACAAGGTACCTGTCCCCTTGTCCCCCTTGTCCCGGGTTTAAATTGTGAATAAAACTCAAACAAAGTTCCAAAAATAAAATAAGTATCCCAATCAAAATCGGAGGTTTTTAATGAAAGTAGCCATAATAGGTGCTGGTGTGGCAGGTCTTGCCGCAGGGATAGTACTGGAGAAAAACGGAATTGTCCCAGATATCTATGAGCAGAATTTATTTATTGCTGACCATTACTCCCATATTGGTGTTTTATTTAATATGGCATACCGGGGCATTACAGCTCACCCGATAAAATATATAAAAAACTGCTAGCAGTAGAGATATCTCCCCTGGAAACCATAACTGAACTAATTATTAATAGTAAAAATTCCCAAGCAACAATTTCTAACGAAACTATTGGCCATAGTTTTATAATCGGCCAAGAACCAATATCCCTAGGAAATCAACTTTTAAGTAATATTAAAAAATCAAAAATCTTTTATGAGCAAAGACAGTCTATTGATAATTTATCCCACAAATATGATTATGTAATAGTTGCAAACGGAAGTAGAAGTGAAGATTATATTGCAGATAAGTATTTAGAAGGTTGGAAACAGTACCTGGTAGCTTACACCAGGGTAGCTAAATTACATGGCAGCTTCAAAAAAAATACAGCCATTGTCTGGGGAAATAAAGGGATATTGAAGGATGGGTACGGATTTTTAGCCCCTTTCAGTTCCCAAATAGCCTCATTATACGTTACTGTCCCCCATGTTCGGAATTGGGACGAGTTTAATCAATGCTGGACAGGTTTCTTTGCTAAAGAGAACCTCCTTGAAAATACAACTCTTCTTGGAACATATGAGAGGACACACGTGGCGCAGATTCAGAGGGTAAGCAATGGAGAAACTGCCTTTTTGTTGGGGATCAAGGCGGCTTCTTAGACCCTTTTTTGGGTCTTGGAGCTGCAACTGCAATGGCCACAGGAGCCATGGCAGCCTATGCTATTATTAAAAATAGGGATTATAATAAATTAGTGCAGAAATATAAAAGGATCATAAACATAATGAGTAACTATAGAAACTTTTATGACACCATAGATGATGATACCTTTGATACTATAGTCCGGTCTGAAGACAACCCGGTCTTAAGTAAGCTTGTATATGGCACTAATATTGATTGGCTAAAATATGGTTCTATTGCCTTTGCTCCTTTTCTAAAGCATAAAGATTCCCCCAATTTTCATGAAACCTATTCCTCACCAAAGTAAGCTTACCTCATGGGTTTATTCATGCTCAAGATGATGGTTTTCTTTATGTGGTATCAGTGAGTGAGGCTTCTCCAAACCATGGGCTTCCATTAATTCTCGGTTGCTCATGATTTCCCTGGGAATTCCATCTGCCGAAATAGTTCCTCCGTCAAGCAAGATAACCCGGTTGCAAACCTCCAAGATAAATTCCAGGTCATGGGAGGCTATGAGCATTGTTTCCCTAGTGGTTGATTTCAAGAAATTAATTAACCTCCTCCGAAAGCGAATATCCAGGTTGGAAGTTGGTTCATCATAGATAACCATCCTTGGACGCATAGCCAGTACCCCGGCAATCGCCACCAAACGTTTTTCTCCCCCAGACAGATGGTGTGGGGGGCGCTGGGCAAGATCCCCAATGCCAGTGATCTTGAAAGCCTCCTTTACCCTCTCCTCTACTTCACTCCTGTCCAAACCCAAATTCTGGGGACCGAAGGAAACATCGTCCTGAACCGAAGGGCAGAAGATCTGGTCGTTCTGATTTTGAAATATCATGCCCAATTCTGGTCGAAACTCACCTGTTTTTACCTGCTTTCCAAACAATTGAATATCGCCCGAAGTTGGCATAATAACTCCACAGCACAGCATAAATAAAGTTGTCTTCCCTGCACCATTGGGTCCGATAACCCCAACCCTTTCCCCTTCCAGGATCTCAAGGTCTAAGCCCGTTAATACCGGAGGCCTACCGTGATAATGATACGTAAGCCCCACAGTCTGTAGAGCCTTGCCTGAGGAAATCATCGAATCCGGCAATATCTTGTGAATTGCCATTAGATCAATACCTCCAGTATATCCTTTAATAAAAGCTGGACTGCCACAAAGGAAGCTGCCACCAGCAGTGATGCCACTAAACCAGCTAGTCCTCTCTGATAGGAGGCCTGGAAATCTTCCCGGTAAGAAACAGTCTGACCGTAACCCCTCATAATCATGGCCTTAAAAACTCGATCCGACTGCTCATAGCTGCGAACAAGTATGGTACCAGCTAGAGATGACAAAGTACCCATGCTTTTTAGGCCTCCTCGAAAGCCCCTCAAGCCCATGGCAGTCTGCATGGTTTTAAAGTCAGCGCCTATGTCAAAAAGATATCTATAAGCAAAAAGTGTCATATCAGCCAGTAATGGGGGCAAACCAAGGGAGCGCATTGCCTTAACAGTGGTAATAAATGGTGTGGTCCCAAATAGGACTATGCCAAGGGTCAGGATTGATACAAACTTACAGGCGATCAATAGAGCGACAAGGCAGCCCTCTACCTTTATCGATAGAGGTCCTGCCTGAAAAAGGACCTCTTTTCCAGACATAAAGGGCAAGATAACAAGGGTAGCCAGCATAAAGATGCCTGGCAGGCGCAAGCGGGACAATAGATACGAATAGGGTAGGCGAGATAAGGTGTAAAGAATAGCACTTATACCTAACATCATCGGGATCATCCTGATGTCTTGAACAAAGGAAAAGGAAAACACCAGTGTCATAAGAGAGACCAGTTTATAACGAGGATCCCAGCGGTGTATAGCTGTATTCAGGTAGGCATACTTATCCACGTACAAATCCATTCTAAAGCCTCCCCATTTACATCTTTAGTAATTCTGGCTTGACCCTTTTTAAGAAAATTACCACCAGGGCAGTAAAAAGTCCTTCAATAATCATCAGGGCACATGGGCCAAGGTTAAGGCATAGATACCGGCCTTTTCTGCTGCCACATCAAGGTGAGCAGGTATTGTGTTGAACAGGATGACAAACATCACTACCGCGGCAATACCTGTACCAAAGGCCCCCGCAATAAACCCAAAAACATATAGCTTGATTTTACCATCCCACGCAAAAAGGTTGCGGGCCTGAAAAATATGGTGGGCCAGGAGGGCTGAAATACCCATAACAGAAGCATTTATTCCCAGAGTGGTCAGTCCTCCATGCTGAAACAGGACAGCTTGGAAAAAAAGTCCAATAAGAATGGCTGGAAATGCATAGCAACCCAAAATTGCCCCCATCAGGCCAATCAATACCAGATGGACACTGGTGGGTGGGATGGGAATATGGATCCATGAGCCACCATAAAAGCCGCCGCTAGTAGGGAAGCTTTGGGAATTCCCTCCCTTGGGTCATCCTGGCTGTTTATTCTACCCAGGGAGTACCAAGTGGCAACCCCGGTGACTGCGTAGCCTGCCAAGCATACAGAGTTGGTAATATACCATCAGGTATGTGCATCAGCTTTTCCTCCTGGAGAAAAATAAAGCTGTTCCTACAAACCCCCAGATGGCGCAAGCTCCCATCAGCACAATTTGTGTGGCGGTGTAGCCGGCACCACCGATGTCTGCCTGTGTGGTCCCCACAGGTATATGAACCATTCCTCCATGCCCCGCACTGCGCACCTGGACATCCCATGTGCCAGGCTTGGATGGGTCGGGAGTAAAGTAATAGTGACCGTTTTCATCTGCCTTGCCGGTTGCCCAGGGAACCGACGGGTTATCCGGGGCAAAGATGGTCACTTGCCCTTCACTGAAAGGTTCACCTGTGTCATATGCTGCCTTAATATATATGGCACTGGTTGATTCGAAGGTAATGTTTACCCCGTGAGCGAAGGCTGTGACCGGTGTAGCCATCAGCATAATAATAGATAGTGTCAAGAGGTATAACTTATTCATCTTAGCCTCCTTGAAGCGAAACTCCCGCCCCACCGAAATATCGTTGGGGCAGGAGACTTGAATAAAAAATAACTATTGAACTTCTACGTGGCAATGTCCTTCACCCACATGGCCCAGGGAAGGCAGTACGTCCACCAGCATTTTGTAATCTTCAGCCGATAGTTTTTCCTTCAGGGTAGTCATATCCACCTCAAACTTTCCATCATTGGCCAAGTCGGCAAAGGGCTTAAAGCTAGGGCACCGGTATTCAGCTCATCATCAGCGGGAGTTTCCATATCACCAAAGATATGATCAAAATGGAAGGTCATTTCTATATCTGCAGTGCCGCCTTCCTGCAGCACTCCTTTACGCTCATCCCCCACATAGTCTCCACCTGTATATTTATACTCAGTCTCATCCTTAAGTACAAAGTCGATGGTTTTATCATCCTTTACTGCTTGACCTACAATGACAAGGGAATAGCCTTTGGCCGGGCCATCCATTGCCCTGGTCATTTTCCAGGATATGGCGTTATAGTGGCCAATGGGGCTTCCTGAGACTCACCTGCCAGCACCGGTGTGCATCCTCATCTCCTTCTGCCAGGTCTACCGTAAGGCTTCCAGCCAGAGCTACCTTTTCCTTGGCAGTGACCTCCCCTCCATTATGGGCATCATAGGGTGGTTCTGCCTGGTAAGCGGTTATCTCGGATAAATTAACGTAAACATGCTCAAAGGTGAGTGCCCAGCCATCCTTTGAGATAAATCCCTCACGGATGAAATCCTCACCATTGGCCATGAACTGTAAGGTTCCTACTTTTTTGCCAGCAGGCTGTTCCTTGGATTCACCCTGACTGTTGGAATTGCTGCACCCGGTTACTGCCAGTAGGATGATCATAAATGCCAATGTTATTATATTTTTTTTAAACATTATTTTCCTCCTATCCTAAAGGTGTATCTTTCTTAGAAATTTGTATTTATACCTAAAAAAATATGTACCTTCTAAATACTACAGCTTCATTTCTGTGCTGTTTGCTGCTCATCTACATAGGTAACAGATAGCTCAGCATAAAAGACACCCTTTTGTACTTGTATCATTTGATGCATTTGTCTTAACTTTGCCAAAACACCCCGAACCACTATTATTTCTAAACATTGATGGTGATTTATGTGAACATGCATGGTCGAAATTATTTCATGGTGATAATCGTGTTGTAATTCTAAAAGATAATTAGTTAAGCCAACGAAATGATGATTATACATAATAACGATAGTCCCGGCAACCATATTAGTTGACTGAAGATGATTCGGATCTATTAATGATTTGCGAACCAGATCACGGATAGCCTCTGATCGACTATCATACCCCCGCTCGGAAATTAATTTATCAAATTGTTCAATTAAATCCTGGGGCATAGAGACCCCAAACCGGGTCAACACCTCCTTGCTTGGCAATACCCATCCCTCCGTCTGTGTTACTAATTACTAAAAATATAACACGATTCAAGGAGGAGATAAAGCATTTTATATCTTCATTTACATATTTATCAGAATATACCACTTAGTATAATTATCTTCTAGTAATTGCTTATTAATAAAGCCCTATGGAGTACACCATAGGGCTAGGTCAAGAAACAAACTAGTTCATTATTTACCTTATAACTTCAATACCACTACTTTTTCCCTGGTCATTTCCTCTATGGCATAACGTGGCCCTTCTTTTCCGGTTCCACTCTCTTTCCAACCGCCATAGGGCATGAGATCCGCTCGGAATGCTGAGGCATCATTGATTATAACCCGCCGCACTCTAATTCTTCTGCACAGCGGCTAGCTATATCCAAGGAGTTGGTAAAGCTTTTATAAAATGCACACATTACACTACAATTTAAACCTAACAAAGAAGGTTGTTCCCTCTTCACCTGTTTTAATATCTATTATTGCATTATGCCGGGAAGCAATACTATAGCATATTCCCAGCCCCAATCCAGTCCCTTCCGTTTTAGTAGTAAAGAATGGTGTGCCTAATTTCTCCAATACCTCTCCAGTAATACCCTCTCCCTGATCCTGAATCCCAAGAACCACACAATTATCTTCCTGCTGGTTATGATTTTTAAGCGCTTGCCCCGCCCCATTGATTCCAGGCCATTTCGGCAAAGGTTTAATATTAATTGACGTATTTCTTTACTATCTAATAGTATGTCTGGAATATCGTGCAATTCACTTTCCACATACTTATCTTGACCAACTGCATCTGCTTGAATTAGGGGTAAGATGGTCTCCACAATGGTGTTTAGGTTTTGCATTTCAAGTTCCTCTGATTTACTCTTGGTCATGGAAAGATATTCTGTAATGATGGAGTTGGTACGATCAAGCTCTTCAATCATCAATTCAAAATAATCGTTAAACTTAGAGCATTCATCCTTACCTCGCAGCATCTGCAGAAATCCCCTCACGGTTGTCAAGGGATTACGAACTTCATGGCTTATGCCGGCAGCCATCTGACCGATAAGATTTAAATAGCTTAGTCTGGAAATCTCCTTTTGGTATTTCTTTTTCTCAGTAATATTTTTTATAAAGACAGAGATTCCATCATCATATGGAAAGGCACGAATTTCATAGTAAGCATCTTCATAGACAGAAGTCATCTCAAATTGTACAGGTATCCGTTCTGTCATAGCCTTATGATATTCCTTATATAGTTTCGAATTTAGGGACTTTGGAAATAGCTGCCATATACTCTTACCCAACACTTCTTCTCTTTTTTTATTAAGGGCTAAACATTGATGTTTATTTACATAGGTAAACTGCCCTTCTCTATCTAAAGCAAAAAAACCTTCGGTGATACCATCAAGAATATTAAACATTTTCTGGTTTGTTTGCTTCAGCTGTTTCTCTAATACTTTTCTTTCTGATATATCAACCATTGAGCCTACAATGTGCTCGTCTCCGCCAAGTTCGATTAACGCAGTTGATAATATCACAGTAGCCCTTTCTCCTGACTTTTTTCGTATATCAATTTCTATACTATCAGCTTGTCCCTGCTTCTTTAACATACTAAGCATTTCAAGTCGGGCCTCTGATTCTATCCACGTGCCAAGAATAGTTGGAGTAACCCCTATCACTTCTTCACGGGAATATCCAAATAGTTTTAAGAAACTGTCATTAACATCAACAATTATATCGTCCTTTAACCTTGTTATGGCTGAGGCAGCAGGATTGGCATTAAATGCTTTGGCAAATCGTTCATTAGAGATTCTTACTTGCTCTTCTGCCTCACTTAATAGAGCATATTTCCAGTCTTTATTAAATTCAAGGAAAGAATTATTTGCACTGTTTAATAAATTATTTAGATTATTATTTTTCATTTCCTGGTTTTGCAATTTCTGCTGTAGCTCATTTATCTTAGCAATTAGCTGTTCTTTTGTCATGCTTTCATATTGCATAGTTTGAGAAGGTTATCTCCTTTCGTATAGCAACTATTGAATAATATTCAATCTCTACTATAAAATTCCTTTAAGGGGTTATAGCCTTGAGCTTTCACCTTAATATAGAAATAAAATTACTTTGGAAGGTACACATTAGGAGTGAATGATTTTCTTTAAAGAAGGGGTATAACATGGGGGAAACAATTATTGACAGTAAATTGAAGGAATGGGCTAAATTCTTGATTGGTTATAAATTTGCTTTGGATGAAGTTCGAACAAAGCTAAATATTTTGAACGAAGAATTTCATATAATTCATGACTATAATCCAATAGAACACATTAAAACAAGACTAAAAACTCCAGACAGTATTATTAATAAATTGAAGAATAAGAACCTAGAAGTTAGTTTTGAAAATGCCAATTCCCAGATTCGTGATATTGCCGGCATTCGGGTAATTTGCTCCTTTACCCCAGATATTTACAAAATTCTGGATATGATTTGTTTACAAGACGATATAAAACTACTGGAAATAAAAGATTATGTGAAAAATCCAAAACCAAATGGTTATCAAAGTATTCATGCAGTTATAGAAATCCCTGTTTTTTTATCTGTTGGGGCAAAGCTTCATACGGTAGAGATACAGATTAGAACCATAGCCATGGATTTTTGGGCCAGCTTAGAACACAAAATTTACTATAAATACAATAAGGGTATACCCTCCCCCATACAATGTAGCCTTAAAGAAGCTGCTGAGATTGTAGCCTCCTTAGATTTGAAAATGCTGGCCTTAAAAAATGAAATTGAAAACAAAAGCAATTCATAATGGCAAGGAAAAACCCCATCTATAATTTATTAATAATATCTTTATAATTTATTCATCTATTCCTAACATTTGCTCTTTATAATGAGTAAGAAAATAAGACTACGAATGAAAATACTTGGCCGTTAACAAGTCTATACAACCTTAATAATAAGAATGAATCCTTGCAAACATAGACATCATTTTATACTTGATGTCATTCTGTTATTTAAGGTTTATTAAGGCACTTGTAAATGATAATCATTTGATAGTGTTCTTATTTTTTTACACTTACTTTTTGGGAGGCTTGGAAATATTGTCAACGCGTTTCTCCTTTGATCGTCAATTAAATCATTTGCAACAGCATATTTTAAGGATGGCCAGTATGGTTGAAATTGCTATCTATAAGTCGGTAAAAGCATTAACCTGCCAGGACGTTGCCTTAGCTCAAGAAGTTATTGATGGGGACGATGCTATCGACGAGATGTTTAGTGATATCGAATATACCATTATTAAAATTATTGCCACGCAGCAGCCCATCGCAAAGGACCTTAGAATGGCAACCACAGGTTTAAAGATAATCATTAGCCTTGAACGAATGGCCGACCATGCTGTTGATATTAGCAAAATTGCCCTTAAACTAGGAGACAAGAAATTAATAAAACCACTAACCAAGATTAATGAGATGGCTCGATTAACCCAGCTAATGATTAAGGACGGTCTTGATGCCTATGTAAACCATGACCAGGATAAGGCCAGAAAGATGTGTCTTTATGATGATGATGTAGACTACTATTTCCGTGAGGTATATGAGGAATTGATAGTATTCATGGAGAACGATCCTGAAACTATTAGGCAGGCAACATCCCTGCTGTTTGTATGCCGTTATTTGGAACGTATTGCAGACCACGCCACAAATATTGGCGAGGAAGTAATTTACCTTATTACCGGACACTTTGAGGAAATGAATTAACCCTAAAACATAAGGCCAAAGGAATTAAACTCTAAACTCCTTCGGCCTTAACTCTCTCTCCCTATTTCCTTGTCTTTCTTTATTTCCTCCAATCCTATTTCATCAAGAATTTTATCTATGACTTCCTTTGTCAATTATCTCACCCCTTATTCAAGTATCATTTCGTAAAAATATAACCAAAAACCACTGGTGCTTTGCTGGGCTAGGGGAAGTAGGGCTTGTGTTGCCTGGTGATAGGATTCCTCTGAAATACCTGCCTTTACAAGATGAAAAAAATTAAAGGAGCATGACGCATTGTGATGTATCCAATCCCTTGGACAAGTCATTTTTGGTAAAGCCCCTTCTCATAAACACGATATTCATTCCTATGCTCTTCAGCCCAATGCTCATATTCCTGGTGTCCATCCAGGATAACACAGCGGGAGTGATGTGGCACACACATATCCTGCAACAGATGGCTGGCGGCACCTAGATAAAACATGGCTCCTTCATGTTTCTTGCTCTTCCAATGGCTAATTGCTTGCTCAAAATATTCTTCAAATACAGTGCTGGCATTAAACCAGTGCCATTTGCCGGAAGAGGTCTCGGGATGATAATGGTGGGATAAACTCTTAAAACCCTTGTCGGCCCAAATTACCCCTGCCTCCAGTTGATTTATAAAGTGGCTAAACAAATTAGCTGCCCTTAAATGATTATCATTTCGAAGTATTTCAATGGCTTGAAGGTTGCAAAAAAGATGAGTTGCACCAGCTCCCAGTACAATTTGAGTCGGCAACTGGGGCAGATGAGCTTTAGTGTAACTGCTGACCGATAAGTTCCTGAGGGACATCACGAAATTAAGCACTTGCCCACCTCACCAACTATTTTAAATACCCCTAGACCATATCACCTATATATGTACTCTACATATGCCTTATGCGCATTCCATTCGGCTAAAGCCATAAGCTATAGTCATTATAAGATACTAATGTTAATCCTTTATAAACGACTCATTAGAATAGTCTTAACTTTACCTAAAACTCCTTTGAATTTATACCTTAAGCTAAGCTGTAACTTTATTGTGTAAACAAACAATCTCCTGATAACTCAGGATTAATTTATTAAATATGGTATCCCAGGACTTTGTCATGGCATGGTCCCTTGCCTGAAGTGATAACTCTTTTCTTAAAGTTTCGTCTGTAATTAGCCGTTCCATTGCTGTAACCATATCCATAACGTTGCGTGGACTGCAGGCAAGTCCGTTTATCCTGTTTACCAGGTTTTCCCTCACTCCCCCCGAGAAGGCTGCTACCACAGGAAGTCCTGAAGACATGGCTTCTAATACAACGTTACCATAGGTCTCAGTTGTTGAAGGAAATACAAATATATCACTTGAGGCATAGGCCCTAGACAATTCATCCCCATGAAGATATCCGGTAAATGTTACATTTGGTGGTGCTAACTGCTCCAATTTCTGTCTTAATGGACCATCTCCAACAATGACCAAATGGCTATTTCGATGCTTTTTATTTAGCATCTGAAGGATTTCATTAATATATCTATGTTCTTTTCGGGTGCTAGACGTCCCACATAAAGAAGCAATTTTTTATTCTGTCCAAACCTTTTTCTAAAAGAAAAGTCAAACTTAGCCGGATTATAAAGTTCGGTATCAACACCTCGGCCCCATATTTCCAGATTTTTTATTCCCTGCTGCTTTAACAGTTTCAGAGTAGATTTTGAAGGACAATAGCTTTTGAGGCACATATTATGAAACCAACGTAGATACTTCCAGGCTAGTATGGCAATTATTTCTAATTTATAATAGGAGAGATATTGAGGAAAATTGGTGTGGTATGAACTTACAATGGGCAACCCGGTAGTGGAAGCATATTTCAAGCCACAAATACCCATGGAAAATTCGGTTGCCACATGAATAAGGTCTGGTTTAAAACTATTAAGTTTTTGAAAGGTCTCAGTGTAGTTTGGTATGGATAACAGACACTCAGGATAGAAGGGTAGACTCAAACCTGGAGAAACTAATAACTCATAGTTTCGCTGCCCCTGGAATTTTGTTTCCGGAGTGATAACCACACAGGGAATATTATTTCTAGTTAGGGTATCTGCAAGTCTCCCAATGGTGCGAGCAACCCCGTTTATTTGCGGAAGGAAGGTATCAGTGAAAATGGCAATACGCAAAACCAGTTTCCCCTTTCCTGAATGATATTTTTGCACCATTATAAAAGACCTTTGTAAAGTCAGTTTATAATACTATATTAAATTTACGTTTATTTTTTATGTATTTAAGGAGACACTTGTTTTTGTGCTTAATAAGTTTTGAATACCTGCGAAATAATAAATTCGGACCGACTAAAAACCGATGGGAGGTTTTAAGATGTCTGAGAAAAACGAAAAGCTTGGACTGTTGGGTGATGATCATAAAAGCAAAACCAAGTTCATGTATGAAATGGGTGAACTTGGCTTTCGAAGTGCTAGAAACAATCAAAATGATACCAATCCAACTAAAACCTCAACTCCTTCGGTACAATGAAGTTTAAAATGGTCCTAAATGTATGAGGTCAGGAGTAGCTCCTGACCTCATACAGCATTTATTATATTTCAACTATAGTGATCCCCGAACTGGTCCCAATTCTATTTGCTCCGGCCTCTACCATTGCAATAGAATCTTGATAATTCTTTATGCCCCCTGAAGCTTTAACACCAACATGGGTACCTACAATGCTACGCATTAATTTTATATGTTCAATGTTCGCCCCACCAGTACCAAATCCAGTAGATGTTTTAACAAAATCTAACCCAGTCTCCCTTGCCATTTCGCATAGCCTAATTATTTGCTCCTCATTTAGATAACAGGTCTCTAGGATTATTTTTATTACCAGCTTTTTTGAGCTAGTGGAACGCAAGGTCACAAACTCTTCCATTTCTTTTTTTACAAGGTCAAATCTATTGTCAAATACATAACCCACATTAACTACATAATCAAGCTCATCTGCCCCCATTTGGATGGCATTTTGAGCTTCATATATTTTCACAGCTGTAGTATTAGCACCTAGAGGAAAACCAATAACTGTACAGACCTTGACGTTAGAATCCTTGAGTAGCTCCACTGACAGGGGGACATAGCAAGGATTAACACAAACTGAGGCAAACCCATATACCTTTGCTTCTTTACATAGCTTTTCAATATGTTCAAATGTTGTATTCGGCTTTAACAAAGTATGGTCTATCATTGACGCAAGATTTACATTCATAAAACTCAATCCTTCGCATTTTATTGAACAAAAGGTATAATACCCTTTCTTCCTGTTAATTGCAATAGTAATTATATATTGATTTTTCGTAAGCAATTATTTATCACTCAAAATAAATAGGCACCCGGAGGTGCCTTTTCCTTAACCCTTTGCGTTTTTAAATGTCTGGCAGCAAGTTTCAGCAATATTGGCTGCGGGAGTTGCGGATAGTTGCTCTAGTTGAGCGTTAGGTGAAAAGCCCCCGTGACCATCACTTTGTACCACAATTTGTTGTGCATTACACAAATTGCGTGCCTCCCAATATTTACAGGTATTTACAGTGCAGTGAACATCCGGCATACAATTACCCCCTTTATATTATTATTAAAAGAAATCACAGACTTAGGTTTTGAAATTATGTTCATTTTTATTCACTAATAGCAATTTTTTGACTAACAGAGATGATTTTTTKACTCACTTAAAACATTAAGAAACCCGCYRTCTTAATCAAAAGACAGCGGGTTTTGTAAAATTACTCTGGCGACGACCTACTCTCCCAGGGGCTTGCGCCCCGAGTACCATCGGCCCTGGAGGCTTAACTGCTGTGTTCGGGATGGGAACAGGTGTACCCCCTCCGGTATCGCCACCAGAAATTCGATATTCGATGTTCGTCATTCGAGGTTCGATCCAAGCATTCCTCTTGGGTCTTACCTCAAGCATATATCCAATTTATGTGTTCCTTCAAAACTGAACAGCTTTAAGTAATCGTCGTATATATTTTTCTTAGTTCGAACTTCGAGTTAGGTCAAGACCTCGACCTATTAGTACCGGTCGGCTGCAGGCATTGCTGCCCTTACACCCCCGGCCTATCTACCATGTAGTCTTCATGGGGTCTTACCTACTTGCGTAGTGGGAAACCTCATCTTGAAGGAGGCTTCGCGCTTAGATGCTTTCAGCGCTTATCCCTTCCGGACATAGATACCCAGCACTACCGTTGGCACGATAGCTGGTACACCAGCGGTCCGTCCATCCCGGTCCTCTCGTACTAGGGACAGCTCTTCTCAAGTTTCCTGCGCCTGCGACGGATAGGGACCGAACTGTCTCACGACGTTCTGAACCCAGCTCACGTACCGCTTTAATGGGCGAACAGCCCAACCCTTGGGACCTACTACAGCCCCAGGATGCGATGAGCCGACATCGAGGTGCCAAACCTCCCCGTCGATGTGGACTCTTGGGGAGATAAGCCTGTTATCCCCGGGGTAGCTTTTATCCGTTGAGCGACGGCCCTTCCACTCAGAACCGCCGGATCACTAAGCCCTACTTTCGTACCAGCTCGACCTGTACGTCTCGCTGTCAAGCTCCCTTCTGCCTTTACACTCTTACGCGCGATTTCCACCCGCGCTGAGGGAACCTTTGGGCGCCTCCGTTACCTTTTGGGAGGCGACGCCCCAGTCAAACTGCCCACCTGACACTGTCCTCAATCCAGCTTCATGGACTAAAGTTAGAATTTCAATACTTAAAGGGTGGTATCCCAACGGTGACTCCATAAGTACTGGCGTACCTACTTCTAAGTCTCCCACCTATCCTGTACATCAAATACCAAAACCCAATGTCAAGCTACAGTAAAGCTCCACGGGGTCTTTCTGTCCTGTCGCAGGTAGACGGCATCTTCACCGTCATTACAATTTCACCGAGCCCCTCGTTGAGACAGTGCCAAATCGTTACGCCTTTCGTGCGGGTCAGAACTTACCTGACAAGGAATTTCGCTACCTTAGGACCGTTATAGTTACGGCCGCCGTTTACTGGGGCTTCGGTTCTCTGCTTCGACTCGCGTCTAACACTTCCCCTTAACCTTCCAGCACCGGGCAGGCGTCAGCCCTATACGTCAGCTTTCGCTTTAGCAGGGACCTGTGTTTTTGGTAAACAGTCGCTTGGGCCTTTTCTCTGCGGCCTCTTCTCGCTCAAGTAGTTAAACTGTCACGATACCGAGGCACCCCTTCTCCCTAAGTTACGGGGTCATTTTGCCGAGTTCCTTAACGAGGGTTCTCTCGCGCGCCTTAGGATTCTCACCCCACCTACTGTGTCGGTTTGCGGTACGGGCACCTTTTACCTCGCTAGAAGCTTTTCTTGGCAGTTTGGGATCAGCCACTTCGCTACTTGTTTTCGCTCCCCTTCACCTCTCAGGCTTTACAAGAGACGGATTTGCCTATCTCTTACCCTACGGGCTTGGACCAGCTTTTCCAACCGCTGGCTTGACTTACCCTCCTGCGTCACTCCTTCACTCAAACGGTATTTGGTGGTATCGGATTCTCAACCGATTGTCCATCGCCTACGCCTTGCGGCCTCGGCTTAGGTCCCGACTTACTCTGGGCGGACGAACCTTCCCCAGAAAACCTTAGGTTTTCGGCGGGCAGGATTCTCACCTGCCTTTTCGCTTACTCATACCGGCATTCTCACTTCCTACCACTCCACAGCTCCTCACGGTACTGCTTCAACGCAATAGGAACGCTCCCCTACCAATGACATTCATCATTCCAAAGCTTCGGTGCCAGGCTTAGCCCCGTTTCATTTTCGGCGCAGGGCCACTTGACCAGTGAGCTATTACGCACTCTTTAAATGGTGGCTGCTTCTAAGCCAACATCCTGGTTGTCTGTGCAACCCCACATCCTTTTCCACTTAGCCTGTCTTTGGGACCTTAGCTGTTGGTCTGGGCTGTTTCCCTTTTGACTACGAATCTTAGCACCCGCAGTCTGACTCCCGGTTATAATTATGCGGCATTCGGAGTTTGATTGGGTTCGGTAACCCGTGAAGGCCCCTAGCCCATTCAGTGCTCTACCTCCGCTAATCTTATACCGAGGCTAGCCCTAAAGCTATTTCGGGGAGAACCAGCTATCTCCTGGTTCGATTGGCATTTCACCCCTACCCACACCTCATCCGCCTCCTTTTCAACGAAGGTCGGTTCGAGCCTCCACTTTATTTTACTAAAGCTTCACTCTGGACATGGGTAGATCACCAGGTTTCGGGTCTACTCCAACGTACATTGCGCCCTATTAAGACTTGCTTTCGCTTCGGCTCCGGCTTTCCTGCCTTAACCTGCACGTTAGATGTAACTCGCCGGTCCGTTCTACAAAAAGTACGCCGTCAGGCTTTTAACGCCCTTCGACAGCTTGTAGGCACACGGTTTCAGGTTCTTTTTCACTCCCCTCCCGGGGTGCTTTTCACCTTTCCCTCACGGTACTTGTTCACTATCGGTCGCTAAGAGTATTTAGCCTTGGGGGGTGGTCCCCCCTGATTCCCACGGGGTTTCTCGTGTCCCGCAGTACTTGGGATTCCTTCTGCAATCTTCGTCCTTTCGTCTACAGGTGTTTTACCTTCTGTGCAGCACCTTTCCAGGTGGCTTCGACTAGGACTAGCAATYACGTGATGAAGGTCCCGCAACCCCAGATTTCCGAAGAATTCTGGTTTAGGCTCGCCCCTTTTCGCTCGCCGCTACTTGGGGGTTCGATGTTTCTTTCTYTTCCTCCGGGTACTTAGATGTTTCAGTTCCCCGGGTGCCCTCCTCTATGCCTATGTGTTCAGCATAGGGTGACGGAGTTTTGCTCCGCCGGGTTGCCCCATTCGGGTATCCACGGATCAACGCCTGCTTGCGGCTCCTCGTGGCTTTTCGCAGCTTTCCACGCCCTTCTTCGGCTCTTAGCGCCAAGGCATCCACCATGTGCCCTTTTCTTCTTGACCTACTTRCTTTTCTTGCTTTTCGAGATGTAATTAGCTTAATGTTTTCCGCGGCATTTCCCACTTCCAACCTCTCACTTCTCGCATCTCATTTGCTCGGCTACATTGCTGTATCCTGCAAATTGTATTTACTACGACGCTTTACTTGTTTGCTGTTCAGTTTTCAAGGAACAATTTTCTCGGAAGCAGGAGAACCGTCCCCGTGCTTCCCGGATTTATGATTTTACTCTCTGAGAGTCTTAAAATCAACCGGAAGTTTCTGGTTGATTTTAGAGTACTTCTCTAGTTGGGTTCTTTTTCGAACTTCGAATTCCGAACCTCGAACCTCGAGAAGGTCTCTCAAAACTAAACAGGTAGATGATAAATGATCGACCAGAGTTTCTTGARCYTAAGGCTCAAGGTACTCCTTAGAAAGGAGGTGATCCAGCCGCACCTTCCGATACGGCTACCTTGTTACG
>AWVY01000015.1 GCA_004143605.1 Desulforamulus aquiferis
GATGTTTACTCGAAGGCGGCCCATTTTCGCCCGAAGCAAGCGATTAGCGCTGTCCACTGCGGAGAGAGGAGTCGTGAGGGATTATTAAAACCCGAATATAGGTAGTTTCTTGACAATCTGAGAACCACAACCCTATACTAGAGTTGTGGTTTTAAACTCTAGTGGTTTACAGTCAGCAGGACTTTTGTCATGTCTTAAACCTTTATAGCTTGGGTGTCTTAATCTATTATCCGGGCTTATTTCGGAATAATTTACCTCACAAACCAATACAGGTTTAACCCAGTATGGCTGTTTAAACTCACCCTTGGCGGGTCAAATACCGGTTTGCTAATTTCCAGGGGCTTTAATTTCTCCAGCAACAAAAGCTCTTCCTTGCGGGACATACCTGTACCTACTTTGCCGTTATAATACCAGCCATCTTTGAAATAGCCCGCAAGTATAAGAGAGCCAAGGTGCCTTTTGCCTTCCCCCTTCTCCCACCCACAGATTACTAAATCGGCACTTTTTATTACCCGAATCTTTTTCCAATAACCGGATCTTTTTCCTGGCAAATAGGGGCTGTCTATTCTTTTGGCCATAACTCCTTCTAACCCTGACTTTGTTACCTGCTTAAAGAATTGTACTCCCGACCCTATAACTGATTGGGAAATAATCAATTCAGGTCCCTGCTCAACTATTCGTTCTAGAATTTCCTTGCGTTCAGTTACAGTAAGTCTGGTAACATCCCTGCCGGCCACATATAGTATATCAAAGGCAATAAATATAGCCGGTAACTGCCTGGCTAGTCTATTTATTCGGAGGGGATCACTTATTTTACCCCTGGCTTGTAATGAGCTAAAGGAAGGTTTACCTTCCTTTAAAACTACAATTTCGCCATCCAGGATGGTTGGTTTTTCTCTTGCCCTTAAATGCAATCCCTGGAGCTCGGGAAACCTGGGTGTTAAATCCAACTGATTCCTTGATAGAATAGTTGTTTGCTGACCCAAATAGGCAAGCCCCCGGTAACCATCCCATTTGATTTCATAAAGGTAGTCTTGACTGTCAAAGGGCTCCGCAGTAGTGGCCAACATTGGTTTGATCTTGGTAATTGGTCCAATAACCACACCCCCTAGGCCCCCGCAGCTTTCTTTCTTGTCCCCTTCTTTTTAACCGTACCCCGCTCCTGTTCAGCTAATTCTATACTGGCCTTTAGAGCAGCCATTAAATCAACAACCTTTTCCGTTTGAGGCACAGCAGCCACCTCTACTCCTTCACCGGCAACTTTAGCTTGAATCACTTCCATCAGTCCCTGTCTATATTCATCGGTATATTTTTCCGGCTGAAAGGCAGCTGATAGGTTATTGATTAAATTAACGGCCATTTTCAACTCATTATCATGGATTGACACATTGTAGTCCAGTTCTGGAATACCCGTGGGTTTTCTCACTTCATCCGGGTAAAACATTGTGCTCATGGTCAGTATCCCATCAGCTATTCTTAAGGCCGCCAGGGACTCCTTATTACGAATGACCACCTTGGCAATGGCTACTTTTCCTGTCTCATCCATGGATTTTTTAGCAGCTCATATACCTTCTGTCCGCCATCCCTGGTGCCAAATAATAGCCCTTATCAAAGAACAATGGGTCAATATCGGTCAAGTTAACAAAGTCAATAATATTTATACTCCTGGTGGCCTCTCCTGGTATATGCTCAAAATCCTCATCCCTAATGACTACATACTTTCCCTTTTCATACTCATAGCCCTTCACTATTTGCTCATTTTCCACCTCAGCATCACAATAAGGGCAGTAACGTCGGTACTGAATAGGGGTCTTGCATTTCTCATGGAGATAATTAAACTTTATATTCTTTTTTTCTGTGGCAGCATACATTTTAACCGGCACATAGACCAGTCCAAAACTTACTGCCCCTTTCCACAAAGGCCTCATAACAACCACTCCGTTGTTTTTTATTTATTATACCCCCGGTATATAAACATATTAAAACCCGGAAAAAATCCGGGTTTTCAGTATTTCGAAAAACTACCTATATTCGGGTTTAAATAAACTTCCTACCGCTCTTCTCCCCATCAAAGGTAAAAAGAACTGGCTTATTGTCAATTTTTGTTTCTAGGTGTACCGGCCTGCTCCATAGATTAAACACATGGGACAGTGTGTTTTCCAAATATTTGATGTCAAGCTCCCTTTCTTCAAAGGCATGCCGTAAATAGAGTTCCCCCCGCCTTCCATAATCGCCGTCCTCCACAACTATTACAGGAAATCCGGCATTTGTCATGCTGGATACCAAGTGATCCCGAATTGTTTTCCAATTCTTTTCAACAATTTTCCATTCATTGCCGATTCTCCTGTAAAGATATAAATCCAGTTCTTCAACTAAATCTTTAGTTAAGTAATTTCTAAGGAAGGACGTATCGTTATCCATCTCTCTTATTTCAAATATTTTTTCCCTTCCTGCTCCCTCACCAAATTCTTTATCCCATCTCTTTTCAATATCTTCAAACATTTTTAGACCCAGGAAATATGGATTAATACTATTTCTAGAGGGTAATATTACACCGGCATTCATCTTTGCAAATTCTATGGCATCTGCCTCGGACAAATCCAAATTTCTCATTATTCGCAAATGCCAGTAGGTGGCCCAACCCTCGTTCATTATTTTTGTTTGCATTTGGGGCCAAAAATATAGCATCTCATCCCTCAGTACTGAAATGATATCCAACTGCCACTCCTGAAGATCCTTCGAGTTTTCCATGATGAATAGCAGGATATCCTTTTCGGGTTGTTCAGGAGTCTTGGCATGTTTCTTAGTACACCCTCCACTGCAGCTGCATTGGTGCTTTGATTTATCTAAATCCCATAAATCGTCATAGGGAGTTTCCAGCTTATCATGAGAACAGCAGCCCTTACTTCTAGCATTTCTAGTTTCTTTTCTCTTTATTTTGCGATGGGGATCTATATGTTCCTGAACGGACATTACAGAATCTATAAAGGCCTCTACCTTTCTCTGTCCCTGGGACATTTCATATCTGCGAAATCGATCCGCAGCAACAGACATAGATTCAATAATATCCTTAGGATTGGTTGCAGAATAGTAGGTGTTATTCTTGAAAAAATCACAATGTCCTAGAACATGGGCTGCTACCATCTTGTTCTGAATTATTGTATTCCCCTCCAGCAAAAATGCATAGCATGGATCTGAGTTTACCACCATCTCATATATTCTGCTGAGATTATAATCATATTGGGTTTTCATCCTGTGGTAGGATTTACCGAAGGACCAATGGGTATAACGTGTCGGCATACCATAGGCACCAATGGTATAGATAATATCACCGGGGCAAATTTCAAATCTCATTGGATAAAAATCCAGACCAAACCCCTTGGCGATTTCTAATATTTTGGGAATCGCTTCTTCAAGCTGTTGTAATTCTTGCAAGGCCTGGGTGGTCATAGGCTAGCCTCCCTTTGGGTCGGGATTTTTAAAGAATGACTTTAAAGCAGGATAGACACCCGATTTATCCCTTATACTTACACTAACAAAGCGTGAGTTTGTTATTCTTTTGAAATAGGAGTTAAGGGTACTGGTATAGTAATAGGGCCCCTCAATTTCTCCATAGCCCACTAATTTACACCTAAGCAGCAGTTGGTCAATCAAGCGAATACAGAGTTCATTGTCGCTTGTTAAATTATCTCCATCTGAGAAATGAAAAGCGTATATATTGTAGTCCTGCAAGGGATAGCGGTTATCTATCAATTCCAGGGCCAGCTTGTATACTGAGGAACACCTGGTGCCTCCGCTCTCTCCTTTAGTAAAGAATTCCTCTTCTGTCACCTCTCGGGCCTCAGTATGGTGAGCCAGGAAAACAATTTCCACACTTTCATATTTAGTGCGCAGGAACTTTACCATCCAGAAGAAAAAGCTTCTGGCAATATACTTTTCAAAGGGTCCCATTGAGCCAGATGTATCCATCATGGCAAGTACCACGGCACTGGATTCAAACTTTGGCGTAATTTCCCAAGTTTTATATCTTAAATCCTCGGGGGTTATACCATGTAATCCAGGACTGCCGCTTAAGGCATTCCTTTTTATGACTTCCAGGATGGTTCTTTTTCGATCAATATTGCTTTGGATACCGTGTTTCCGCACATCTCTAAACTCTACTGTTTCAGAGGCTAATTTTTTATTCTTTTTCTCTTCTAAATTCGGCAGGCTCAAATCGTCAAATAGTAATTGTGCTACTTCGTCTATTGTAACCTCTGCCTCGTAGTAATCCTGTCCCGGCAGCTCACCGGCCCCTGGTCCTTTACCCGGGGCTGGCTGTTGCTCACTGCCTAAAACGTCTCCAACTTGACTTTTACCGTCTCCCTGCCCAGCATGCTTTTGCTTCCTGCTATCATACCTAAAGCGATATTGTTCTAGGGAACGAATGGGTATTTTAACCACCCTTCGTCCGTCAGAGAGGATAATACTTTCCTCAGTTACTATATCAGCCAGATTTTTTTGATGGCTTCTCTAACCTTTTCTTTATGCCTCTGCTGATCCACTTCCCCTTTCCGGTGCAGGGACCAGTCTTCCCTTGTTATGGTAAAAGAATATTCCACAGTCCTCACTCCTAGCGGCTTAACAGACTGCCAACATACTTTAATAATTCATTAGCGCAAACAGGACAATAGCCATGTTCGGCAATTAGTCTTGCACTTACTTCATTGATACGTTTTAGCTGTTCCCCATCGGGGGTCTTGCTGGAGGTTGTAATTTTAACTATATCTTTTAAATCAGCAAAGAGTTTCTTCTCGATGGCTTCCCTAAGCCTGTCATGGCTATTATAGTTAAATTTCTTTTGCTTCCTGGCATAGCTTGACAGACGGATCAAAATTTCCTCCCTGAATGCTTTCTTAGCATTTTCAGAAATGCCAATCTGCTCTTCAATTGAGCGCATTAACTTTTCATCGGGATCCATTTCCTCATCGGTGATGGGATCCTTAATTTTGACACCATTGCAAAATGCCTCTACATTATCTAAGTAGTTATTAAACAATACCCGGCTGATTCTTCAAAGGAATATACAAAGGCCTTCTGTATTTCTTTTTGGCCATTTCATCATATTCTTTTCTAGCTATTGATATGAAGTTAAGCAGTCTTTCCTTTTCTTCTGGCGTTATAGACGCGTGCTGGTCAAGTCCATCCTTTATGCACGTAAAACGTCCAAGGGATTAATGCACTGGGTATTAGTTCTAATCAAGGCTGAAGAGAGGCGGTTAATTACATATCTAGGATCAACACCACTCATCCCCTCATCAACAACCTCATTTAATAACTCTTTAATGTCCTTTTGCTTGAAGCCCTCCACATCTTCTCCGTCATACAGCTTCATTTTCTTGACTATATCCATACCCTGTTTCTTAGAGTCCTTAAGACGTGATAATACTGAGAATATACTGGCCACCCTCAGGGCGTGGGGCGCAATATGAATTGAGCTTAAATCACTTTGTTTAATTAATTTTTCATATATCTTTACTTCGTCTCTGACTCTAAGATTGTAAGGGATTTTCATGACAATAATCCTTGACTGCAGGGCTTCATTTTTCTTGTTGCTGATAAAGGTCCGGTATTCGTTTTCGTTGGTGTGGGCGATGATCATTTCATCCGCATAGATTAAGGCAAATCTTCCCGCCTTGAAGTTACCTTCCTGGGACAATGATAGTAGGTTCCAGAGAAATTTTTCATCACACTTTAACATTTCCTGAAACTCCATCAGACCCCGGTTTGATATATTTAACTCACCATCAAATCTGTAGGCCCTGGGATCAGATTCTGAACCATATTCAGCAATGGTAGAAAAATCAATACTTCCGGTAAGGTCAGCAATATCCTGGGATTTTGGATCCGAGGGGGTAAATGTCCCTATGCCAATCCGGTTATCTTCCGAAAGGAAGACCCTTTCTACCGGGAAGTTTTCAATCTTCCATGATACTCAGTTTCCAATCTCATTCTACAAGAGGGGCAAAGCTCGCCCTCGATATATACTCCATATTCCTTTTCAAACTCTGCCCTTAATTCTTTAGGAATTAAATGCAGCGGCTCCTCATGCATAGGGCAACCTTTGATACCATAAATGGCCCCTTTGTCTGCCCAGCTAAACTGTTCCAAGCCCCGCTTTAGCATAGACACCAGGGTAGACTTGCCACCGCTGACAGGCCCCATAAGCAAAAGAATTCGTTTACGTACATCCAATCTTCTTGCAGCAGGGTGAAAGTATTCCTCAACAAGCTTCTCAAGGGGTCCATCTAAACCAAATATCTCTTTAGAAAAAAACTTATAGGTTTTGCCCCTTTCTGTTTCTTCATATCCGGCTTCTTTAATCATGTTATAGATGCGTGCATGGGCTAACTGAGTTACATAGGGTTTTTCCTTAATAATGGATAGGTAATCCTGAAATGTGCCTTCCCATACCAAACTCTTTTCCTTCGAACGAAATTCATCCAAGCGTTTTAAAAACTCCACGCATTTATCACTCCTTTTCGCGCAGACAATCTAGTAGCCAATAAACTTACTAGATAATATATGCCGTTTGAAAGTTAAAAAGAAGGTTTGTACTAAAAGTAACAATCCTCCCAATTTCCTTTAAAGACGTCATGTGTCAGAAATCTGCCATATCCTTTAATCCCTTTGCATTAATGAACTTGTTATCATTTTTTCCCATCTAATGTAAAAAATGCACAAGTTAGTTTTCAAACATTCTATTCTTAACTAACAAAAAGGTGACTTGAGAAAAAAGTCATATAAAACAAAAAACACCGCCCTTTAGCGATGTTAATATTTTTCTATTGGTAATATTTTTTGTAGAATTCTAATTTGGTATTTTTGTAATAATTAAATTTTTATCCTGCATCAGTGAGTGGTCAAACTCTAAATCTGGAACAATACGGTAACATACTTCTTCCCCTTCGATCCAGGTTAGCAAATATTGCATTAATCCCACCCCCGTATCTTGTATACAGTATTACTGGTTGTGACTATTTTATCAAATAGTCGGGTGGGTGACAACGTATTTCTAGAATTTCAGATTATTTATTTTTTAGCAGCCTGTTTACCATTACATTAACCGCAGCCTTTTCAAAGGTATCATCCAGTACTTTTACCTCTTTTATAATACTTCTCCTTTTTAAAGCTAGCTCAATTAGCATATCCGTAAGTCTATGATTTTTAGGCAGAAGGGGCCCGTGAAGGTAGGAACAAAAAACATTTTTATATCTAGCTCCTTCCATACCATCTTGCCCATTATTGCCATAGCCGGCCAGCACCTTGCCCAAGGGCATTAAATCATTAATAAATGTCTGTCCTGAATGATTCTCAAACCCACAACTTTTACTATTTCGCCCTCAATTTCAGCTTCTATGATCACATTGCCAATGAGTCTCTTTTCTCCTGCCCTGGTGTACAAATCAAGGATTCCTAATCCTGGGATTTTTTGCCTTCCTGGGTTAAATAGTATTGACCCAGCATTTGATAGCCACCGCAGATGGCCAGGACCACCAATCCTTCCTCTATGGCTTCCTTAAGGGACTCCTTACGCAACAATAAATCAGCGGACATAATATTTTGCTCCCTATCTGAACCTCCGCCTAAAAACAAAAAATCCATTTCACGAAAATCAATCTTTTCTCCAATGTTAACTTCTATTAATTCAGTGGGAATGTCTCGCCAGCCACAGCGTTGAGTGAAGGCAATGACATTACCCCTGTCCCCATATAGATTTAGGAGATCAGGATACAGATGGCATACCTTCAACATCAACAGGGTCCTCCTTCTTCGCTAATCCTAACAATATCTTCTGTGTTGGCCAGAGGGCTGTATAGGTAGAGAATAGATAGGCAAGTTCCCCGGCACCATCAAGGGTTTCTCTAACAGCCTCTTCCATATCATTTACCACCTTAATCTTGTCGGTTGGGATTCCTGAGTATTTAAGTCGAAGGGCCATTTCCTCAGCCCTAAGCCCAGAGCAAACAAAGCTATTCACCCTTTGATGCTGTTCTGCCAAATATTCAAAATCAACATCCCAAAGCCATGAAATGTCCCTACCATCGGCATCGTTATCATTAATTGCCATGAACACATTTTTACTCCCACTAATGTTTAAAGCTGTAACTAGTCCTTCATTAAAGCCGGTTGGGTTTTTAACAAGATTTAAAAACACTGGCTTTTCTTGATAATAGAACTTTTCCATTCTACCAATGCCAGGTTTATATTGTGCCAAGCCCCTAAGGGAAGTTTCAGGGTCTACCTTTAATAGTGTTCCCACTGCAAAGGCAGCCAGGGCATTATATAGGTTATAGTAGCCCTGGGTATTAATTGAAATAACTGCATCACCTTCCGAATAGCGAACTCTGCACCTAACTGCTATGCCTAGGGTATCAGTGTCATAGGCCAATACATCAGGATTTGGTCGCTTAAAGCCGCAACCAGAACAATGGTAGGAGCCTAACTGGCTGTATTGGTAGTAGTCATATACCAGTTCCATCCCACAGTCTGGGCAAAACCTGGATTCTCTGGTTTGCTTGCTGCCTACCTCGGTTCTTTGCTGTTCCGCCATACCAAAAAATGTTGCCTTATGTCCGGTGCCCAATTGCAATTGAGCCACTAAAGGATCATCGGCGTTTAACACCAAATGAACATCCTTTGTTGATTTAAGGGCCTGTTTAACCAGGCGAACAGTGGTATCCAATTCACCATATCTGTCTAGCTGATCCCTGAAAAAATTATTAACTACTACAATTTTTGGTTTTACCTCTTTAATAACCCGTGGGAGGGAAGCTTCATCTACCTCCAACAAGGCAATATCAGTGTCAATCCGCCCATACCAGGTAGCCTTTTTAATGAAGGCAGTGGTTACACCTGTAATTAGATTTGCCCCCTCCTGGTTTATCACTATGTTGAATCCTGCTGCCTGAAGTACTGAGGCAATCATATTATTTGTCGTTGTTTTTCCATTGGTGCCAGTTACCATAATTACACCTTGGCGAGCTTGTCCTGCCAAGTCCCTAAGGACGCCAGGGTATATTCTTCTAGCGATCATCCAGGTAGGAGGAGCCTTTCCAACCAAATCTTTGGCTAACGAAGGCGGTTATTTTAGCCGCCAGCAAAGCGAAAGTAAGTCTAATTTTCATATTCTCCACCGTTTTCCTAACATTAATAGCCAGTTTTCCCTTTTCCCAAGGCCACTAAACTTTAATGAGTTTATTGCTCCTATAAACTTCTAATGCCTTTTCCTACCAGGAGATTATATCTCTGTGTCATTAATCCGTCAACATACATTTATTTATTGTAATTTTAGATAAACCAGGGCTGCAATATATGGTAATATATTACATGAAGAGTTAATTGTATCTATTTATAAATAGTGAAATCCTCTATTTGCATAACTTATTTAGGAGAGTGGCAAAAATGTCTATACCAGGCCTGATTGTGGCAGGCATTTTTTTTGCAGCCGGTATGTTGGGTACCTTTTTACCTGTTCTGCCTGGGGCACCCTTAATCTTAATTGGTATGTTGATCTACGGTTTCTTCGAACAGTTCGCAAATTTGACCTGGCAGTTTTTTTTTAGGTCAGTTTATTCTAGTACTCCTTGTTTTCGGGGTGGATTATCTAGCGGGAATTGGGGTGTAAAAAGATTCGGAGGCTCTAAGCATGGTATTTACGGCTCTTTAATCGGAGCTGTCCTAGGCATTTTTGTACTCGGACCACTGGGTATTATTCTGGGTCCTTTTTTGGGTGCCGTGGTTGGGGAATTAATTGCCTATAAAAAGCCGATCAGGCAGTCAGGGCAGGTATCGGCACACTGGTTGGTTTCCTGGGTGGGAGTTTATTAAAACTATCGGTCCAGCTGCTCATGATCGTGTGGTTCTTCTATGTTATCAGTTAAACATAGGAAACAATCAAAGTAATTTTAAAACMCMCCKTTGGGGYTTKCAGCCTGTTGAAAAAGATWCAACTGGGTTTTAATAATCCCGAACAGCGACATTCGAAGCAGTGGAAACAGCGCTTCGCGAAGCTGAGGATGCGAAAGCCTGAGGTAAACACGATGTTTACTCGAAGGCGGCCCATTTTCGCCCGAAGCAAGGGATTAGCGCTGTCCACTGCGGAGATAGGAGTCGTGAGGGATTATTAAAACCCGAAGGTAGTTTCTSGACTCTCAACACATAAACACTACGGGTGTTTTATGTTGTTGAGAGTCCTATCAG
>AWVY01000016.1 GCA_004143605.1 Desulforamulus aquiferis
GACAATTCCTGAATAGTTCAGCAGCATAAAAATGACACCAACCATAAGGAAATGATTGGTGTCAGGGATTTTTATTATTTCCACTGTCTACTTGACAGGGGGCAGTTCAAAAAGCAAGGAGAAGGTTCTCTGACTTATTATTCCTTTTCATCCTCAGGTTCATCTACTAAGAATTCCTCCAGGGGAGGAAGTTGGGATAGATCCTTGAGGCCGAAATATTTTAGAAATTCCAGGGTTGTTCCGTATAATACCGGTCTTCCGGGTCCTTCACGACGTCCCTTTTCCTCAATAAGGTTTCGCTCCAGCAGGGTGTTAATGGGGGAGTCCACCTTTACACCCCGGATTAATTCCAGTTCAGCCCTGGTTACCGGCTGTCGGTAAGCTATAATGGCTAGGGTTTCTACAGCTGCCCGGGATAGTCCCGAACCTCCCCGCTGCTTGTAAAGCCGCTCTACATAGGGTGCAAATTCAGGCTTAGTGCACATTTGCCAGGTTTCAGCCACCTCAATGAGCTTTAGCCCTCCCGGCCTGGCAGTGTACTCAACTGCCAGTTCCTGCAATAATTCCACCGCATCTTCAGCCTCAACCTCAACAATCTTAGCCAGTACCTGAACCGATAAGGGTTCACTGGAAACAAAAAGCAATACTTCTAGAGCAGACTTTACCTGCTCCCTGAACAAAACTGCCAATCTTAAGCCCCCTCAGACTGCTTGGCATTCCTGGCAGCAGAGTAATCTCCCCAAAGTTTTCCTGTTGGCTGGCCTTTATTTGACCTAATTTTAACAATTCTAACACCGCCAAAAATGTAACAACAATCTCTGAACGACTATTACTCCCATCAAAAAGCTTTTCAAAGGGCATCCCCATGGGATAGAATATCAATTTAGCCATCACCTGGCGCATCTTATCCGGTAAGCTTATTTCCCCCCGGGTGATCTCTTCCGGTACGGAAAGCTGTGCCCCTGCCTTTTTCAGCACCTGCTGTAAAGAATTCAATAGTTTGTCAATGGAAATGCCCCCCAGTGGGTCCCTAGGCTTGAAAAGATGCTGGTACATTTCCGCAGAATTATGTCTGGTATAGACTTTACCTACCTGTCTCTCCTGACCCTTTAGATAATCAGCTACTTCTTTAAATTTTTGATATTCTAGAAGTCTCAGCACCAATTCTTCCCTGGGGTCCGGCCCTTCTTCCTCTCCGGCGGAGATATTTTTGGGGGTCCTTGGCAACAGCATTCTCGCTTTTATGGCCACCAGGGTTGCCGCCATAACTAAAATTCGCTTGCTATTTCCATATCAAGATTTTGCATCTGCTGCAGGTAATCCAAATATTGAGCAGTAATCTTGGCAATAGGGATGTCATAAATATTCACCTGATCCCTATTGATCAGGTGAAGTAATAGGTCTAAGGGTCCCTCAAAGGCAGCTAGTTTTACCTCATAAGACAGTTTACTCACCTGCTTTAGCCAAAGATGGCCTGGCGTACTTCCTCCATGGTCTTCCCTGCAGCAGCCCTGGCTTTATCTTCACCAGCCTGAAGAACCTCTTCAATATAGCCCTTCTTGGCCAATACCTGATCCCTGCGCTCCCTTATGGGAGCCAGTTGCTGTTCTAAGGTGCTGCTAAGCTGTTTCTTACAGGCTACACAACCAATACTGCCGGCCCGGCAGTCGGTTCTATGCCTTCTAAAACTCCGGCATTATAAATACGGTGAAACTTATGAACCACACAGACATCCGGATTGCCTGGATCAGTTTTGCGAATCCTGCCGGGATCGGTGATCATTAGATTAACATTTCTTTTAATTTCCTCTGGATCGGCACCAATGGAAACATAGTTTTGGTAGCTTTTGCTCATTTTAGCCCCATCAACACCTGGTAATACCGCCGTCTCTTTGTTAACAATTCCCTGGGGCTCCGGGAATACCGGTTTAAAAAGGTGGTTAAAGCGTCGGGCAACCTCCCGGGTCAGCTCTATGTGGGGAAGTTGATCTTCTCCCACGGGTACAGCATTGGCCTTGTAAACCAGAATATCAGCAGCCTGAAGCAATGGATAGCCTAGAAACCCGTAGGTATTAATATCCTTTCCCATTTCTCCCAGCTTTTGGATCTGATCTTTATAGGTAGGCACCCTTTCCAGCCAGGAAAGGGGTATAATCATAGAGAACAGCAAATGCAGCTCTGCATGCTCCAAAACCCTTGATTGTCTAAAGATTGTTGATTTGTCAGGGTCCAGGCCTGAAGCTAACCAATCGGCAACCATTTCCTCTGTATTCTTACCAATACCCTTGGCTTCCTCCCAGCCGGTGGTCAAAGCATGCCAGTCAGCCACAGCATAAAAACAGTTGTACTGTTCCTGCAGACGTACCCAGTTATTTAATACACTCTGGTGACCTAAATGGAGGCGACCCGTAGGTCTCATACCACTTAATATCGTTCCTTTTGCAGCGGCCATAATCAAGACTCCTTTTAATTATAGTGGCAACCCGGCAACAAAGTTTGCCAGGGAATTTAACATGCCTACAATTGGATAAATAAAAAACTTAAGCACAGGCCTTAAGACCCCTAAAAATATTAATATAAATAAAATTGGTGTGCCATACTGCTCCAAGGTGTAAAGCCATTGCTGGCGACCCGGCAAAATTCCGGCCAGTATCTTAGAGCCATCTAAAGGTGGAATGGGTAACATATTAAAAACTGCCAGCAATACATTAATATATATAAAAAAGTTGAGCATGTAATTTAAGCTGCCCATGGGCTGCAGCAAGCCAAACAAAATAGCTCCCATAATGGCCAGAAACAAATTGCTGCCGGGACCCGCCAGGATACCAGCATCATTCCCTGTTTCGGGTTATCGAAATTCCAGGGATTTACCGGGACAGGCTTGGCCCAGCCAAAGCCGGCGAAAAAGAGCAATAATGTACCAATGGGATCCAAATGCTTTATGGGATTAAGGGTCAGCCGCCCTTCATTTCTGGCGGTGTTATCCCCTAGCCTATGGGCAGCCGCGGCGTGGGCAAACTCATGAAATGCCAAAGCCAGCAAAATGGGCGGCGCCATTAATAATAAATCCTGTATTGATGGAAAATTAAACACGAGATTTCTTCCCTTTCGATTTCTTCCCTTGGGTTCCTTGATTAGGGCGGTTCCCTGTGAGCTACAGCCTCCGGTTGTTTGGGCTCAATTTTAGGGGCATTACGACTCTCCAGATATGCCTTGACATAGGCTAATTCTTCATCCCGATCACTAATCAATCCATCCAATCTTGCCCTCCAAAGGGCATCTAGGGCGATTCTGTACATTGGCCCCGGTTTAAAACCCATGCCTCTAATGTCTTTACCGTTAACAGAGGGTTTTTGCCTATGCACTGATTCCATTACCAGCCGGAAGCGGCGTATGGCCATTTTATCCTCGAGGAGGGTAAGAAACAGTGGATAAGCCTCCCTGGGCAGGGTCTGAACAATTTTTGTTAATTCTGAAAGGGGCACATCTTCTGTTGCCGATAGACTTTTTAGGGCGGCCCGCCAATGGGCAATGGTATCAAGGACCTTATCGGTCTGACGCCGTCCCAGGAAATATCTCTGACAGATGGTATGGGCAGTGTCCTGGGTGGTCCAATGCAGTATGGCTAAGAAATAGGGCAGCCACTTCTCCGCAGGCTCAGCCCAACCCCAATTTCGTAAAATCATCAGTGCCTGGGGCATCTCACTAATAACCGGCTGAACTTCCCAAAAAGTTATCTCGGGGAATAAGTAATCCCACACTCCCAGCTCAGACATACGGTCTAACATGTGCTCGGGATCAGATTCCTCCAGTATGCTCTTAAGTTCCCCCCACATGCGTTCGGTGGAAAGCCGGGCAATTACCTTTTCCCTTACTGCTTCTTTAATCAGCCTCATGGTCTGAGGTTCAACGGCCATATCATAGCGCTGTTCAAAGCGAATGGCCCTTAATATTCGAGTTGGATCTTCAATAAAACTTAGGTTGTGTAAAACTCGGATAGCCCCTATTTGTAAGTCTTCCCTACCATTAAAGTAATCAACCAATTCACCAAATCTACCGGGATTTAAAGCTACAGCCATGGCATTGATTGTAAAGTCCCGGCGATAAAGGTCATGCTTTAATGAGGATTGCTCAACCTGGGGTAAGGCAGCGGGATATTCGTAATACTCTACCCTGGCGGTTACCACGTCTACCCAGTAGCCATCGGGAAAAAGAATCTCCGCCGTGCCAAACTTTTCATGGGGTCGAACACGACCGCCGATAACCTCGGCCAATTTATTGGCATGAGGATTCCATCGCCCTCAACCACCAAGTCCACATCAAGGTTTTCTACCTTCAGCAATACATCCCGGACTAAGCCTCCCACGGCGTAGACCTGATAATTTAAGTTCTCCGCCACCTCGCCAGCCTTGGCTAAAATACCCATGATCCGGCCCGGCAACACCCGCTGCATGTCGGGACGGATGTTCGAGCTTTTGGGACTATTGCCATTCTTATCAGTATATGTGGTGGAGTATCTGCCTTGAAACCCTTCATGCAGGGTTTGTAAGACATCTGTCCTGGAAACTATACCCACCACCATATCTCCCTCAACCACCGGCAGCTGCCGATATCCTTTTCAATCATTAAATCCTGAACGTCATTAATATTCATATCTCGCTGGACGGTAACAACATTCACCGTCATATAACCCTTTACAGGGGCATGTCCCAGTCCGTGATGGGTTGCCTTCTCAACATCACGCCTGGAAATAACACCCACCAATTTGCCCTTGCCGATAACAGGCAAACCTGTATGCCCATAGCGAAGCATAATTTTACCAGCTTCCTCAATAGTTGTTTCAGGGAAGACCATTTTACAGGACTGGACATAATATCTCCAACGGTAAGGGGCGGCCTTACCATACCCTTAACAATTTCCAGCAGGGCATCGGCAACCTCATCTACCCCCTGCCCCTTTACTGTGGCAGAGGCGGCGGCTGGATGGCCCCCTCCGCCAAACTGCTCCATGACTTCCTTACAGTTTACCTCTTTAAGGGGGCATCTTCCCACTATGTGAACCCGGTCCTCCATCTCAACCACAGTAAAGACCGCGTCTATCTGCTCTATTTCTGCCAATTTGTGAGTAAGCAGGGCAAGGCCTCCCACAAATTCATCTTCACTTCCCCGGGCTATTAGGATCTTAGTGCCATTAATTTGATGATGTTCGGCACTTACCAGAAGTCTCTTTAATAGGGATTTCTGGTCCTGGGTTAGGGGTCGGCCTAAGAAGTCAGCCACCACCGCTAAATTTGCCCCCTGCTCTAACAAGAAAGCCGCAGCCCTAATATCCCTTGGTGTAGTATTGGTAAAGACCAGGCAGCCTGTATCTTCATAAATTCCCAGGGCCATAATTGTAGCCTCTAGGGGGTTATTTCCAATCCCTTGGACCTGATTTTTTCAATTAGTAGGGTAGAACAGGCTCCCAGGGGCTCCACAACCTCCACCTTGCCTCGAACATCACCCTCCGCCCGGGGTGATGATCAAAAATATGCACCTCAACCTGGGGCAAGTTAAATAATTCCTTTAACTTGGAGACCCTGCCTGGACTTTTGGTATCAACCATAATTAATCTCTTAACTTTGCTAATATTGATATCCTTAATATTCCGGACATTTTTGAGGGTGTCTTTATGCAGGGCCAAGAATTCCTCAACGTTGCGGGATAATTTTCCCGGGAAGACCAACTCTGCACCAGGGTATAGCTTTTGAGCCGCAACCATAGAAGCTAGCCCGTCCAGGTCTGTATTGACATGTGTGGTAATAATCTCCAAACAGAGCACCCCCCCAAAAGGAAAATATTGTTCCGTTATGTAAATACATTAAATTATATCATACAGTCCTTGACCAGAAAAGGCTATAACACAGAAGGTCTTGTTGTTAGGCTTGGGGTAATACCAATACTAACAACAAGACTACAAATTAGTGCCTACTTGGCTAAGTTGACTACAGAACTGTCCAAACGCTCAGGTAGTACATCATTACGGATTAGATCTGCATAGTCTTCTCTCCGAATGATTAACTCAGCTTTATTATTGGCAGCCAGAACCATGGCTGGCCGAGGTAGCCTATTGTAATTCATTGACATGGAGTAATTGTATGCTCCGGTACTGGAAACCGCTAGGATATCCCCTGCCTGAACCTCCGGCAATTCCACATCCCAAATCAACATATCTCCAGATTCGCAGCACTTGCCGGCTATGGAAACCGTCTCAGCATCTTCCTCGGTTATGCGGTTTGCTAAACAGGCCTCGTAACGGGACTGATAGAGGGCTGGGCGAGGATTATCCCCCATGCCCCCATCCACAGAAACATATTTTCTTATACCGGGGATATCTTTGATTGCCCCTATGGTATATAAGGTAGTGCCTGAAGGTCCGGAAATGGATCTGCCTGGCTCTACAATTACCTTAGGTACCGGAAGCCCAAATTCCCGTGCCTTTTCCTTTAGAGCAACCATCATAATATCAGCATATTCCTTGACTGGACGGGGTTGATCATCCCTAAAGTAATAAATGCCTAAACCTCCACCGAGATTTAACTCTTGGGCTAAATAACCTGCTTCCTGATGAACACTCCTAACAAAGCTCATCATTACCTCAGCAGCATGGGCATAGGATTGTAACTCAAATATTTGCGAGCCAATGTGGCAGTGGAAGCCTTTAAGTTCAATATTGTCCAGCTCCAGACAACGCTTAACGGCCGATAGTGCCATGCCATTTTCTAGGGTCAGGCCAAACTTAGAATCAATCTGCCCGGTTTTAATATATTCATGGGTATGTGCTTCCACACCCGGACTCAAGCGAAGCATAATCTTTGCCTTTTGCCCTGCTTCTGCGGCAATGGCATTAAGAAGCCCCAGTTCATACAAATTATCAACCATAATTCTGCCCACTTTGTAATCCAGAGCCATTTTTAATTCTTCCACTGATTTGTTATTACCGTGAAAATATACCCTGTCCATGGGGAATTTGGCTTTTGCAGCAGTGAAAAGCTCTCCTCCGGAAACCACGTCTAAGCCAAGCTTCCTGATTAACAATAGCACATATGGCTAAATTTGATAGTGTCTTGCTGGCATAAATAACCTCTGCCCCATAGGTCTCGGTAAATGCCTGATAATAGTCACGGCAATTTTGTCTAAAGAGCTCTTCATCAATAACATAAAGGGGTGTACCATAATCCTTTGCCAGTTCAACAGTATCACAACC
The DNA here is from genome assembly GCA_004143605.1 of Desulforamulus aquiferis. Classification (GTDB taxonomy): domain Bacteria; phylum Bacillota; class Desulfotomaculia; order Desulfotomaculales; family Desulfotomaculaceae; genus Desulfotomaculum; species Desulfotomaculum aquiferis. The sequence continues at coordinate 7,245 of AWVY01000016.1, forward strand.
ACCAATTTCCAAATGACCCAAATCATTAATTATCATGGTTCCTTGTAGTTTCATTTATTTCTCCTCCCAAACCATTTTACGCCGTTAATGGTTAATATTGACACTGACACATTTTTCCTTTTATTAGGTCGGCTTTATAGATTAGGCGGCCACAAGAATCCTTGGGCCGCCTAAATAAATCTTAACTTTACAGTATAGATTATAGCTGGAAAAAAATGAGGGTCAAGCAACGGTCAATATTCGATTAATGCCTAAAAACCTGTCGCTGTTGCGACAGGGTTTTTCTAGCCGGTTTTTTCATTAGATTGAGTATTTGATTGAGCTCTATTGTTACGTTTTTGGTAGCTTTAGTTCCAGGAGCAGTCTCACCCGGTTTACCGTATTTGGCCCAGATTTCCTTTAGTTCATCGGGAGACAACACATAATCATGGACTTGATTCTCGGACACAAAAACACCACCTCTCCAGACAAACTTTTTGCCATCTAGCTCTTTATTCTACACCAATTCTAAGTATTAATACAACAGGTAAATTGTGGTATTAATTCACAAACATTGTCGAGCTATAAAACTTTAGCAGGTCTCGGTCTCCCTTTTAGTGCTTTCCGGGCTAAAGGAGGCTATGGCTACACCAAGAAGGATCATGCTCCCCCAATGAAAAAATTTGTTTCTAAATGCTCATTAAGGATTAGCCAACCCAGTAGGGAGCCCAGCACGGTTGAACAAAAAAGAATACCGCGGCTGAGGAAGCATCCATTAGCTCAAAGCCTTTATTCCAAAAATAAAAAGCCCCTGCCGTGGAAACCACACCTAAGTATAGTATACCTGACCAGACCCAGACATTTGCCAGAGGATCAGCCGGTAATCTTGTTAATTCCCAAGCTGCCAAGGCAGGGTAAAAATCAACCAAATAACGATGCATAAAAGGTTACCGCCAGGGATGAATATTTTTTAGTAGCAATCTTACCCATCACTGAATAAAGTGCCCAGCTGATCGCTGCCAAAACCAGGAATAGGTTTCCGATCAGGCTGCCACCCTCCATGCCGTGGGACCCTACCCCTATCACCACAGCCACGCCGACAGAGGCAACCAGCAAAGACAAAATTTGGGCAGGGTAATTCTTTCCTTTAAGAGCAAAGCACCAAATAATACAATAAAAGCAGGGGATGCTGATGTTATTACCGCTCCCATATGTGCAGATGATAACCATGTGCCGGCAAATTGGGCCCCGATAGAAACTGTATAACCAATAAAACCTAACCAAGCCACCAGCTTTAAATCTTCTTTTTCTACCCTTCGGTCCTTTTTATAGTAAAAAATCAGCCCCAGCACCGTGGCTGCAATAATAAACCTTAAAACCACAAGGGTTAATGGAGGTACAAAATCTAAAACATATTTGCTGACAACATACATTCCGCCCCAAATCCCTGCCGCAAGGGACAAATAAAAGGCTCCTAATAATTTTCCCACTCTTTAAATACCTCTTTTTTAGCAGTTATAGAAACATAATAGCAAAGTAAACTTGCTAGGACAATAAAAAAATGTAATGACATGGTAAAACCCCAGCCATATAGTGGTAGGGGTCTATAATTAAAGCTTGTTTATGACTTAGTTATTGGACTCAGGCCACAGGAACCGCTGTTCAAGTATAATATCCAGCGTTTTGCTTCGACTACTCTCTTTTCCAGTTCCCTAACCATAGGAGTTAACTCCTCATTGCTGTAGCTCCCCTGGGGTCGCTGGTAAAAGACATCCATCAATACACTCTCTATTTGCTCGGGAGTATAACCTAAGGCTTGCATAGAAAGCATTGCCCTCTCAATCCTCCAAAACAACTCCTGCCGGTTAACCACCAGTGCCACGTCCCTTTCCCTCAATTGGACACTTTAGATAACTTAAATCCCCCAAAACATGTTCGCGATTATATTATACAGTTTTTTCGCTCCTAATGGGAATTTATTTTAAAAATTCTTAATTTTTTTCTTTAGTGCTCAATATCGGAACAGTTTAAGGACCTAGCTTTGACTTTCTCCCTTCATGCTTAAAGCCACTCTATTTCTTTCAAGATCTACGGATAGTACCCTTACCTCAACTACATCACCCACAGAAAGGATATCAAGGGGGTGACGGAAGGAACGATTGCTTAATTCAGAGCGATGCACCATGCCATCGTTCTTTAAGCCTACATCTACAAAGGCTCCGAAATCTACAACATTTCTTACGGTGCCCTTCAAGCACATCCCCGGTTGTAAATCTTCGATTTTTAAAATATCACTTCTAAATAGCGGCCCCGGCAAATCTTCCCTGGGATCTCTTCCTGGACGCAATAGACCATCAATAATATCCTTAAGGGTAGGAACTCCCGTTTCCAACAACGAGGCTAATGCCTCAACATTTATTTGGGTAAGCTTCTCACGCAGAGACCGGCTTCCAATATCTGAAGCGGAGCAATTTATTTCCCCAAGGAGCTTTTTTACCACCGGGTAAGATTCGGGGTGAATGCCGGTCTTGTCTAATGGATTTTTACCATCACTGATGCGTAAAAACCAACACTTTGTTCAAAGGCCTTAGGTCCTAGTCTAGGGACCTTCTTCAATTGTACCCTTTCAACAAATTTTCCGTTCTCCTCCCGAAACTTCACAATATTCTGGGCTACTGCAGAGTTAATGCCGGATACGTAGGATAATAGAGAAGTGGAGGCTGTATTAAGGTCAATGCCTACCAGGTTAACGGCTGACTCAACAACACCCTTCAGGCTTTCCTCCAGCTGTTTTGGCTCCACATCATGTTGATATTGCCCCACCCCTATGGATCGTGGCTCGATTTTCACCAGCTCGGCCAGGGGATCTTGCAGTCTTCTGGCAATGGAGGCTGCACTACGCTCGGCTACACCCAAACCCGGAAATTCTTTGGCTGCCAATTCCGAAGCTGAATAAACACTGGCACCTGCCTCGTTGACAAGTATATATTTAAGCTGCTGCCAGCCTTCACTTTGAATTAATTCGGCTACAAATTGTTCAGTCTCCCTGGAGGCTGTACCATTACCAATGGCGATTATATCAATTTTATAGGTATCATTGATGCGCTTTATCTCTCGGCTGGCCTCTTGTATTTTTTGTGAGGCGGGGTAGGATAAATGACCCCAACCTCCAACAATTTACCTGTAGCATCAACACAGACCATTTGCAGCCAGTACGATAGGCAGGATCAATCCCCAGCACCGTCTTCCCCTTAACAGGAGGCTGCAATAGCAGTTGCCTCAGGTTTTTAGAGAAAACAGAGATGGCCTGCTTTTCACCGTTTTCAGTTAGCTGGTTTCTAATATCCCGTTCCACCGAAGATGCTAAGAGTCTTTTATATCCATCCCGAACAGCCTCCTGCAATAGCTCCTGTGCACCGGTTTTAGCAGGTAACCAATCCCTATTGAGTCTTTCCAGTATAGCTTCTTCATTTACATCTACCCGGACCTTTAATACATCTTCCTTTTCACCCTGTTAATGGCCAGTATTCTATGGGGCGGAACAAACTTAACTGGTTCCCTGTGCTCATAATACATACGGTATACGCCACGCTCATCCACCGACTGGTTCTTTACCTCTGTCACCAGCTCTCCCGGTTGTAGGTAAACTGCCTTACCCAGCCCCTGGTCTCAGGGTTGTCTGATACCATTTCTGCAATTATATCCATGGCTCCCTGCAAAGCTTCATCAACAGTAGCAACACCCAATTCTGGATTTACGAACTTTTCTGCCTCCAGGCCAATATTGCTGCCCGGCTGCACCTTTAAAAGCCACCCTGCCAAGGCTCTAGGCCACGTTCCCGGGCAACACTGGCCCGGGTCTTTCTCTTTTGACGAAAAGGCTGGTACAAGTCTTCCACCCGGGTAACAGTTTCTGCCTTTAGTATTGCTTCCCTTAATTCTTCAGTTAATTTACCCTGTTCCTCAATAGATCTTATTACCTCTTCCTTACGCTTCGCCAGATTACGAAGGGCATTTAGCCTTTCGGATATTTTCCTTATCTGAACCTCATCCAGTTCTCCCGTAACCTCCTTGCGGTAACGGGCAATAAATGGGATGGTATTTCCCTCATCCAGGAGGCTAGCGGTCTGCTCAACCTTCCGGTTAACAATTTGCAATTCCCGTGAAATCTGCGCCAATATCATTGACTCATTCTGCATTAAGAGGTCTCCTTACCATATATAGATTTCTTTTTACTGCCAATTAAACTGATCTTCGACAGTGTATAGCCACCTTCCTTCCGACAGTGTAACCAAAAGTAATTATTTTCCATAATATGTTAATATCTATACCAACTCAGCAATTTCAACATAGGTATACCCGGCATCCTTGTTGAAATTGTTTTAAAATAAAGGTCCGGCAGTATCCTGCCGGACCCATAGATTTCATATTTTTATAGGTTAAACCCTTTAGCTAATCCCCCCCGCCACCTCTGGGGCGGAGAGGGCATTGGCCCATTTACCGCAGCGGTCGCCCCAGCGGGCGATAATCTGACCGGCTTCAGCCATTTCAATGACCTCACAAAGATTTGGACAGCCGTCACATTCAAAGGAACCGGCCTTGTATTCCATATCTGCTACTCCAAAGCCTTTGAAACGGGTGGGGATTCCTTTGGAAACAGTCTCCCTGGCCAGCAGGGCTGCACCAACAGCACCCATTACATTATAGTTTTTGGGAATGTTTATCTCCAGGCCAAGGCCCTTTCAAAGGCACGCCTCATTCCTGCGTTGGCTGCCACCCCCCCTGGAAAACCACAGGACCTAAAATCTCTTTCCCTTTACCAACATTATTAAGGTAATTTCTCACCAGGGCTTCACATAACCCGGCCAGTATATCATCAAGATTAAAGCCCATCTGCTGCTTATGAATCATATCAGATTCAGCAAAAACTGCACAGCGTCCGGCAATACGAACCGGGGTTTTTCCCTGGAGAGCCAGATCTCCAAATTCCTCTATGGCAATATTTAAGCGACTTGCCTGCTGGTCAAGGAAGCTGCCTGTTCCAGCAGCACAAACGGTATTCATGGCAAAGTCTGCCACTACCCCATTGCGGAGAATTATTATTTTACTGTCCTGTCCACCTATCTCCAATATGGTTTGCACTCCCGGAACCAGGTGAGAGGCCGCTACAGCATGGGCAGTTATTTCATTTTTTATTGCATCTGCCCCTACTACAACACCAGTAAGCTGACGTCCGCTTCCGGTGGTGCCTACCCCCCTGATAACAGTGTTCTTATCTATCTTGTCCCTAATCTGCCTAAGTCCCCTTTGAACCGTTACTACAGGCTGTCCGTTAGTCCTCAGGTACAGGCTTTCTAAAACATTTGTTTCTTCATCCATAAAAACAATATTAGTGCTAACAGAACCTACATCGATACCAAGATAACCTTTCACTAGGAAGTAAGAGCCTCCTTTTGTTCACTCTTTCTTTGCAATAAATCTATAAAGCTTCCAGCCTTGTTATTATCCCTGCTTCGCCGGAATGCTCATCATTATTAAAGTCATAATGGGAAGACCAGTATCTTCTGCTATCTTTGGCAGGATACTCTGGGCAACTATCTCCGGCATGCAGGTAAAGGGTAATACTTGAATGGCTCCGTCAAATCCCTGCCTGTGATACCATACTGCCGAACCTACAGTTTCTTGACCATGGCCACCCACAAAGTAATTTAGATAGGGAGAGGCAACCTTCTTAAATCGCTCACTGCTGGGCATACCCTTTAGCAAGCCCTTAAACAAGTGATCATTTATCCATTCGCTTAACATAATGGATCGATCCACCTCAACGCCCATTTTACCCAGGTTTCTTTCTATATTGGCATTGGCGAAGGGTTCCAGTAAGGTATAGATTTCACCGATTAGGGCAACCTTGATGGCCTTTTTGTTCATATCTGCCGGTACAGCGGACATGATTTCTTTAGCCCTTCCMRGGCACCTGGCAGTTCATCCGGGGTCTTCGCCCCTTCCAGTTCCCTTATGGCAGATTTCATAGCCCGGTCTGTATCACCGTTCCTAATCTCCCTGGGGCGTATTTTATAAGACATTCTTTCTATCTCATCTGCAGCCTTTGCAATTTGAAAGCCAAATTTAATGGCTTTGACCACCTGGATCCAGGGACGATTGCCGGTGATTTTTCTAATACGGGCTAAAAGCTCACCAATATGCTTTTCCGGTGGCTCCATTACTACCAAATCAAAATCAACCCTAAGATCCCTTAATATTTCATGTTCAACGTAAGCATAATAGCCAAATCGGCAGGGTCCGCAACCGCCGGCCATAAGGATTGTGTCAGCACCCAGTTCCTTGGCCTCTAAAAAGTTACCGATGTTAAGTTTAAGGGGCAGACAGGCAAATTCCGGGGAATGTTTTGAGCCAAGATCGATGGTCTTTTTACTGCATGCCGGAGGAACAATAACCTCTACTCCAAGGTACTCAAGCATTCCTTTGATAGATAAGTACATATTGCCCATATGGGGGCAGGTTACCTTCATACCGCGGTCCTCCTCCACCGTACCATGTCCAAAAATGCCTCAAGCCTTGTAACTATGCCAGCCTCGCCGGTGTGCTCATCTAAATTTACATTCATGAAAGGTACCTTACCTTCCCTGCGTATAAACCTCTCTATGAGTTCGCCTGTCATGGAGTCCGGTCCACAGGCAAAGGCTGCCACATGTATAATTCCATCCACCGATCTTTGATCGTGATAGTTTAAGGCACCGCCGGTCATTCTTTTGGATAGGGTCCAAAAGAGTTTTTGGGTAGCCTTTTTGCTCCCTGGTTAACAACCTGCTCAGTTAGATTGTCAGCGGTAAGAACCTGGCTCCAGCCTTTCTCAATTTATTGATAATATTCATACTTATAAATGGATCATAAATATTATATGGATGTCCGATTACAGCCACCGTTAAATCAGTTTCCCTATCATCAACTGGCTTTGTCCTGCCTTCTAGGACTGATAGAGCCTCATCGGGCATTAGCCTTGTTCAAGCAGCTGGTATATTGTTTATGCACTGCCATGGCCCTTCGGTAGGCTAACCATGCTTTTAATTTTCCTTTGTTAAAATGACTGCCTACTTCTTTAGTGAAATTATTAATATCTTGTGGTTTATTGCGCAAATTAATAACAGAATCAATTACCGGTGGAAGGCCCTTTATATTTTGCTTAATCATATCTGGGAAGCCTAGAAATTTTGGACAAATATATTCTCCCTGGGCTACACTGACCATGCGGGGAAGAAAAATGTAATCTACATTCTTATTTGCTAAATTTCCAACATGCCCAAAGGCCAGCTTAACCGGAAGGCATGCCTCATCCACACAATGCTGTACACCCTTGGTTAAGATCCTTTGGTAGTTCGGTCTGAAACAACAACCTCGGCACCCAATTGCTGCAGGAATTCTTTCCACATGGGTAATAGTAGTAATAGAGCAACGCCCTGGGTATCCCCACCCGAACAGGCATAGTAATCCCTCCTTTATGAGCATATCCATAGGTAGTATTGGCAAATTTTCATTTTGATATGCTTTTTATAATAAAGTTGTTATAATAGTTTTAAATCTTTCTTTATATATTTTGGTATGGCTGTTAATAAGGAGGAATTTGCTATGGGTTGCAGTAGTTGTGGCTCCGGTGGAGCTAGCGGTATTTCCATCGGCAGTGGTGAATATGTGACCGAGCTAAAGAGGGTGCATGGGTTGGAAGAGGCTAATAGGCTATTGGCTGATGGGCATAGCTTCGTGGGTATGTATTTTAACCAGGAGGCTCGGGAGGAAGTTTATATTTTGGCGGAGCTTAAGCCTGTGAGTAAGGTGAAGCAGCCCATAGGGTTTGTGCCTAATAAGTAGGGCCGGAGAAGCTTCCGGCCCTACTTATTAGTTTGTTTGTTAGCTCTTTTTTTCTTGTACTTTCATTTGTTCGGTTAGTCCTACTTCTTGCTCCATGGGGTTGGGGATGTCACTTTTGGCTTTCATTTGGGGGTTTTTTTGTTTGGTTTTCTTCATTTTTATCACCTCCTTTAGCGGGTCATTTTTATGATTTGCTTATACTGCTATTTTAGGATCGGGACAGGTGGGACTTTGTTTTTGTTAGCTTGATTAATAATGTTATCCTTTTTGCGTTGCTTTATTACGGGATCAAAAAACAAGTGCCTGGGCGGCACTTGTTTCAGATTGTTGAAAAAGATACAACTGGGTTTTAATAATCCCGAACAGCGACATTCGAAGCAGTGGAAACAGCGCTTCGCGAAGCTGAGGATGCGAAAATGGGTGCCCGGACATGGACGTCCGGGCAAGCCTGAGGTAA
>AWVY01000017.1 GCA_004143605.1 Desulforamulus aquiferis
CGAATATAGGTAGTTTCTCGACAATCTGGGCCTCCCATTAATGGGGAGGCTTTTCACTTGCAATCCAAGGATTTATTTTAAGGAGGTAGCCTTAGTGGCGTAGACAGCTTAGGAAACAGTTTTACTAAACAAGGATACTAGGTGGTCCAGCTTGGTATCCCGGGGGTTTGTTCTGCAATGCTGACATTCTAGGACCTTTTGAGATAGAATTTCTATGAGCATGGGGATGTCTTGGGAATTAAAGGATGAGGGAAGGTCAATATCACTAATTAATTTAGCAACACCATCCACTGATTTTAGTGCAGCCTCGTTAATAGGTAAATCACTAACCTTCTCTCCAAAACATTTGGCAATATTAACAAATTTATCTGGACAGGCCATGGCATTGTATTTCATAACCCTTGGCAAGATAACTGACCAGGCCTTTCCGGCGGCAATTTTGCTATGATTAGCTAAGGTTGTAGTCATGGCAAATACATTTCCAAGGCCAGAATTTGCTGAGCCAAGGGCGGCATATAAGCTGCATTTTGTACAGCAGTGGCCGACTCCAAATCCCGCCGGTTTGCCACAAAACGGCGCAGATTTTTGGCTGTGAGCTCAATTGCCTTGAGATTCAATATGTCTGTTAGCTCATAGCTGCCTAAAGAAACATAGCCATCTATGGCTATAGATAAAATCTGAAGACCAGTTTGCCCTGCCATTGTTGCATTCAGTACTTGAAGCATATAGGGGTCCATGATAACCAGCTTAGGTGTTGGAACCCTGTCCATAATAATTGTTTTATTGGATAAATCATCTGTAATCACAGACCAATTATGAAACTCGGAACCTAGACTTGCATTGGTTGGCACAGCAATGACAGGAGCCTCCTGGCAGGTTGACTCGCCAGGATTTTTTGTAAGTGATGAAATAACCTTGGCGGTATCAATGGCACTACTTCCACCTACGGCCAGCAGAATGTCACATTCTTCATTTCTGTATTGATTTAATCCCTGTTCCACTATCTCAATGGTGGGACAGCAGTCCAATTCATCGAATATGACATAGGCTAAATTTTCTCTGCTTAGAGACTCCAGTATATCAACAAGCAGTCCGGATCTTTGGCTTTTTTTGTCAGTGCATATGAGGACAACTTTACCAGCATATTTCTTTACTTGTTTGCCAAGGGTCTTTCTGGTGTCAATTCCGGCCAAGATTTTACAAGGAGTGTTAAAAAGATAGTCTTTAAACATGATGTCACACCTCAATAGTTCTTACTTGATTAAAATAAAAGCAATTTTTATGCCAAAACAAAAAACCTTATATTGCTTGAGGAATTTAGAAATAAATACACTTAGGATGCGAATTTACAACAAAAACAAAGAAAAAACCGTTGCACAACAGCAACGAGGTTGCTGTTGTGCAACGGTTAAGACTAAATTAAATTATATCTTTTCATTTTCCTGAAGATGGTTGATCTATCCATATGAAAAACCTTTGCTACGCTAGGGACACTTCCATGTATATCCAGAGCTCTTTTTAATAGATCCTTTTCCACGTCTGCCATAATTTCATTAAGGGTTTGTTCGCCAACGTTAACCGATGTAGGCATCAAAACTTTATCAAGATTAGTGTCCTGGTTGCCCATTAAATAATTGGGTAAATCACTAATTCCCAACAGTTCTTTTTCCTGAGTAACCACAAGACCTTGAATTAAGTTTTCCACTTCTCGGACATTTCCCGGCCATTTGTAATTCTGCAGGTAATTTTTAACTTCGTGGGTTAATGTAAGCTTTTTCTTATATTTTGTGTTGTATTTATCCAAAAATATTGGACAAGGGGAGTAATCTCTTCTTTGCGCTCCCTTAAAGGAGGCAAGTCCAATACTGCAACCCTTAAACGGTAATAAAGATCGCTTCTAAATGTACCATTCTTAGAGGCCTCATCTAGATTTCTATTGGTGGCAGCGATAAAACGGACATCTACCTTTTTTACCTTGGTAGAACCAATTCTCATTACCTCTTGATCCTGTAATACCCTTAATAGTTTGGCCTGCATGGCCAGGGGCAGCTCGCCGATCTCATCAAGAAATAGGGTTCCTTTATCGGCCATCTCAAAATAGCCGGGTTTTCCTTTGGCATTAGCTCCGGAAAAAGCACCGGGATCATAGCCAAATAATTCAGACTCGATTAGGTTTTCCGGGATGGTAGCACAATTAATTTTGAAAAAAGGCTCCTCTTTTCTCTGACTGTGCTCATGGATTTTTCTAGCAAAAACATCTTTGCCCACACCGGTTTCCCCGAGAATTAAAACGGTTGTATCTGTGGCCGCAATACGCTGGAGCAATTGCATAAGCTTAATCATTTTAGGACTTTCAATGATGGTATTTTCATTTTTATGTTTTTTTGAAAACAAATAATGAATTTCCTGATGGTATTTTTCAATTAACTCTGCCTGGGAAGATATTTGTTCCTTAAGCTGTGATAGGACAGTAACATCCCTTACATAGGTCACTACATAGGCTACCTTGCCATTTTGGTCAAATACCGGATAGCCATTTAATATTACCTTACGTCCCTCTTTAGTTTTTTGAACTGAGGTCTGGGGTTTTCCGGTTTTAACAACAATAGGATTAAGGGCGGTGTCGTAGACACCCTCCTTGGTTAAATCGTGTACCAGGCGACCCAATAGATTTTCTTTTTTAAGACCTGTTAACTTTTCATAGGTGCTGTTTACTTTGATGGTTTTTCCCTTGGCATCACTGATATATATGCCATCAGAAAAACGTCCAAAATGTTATCTAAAAATGCTTCTATCTCATATGCCTGTGCCTTTACTAAATCCATGGAAAGCACCTCCCCTGGAAAGTTATTCATTGTCTGTTGCAGGACATTATTTGTTAACTAAATGTATTTTAACATGATATAATCAGTTTGTTCGCGAAAATACGACAAAATTGTACAAATATTTATTTTTATTACCATGTAGCGCCCTTAAAATAGTAAAAATGATAAGTTCTTTCACATTAGTGTTTAATTTGGTTGCAGCAACGCAACTGGATGTTGCTGCTTTGCAACCGGGGCTTGTGACGTTTGTACCAATGTCGGGCCTTGATTTTGCTGAAATGTCTCCTGTGTGACATTGGTGCGACATTGCAACCTGAACGGGCCAGGTGTATACAATGTTAAGTTTGTTTTAAGGTTTCATGGGTGTTTGAAAGCTTGGCATGGTTATTGCTTTAATAAAGGTCAAGGTAGTACGAAGAATGAAAGGAACAATGAGGGGGTGGGTTAGCCCAAAGGACTTTTATTAAAGTTTACTGTTATAAGTTTTAAACTTTTATGCAACTAAATCACAACGGAGGTCTATTATGAGAAAAAAATTAGCAGTCTTAGTAGCATTGGTAGTGGTTTTTTCTTTAGCTCTAGTTGGTTGCGGTTCAAGCGAAAAATCCCAGGAACAGGGTGCCGATGAAGGTAAAAAGATAACTATACGGCTGGCCCACCCTATGGCCCCTGGCAATAACGTAACCGTTGGATATGAAAAGTTTAAAGAAATCGTAGAGCAGAAGTCAAATGGCCAAGTAGAGGTTCAATTATATGGTAATACCGTTCTGGGTAGTGACAGGGTAACTATGGAATCAGTACAAAAGGGTACCCTGGAGATGGCTTCCAGTTCTTCACCAAATATGGCTAATTTCTCTTCCAAATTTATGGTGTTCGATCTGCCTTATATTACTTCCCCTGAAAACCAAGAAAAACTATATAAAGCCCTGGATGAGGGAGAACTGGGCAAATACTTTACCCAGGTTTCTGAAGAAATTGGACTAAAGCCCATTATGTTTAGTGAATACGGCTATCGTAACTTTGTAACTGCTAAGAAAGAAGTTATAAGCCGGAAGATTTAAAAAACCTCAAGCTCCGTACCACTGATTCACCAGTTGAAGTAGCAGTAGCCAAGGCCCTTGGTGCCAACCCTACTCCAATTGCCTGGGGCGAAGTTTACACTGCATTACAGCAGGGCACCATTGATGGTCAGGGCAACACCTTTGGTCTTCTGTACTCAGCTAAGCACCATGAGGCATCTAAGTTTGCCATTGACTCAGAACACAATTACAGCATGCACATTCTGATGATTAACAAGAAATTCTTTGACGAACTGCCCCAGAATATCCAGGATATCTTAGTTGAGTCCGGCAAAGAAGCTCTAGATTACCAGCGCAAGATATCTGCTGAATTAGAAGCTAAAGCTAAACAAGACTTCATTGCTGCAGGTATCAAGGTTCATGACCTGACACCTGAAGAAAAAGCTAAGTTTAAGGAAGCTACCAAAGAAGTTTGGACCATGTTCCCAGATAAAATTCCTCAAGAATTAATTGATATGTTAGTTGATGCCCAGAAGTAATTAGGAGCTAGCTCTATATGGGAGGGCTATGGTCCTCCCATATAGGAAAACATGATTTGGATTACAGGTTAATTAATAAGCAACTACAGAGAGGCGATGCCAATGGCTAATCAAAAGAATGCTAATACGGTGCCACAAAGCCCAACTGACCCCAAGCCTAGAAACTGGTTGCGGTGGTTGGATGACAATCTGGAAAAACCCATCCTTTTAATAGGGATGTTGTCAATAATATTAATCATTACCTTTCAGACCTCTTACCGTTATATAATCACCCATTTATATGATGGTTCCGGTGCAGCTACCTGGACAGAGGAATTAGCCCGCTATATCTTTATTTGGATTTCTTATCTGGCCATTCCATTGGCGATTAAGGCAGAAGCAACATTAGAGTTGACATTATCTACGACCGCTTACCGGAACGTATTCAGAGGATTTCTTGGATTGTTGTTGATGTATGCTTCCTGGCCCTTAGCAGTGTAGTGTTCTTTAAGGGGTTAGATCATATAGAAATGATGCTGAATTTACCCCAAACTACACCAGCTTTACAGATTCCCTATTTTATTCCTTATTTAATACTTCCCATTGGTTTTGGACTAATCAGTTTAAGGGTCATACAAGATTTATATAAGCAGGTAAAGGAATGTGGACTTAAAGATACAGCCTTTGGAATCATATTTTGTCTAGCCTTAGCTTCACCCCTGCTATTTGGTTTTGAAATGGATGCTTTAGCCTGGCTGTTCGGTTACTTTGCTATCTTTTTAGTTATCGGTGTTCCCATTGCAATTGCTTTAGGCTTATCCGGTCTTGCTACCATTATTGGTGCAAAGACTTTGCCTATTGATTATGTGGCACAGTTAGCATTTACCTCTATAGATAGTTTTCCCATTATGGCTATACCCTTCTTTATTGCAGCGGGTGTCTTTATGGGGGCAGGGGGACTTTCTAAAAGATTACTGGCCCTGGCTGACGAGCTGCTTGGCTCCCTGTATGGTGGTATGCACTGGCAACTGTTGCAACCTGTATGTTCTTTGCCGCCATCAGCGGTTCTGGTCCTGCCACCGTTGCGGCAATTGGGGCATTAACAATTCCGGCTATGATTCAAAGAGGTTACGATAAGCACTTTGCGGCAGCTCTGGTAGCCTGTGCCGGTGCCATTGGCGTAATGATACCACCCAGCAACCCCTTTGTGGTGTACGGTGTTTCAGCAGGCTTCCGTTGGCAAGCTGTTTATGGGCGGTATCGTTCCTGGACTTTTAACTGGGGCGGTATTAATGGTGATAAGTTATCTCTACTCTAAAAAGAACAACTGGAAAGGTGAGGTGCGGGAACGTAGCTTAAAGACCTTTGGACGAGCTTTCTGGGAGGCAAAATGGGCCTTAATGGTTCCTGTCATTATCCTTGGAGGTATCTACGGCGGGCTAATGACACCAACCGAGGCCGCAGCAGTTTCTGCATTCTATGGGCTAATAGTTGGCGTATTTATCTATAAGGAAATTAACCTTAAAAATATTACCCAGTGCTTTATGGATGCCTGCAGTACCTCAGCTATCGTAATTGTACTGATGGCTATGGCAACAATATTTGGGAACATAATGACCATTGAACAGGTACCTAATAAAATTGCCTCTTTCATTTTAAGTATAACTGAAAGTAAAATTTTTATTTTGCTGATGATCAACGTGTTGTTGCTGGTGGTTGGTACCTTTATGGAAGCCCTGGCAGCCATCGTAATCCTAACCCCCATACTATTACCTATTGTAATTCAGGTAGGTGTGGATCCAATTCATTTTGGTGTAATCATGGTCGTAAACTTGGCTCTAGGCTTCATCACTCCCCCCGTTGGTGTTAACCTGTTCGTGGCCAGCGGTGTTGCTAAACTTAAGATGGAGAATATCTCCAAGGCTGCTTTACCATTATTATTCGCAATGATTGTTGTGTTACTGCTTGTTACTTATATTCCTGAGATATCAATGTTTCTGCCCAGCTTATCTAAATAACCTGTCCAAGAATACAAATGAATTTTGGCGACAGTTTCTAACCATCTAACTGACCTAATTACTCGCAGGGGTAGAAACTGTGCCCAAAAAATAATAAGCAAATAATTAAAGATTTAGCTAATCATCTAAATTAGGAGGATGAAATAATGACAACTTGTTGTACTGTATTATCACCCCACGAACAAAGAATTCAGGAAGAAATGTTAGGTAAAGAGGATTTTAAAAAGGGTAGGGAAAGGATTTATAAAATTCTGGAGAGCTTTCACACCCAGCGTCCCATCATTGATGTGGAAAGGGCCAAATACTTACTGATTCCATGAAGCAAACTGAGGGGGAACCCTTAGTTCTAAGATGGTCCAAAGCCCTACTGCACATTGCAGAAAATATGACTGTATATATCGATGATAGCAACTTGCTGGTAGGTAGAGGTGGCCAGCCCGGTAGATACGGTATGCTATTCCCCGAATTAGATGGTGATTTCCTTGACGTAGCAATTGAGCAGCTGCCAAGCCGTGTTGAATCTCCCTTCAACATATGTCAGGCTGACGCTGATATTGTAATCAATGAAATTGCCCCCTACTGGAAAGGGAAAACCTTCCATGAAAAGCTTGCCGAGGCACTACCAAAGGACACCCTAAGGTATACCTATGATCCTAAGGATCCCCTTAAATCCAGATTCATTGTTAACGAAACTGCTTCATTCCGCTCTTCTATTCAGTGGGTACACGACTATGAAAGGGTATTAAAGAGAGGCTTCAAAGGCATTAAGGAAGAGGCCCAAGAGAAGCTAGCCGCCCTTGATCCCCTAAGCCCTGTTGCCAATATGGAGAAGGCACCTTTCCTCCAGGCGGTGATCAATGTATGTGATGCCATCATTCTATGGGCAAACAGACATGCCAAATTAGCTGCGGAGCTTGCTGAGAAGGAAGCTGATGCAACTAGAAAGCAAGAATTAATGGAAATTGCAGAAATCTGCGCCTGGGTGCCTGAAAATCCTGCCCGAAATTTCCGGGAGGCAGTTCAATCCCAGTGGTTTACCCAAATGTTTTCCAGGATTGAGCAAAAAACAGGTACTATTATATCCAACGGACGTATGGACCAGTACCTATATCCATTCTACAAAAAGGATATCGAAGAGGGTCGCCTGACTGAAGAAGGTGCCGTTGAATTGCTGGAGTGCATGTGGGTGGCTATGGCACAATTCATCGACCTGTATGTTTCCCCAACTGGCGGTGCCTTTAACGAAGGCTATGCTCACTGGGAAGCGGTAACCATTGGCGGTCAGACACCAGATGGAAGTGATGCCACCAACGAACTAACCTACTTATTCCTGAAGTCCAAGCAGGAGTTCCCGTTAAACTACCCTGATCTGGCAGCCAGAATTCATGCCCGCTCACCAGAACGTTATATGCATGAGGTAGCTCAGACCATCAAAGAGGGTTCCGGCTTCCCAAAATTAATCAACGACGAAGAGGTTATTCCCCTATTGCTGTCCAAGGGTGCAACCTTTGAAGAAGCCTATGACTATGCTGTATCCGGTTGCTCTGAAGCCAGAATGCCCAACAGAGACACCTTTACCAGCGGATGCCCTTATATTAACTTCGCAGCAGCAGTAGAAATGGTTCTACACAATGGAAAGATGCTCCTGCATGGGGATGAGGTTATTGGTCTGCAAACTGGAGACCCAAGGGAATTTAGTACCTGGGAAGAGTTTTGGAATGCTACTTAGCCCAAACCACCGAATTTTTAAAGCAAGCCTTTATCCAGCAGCATGTTATCATAAATTTACGTCCCAAGCATTTTGCCAGCCCACTGGTTCATCCCTGCATGATCTGTGCATGGAAAACTGCTTGGATCTCCATACACCTGTAATACCCGGTGGTATTGATTTAGGATATTTTGAGCTGATGGGTTATGGAACTGTGGTTGATTCCCTGGCCGCTGTTAAGAAGCTGATTTTTGAAGATAAGAAGTTAACCATGGCCCAGTTAATTGAAGCATTAGAATGTAACTTTGAGGGTAAGGAAGCAGTTAGACAAATGCTGCTTAATGCTCCCAAATACGGCAACAATGATCCCTATGTGGATTCCCTTGCTAAGGACGTTGACCGTGAAGCCCTTGAGTTTACCAAGAAATATTCCAAGGAGTTAGGTGTACATTTTGACCTGAGACTGGTGCCCTTTACTTCCCATGTGCCCTTTGGCAAGGTGGTCAGTGCTTCTGCCAACGGCAGAAAGGCATATACTCCATTAGCTGACGGCTCTTCCGCCTCCCACGGTGCAGACGTCAATGGTCCAACTGCTGTATTGCTATCTAACTTTAACTCTAAAAACTACAACTTTAGGGAGCGTGCCTCCAGACTGCTAAACATTAAGTTCACACCGTCTTGTGTAACCGGGGAAGAGGGCACGAGAAAACTGGCCTCCTTTATTAGAACCTGGTGTGATCTTAAGCTATGGCATCTCCAGTTCAACATTGTTAATAAGGAAACCCTACTGGCAGCCAAGAAGGATCCCGACAAATATCGTGGGCTTATCGTAAGGGTCGCCGGCTATAGCGCTTACTTCTGCGATTTGTCTCCAGATTTACAGGATGACATTATTGCCAGAACAGAGCACAGCACCATCTAAATACAAATAGGTTATCCTCTGTAAGTCCTGCTGTTTCGCAGGGCTTACAGCCCATTTTGTTAAGGAGGGGATTTAGTGAGTGCAGCCGGTAATATAGATAGAAACAAAAGTGGTTATATATTTAATATTCAACGATATTCAGTACATGATGGGCCGGGCATTAGGACTATTGTATTTTTAAAGGGCTGTCCCTTGAAGTGCCGGTGGTGTGCCAACCCTGAATCTCAGCATCTTTTGCCCGAACTGGCCTTTAATAATAACAAATGCATCGGTACAAAGGAATGCAAAATGTGTATTGAGGCCTGTGAATTGGGTGCCATTAGGGAGAATACCAGTGAAAAGGTTGAAATAGACAGGGCAATCTGTAATAACTGTGCCAGATGTGCTGACATATGTCCCTCCAGGGCTTTAAACATGTATGGCAAGCCCATGACTGTAGAGGAAGTTCTAAAAGTTGTCGAAGAAGACAGTATGTTTTATACTAGATCTGGTGGGGGAATTACCTTAAGTGGTGGGGAACCATTATCCCAGGCTGACTATGCCTGGGAACTGCTGAAGGAAGCAAAACGCAGGAGGATTAATTCAACCTGGAGACCTGTGGCTATGCAGACTGGGATAGCTTAAACAAAATTAGTCAACAGCTTAATACCGTGCTTTATGATATCAAATGCATTAATAATGATAAGCATAAGGAGTATACCGGAGTCTCCAATGAATTAATACTTAACAATTTTGTAAAGCTGTGTGAGGCATTTCCTAACCTTTCCATTATGGTTAGAACTCCAGTAATACCGGGTTTTAATGATACGGAAGAAGATATTAAAGAAATTATTGACTATATTAGGCAATTCCCAAATGTAGACTATGAGCTGCTGCCCTACCATCGTTTGGGACAGCCCAAATATGAATATCTAGGGAAGGAATATCCCATGCCAGAAGTGAAACTGGTTGATGAAAAAATGAAAAGCCTAAAGAAGCTGGTGGGAGAGTTCTTTGGGAAATAGTAATTAAATGGGGGAAAGAGGCATTGGAGAAGACGAAGGTTTTATTTCATGTTTCAGAAAATGAAGTATGGCCAAAGGCATTAACAAATATTCAAAACTTCCTTAAGGATGTAAGTGATAATCAGGTGGAGATCGAGCTGGTGGCTAATGCTGGGGCTGTAAATTTTTATTACGATAATGATAAGGTAAATTTACATGAGCAAATGAGCAGCTTATCCTCCCGGGGTGTTAAATTCGCAGCCTGTCGTAATGCCCTTCAGGCTCATTCCTTAAAGGAAGAGCTTCTACCTGAATTTGTTCAGGTAGTTCCGGGAGGAATAACGGAGATCGTAAAAAAACAAAGTATGGGCTTTATTTATATAAAGCCTTAAAGGATTTGCTGGTCGAGCCGAGGATATTTATCCCCGGCTTTTTTGATTTAATGATACAGTATACTAAAATAACATTGCTTAGAATTGTAACCTTTTCAAGGTATAATAAAGGGATAGACAAAAGTCTATTGCAGACTGTAGAAAAAGATACAAGGGTTTTAATAATCCCGAGCAGCGACATGAGGTGCATATGGAAAAAGCAACCATCTTTAATATACAAAAGTTTTGTGTTCATGATGGACCTGGCATTCGCACAACGGTTTTCTTTAAGGGTTGTCCCCTAAACTGCCTGTGGTGCCACAATCCTGAGAGTCAGCATTTCCAAAGAGAAATACTGTACAATCAAGAAAAGTGTACTGGCTGTGGCCAATGCCTGCAGAGCTGCCTGTACCAGGCAATTAGGTTAGATGGAAAATACATAGTTCAGGAAAAGAAAAAGTGTGTCCTATGCGAAGCGTGTATCGAACACTGTATCAATAATGCCAGGGAAGTTTCGGGAAAAGAGTATTCCCTGAAAGAGGTTCTAAATGAGATAGAAAGGGATAGGCCATTTTATGAGCAGTCGGGAGGCGGGGTAACCTTCTCTGGGGGTGAGGCCCTTTGCCAGATAGACTTTGTTACTGAACTTGCTAAGTTATGCAAAAAGAGAGGGATTTCTGTTGCCATAGACACCTGTGGTTATGTGCCTTTGAGAGCTTTGAGAAGGTGTTGCCATATGTGGATTTATTCCTATATGACTTAAAGTTAATGGATGCTTCCCTTCATAAAAAGTATACGGGACAGGATAATCAGCTAATATTGGAGAATTTTAGAAAGCTCTCCGCCAGTGGGGGGAACATAAATTTAAGAATACCATTGGTAGAAGATATAAGCTCCCAGGATATTAACCTAAAAGCAACCATAGATTTTATCCAGGGAATGAATATATCCTTGATTAACTTGCTACCCTATCATTCCATTGGAAGTAATAAATACACAAAATTAAACAGGAAATATCAGGGGGAATCCTTTAAAGCGCCAACGGAACAAAGATTGGCAGAAATCAGCCAGTTATTTAGTAAAAAAGGTTTTAATATTAAGATTGGGGGTTAGAACTTTGGACAGGGGCATGAATGAAAGAATAAAAAGGCTGAGGAATCAGAGTTTAACCGTTGAGCCCAGCATATCCATTGAAAGGGCAAGGTTGGTAACCGAAGCTATCAAAGGTATGCCGGTACGGTGGAAACACCAATCCTAAGAGCCTTAACCTTTAAACATATCTTAGAAAACCAAACCCTTTGCATTAATGAAGGAGAACTTATTGTGGGGGAAAAGGGGGAGGGACCACAATCAGCTCCAACCTACCCTGAATTATGCTGCCATACCCTGGATGATTTTGAAGTTATGAACAACAGGGATAAGATCTCTTTTAAAGTTAGTGAAGAAAGTAAAACCATCCAAAGGGAAAGAATAATACCCTATTGGCAAAAAAGATCCCTACGGGAACATATCTTTAAGCAGATGACCCAGGAGTGGAAGGATTGCTATGAAGGTGGTATCTTTACCGAATTTATGGAACAAAGGGCACCGGGTCACACGGTAGCAGATGGGAAGATGTATCAAAAGGGCTTTTTAGACTTTAAAAAGGAAATTGAAAAATCTATTGAAGGGATAGACTACCTTAATGATGGGCAGTCCTATGAGAAAAAAGCACAATTA
The DNA here is from genome assembly GCA_004143605.1 of Desulforamulus aquiferis. Lineage (GTDB taxonomy): Bacteria > Bacillota > Desulfotomaculia > Desulfotomaculales > Desulfotomaculaceae > Desulfotomaculum > Desulfotomaculum aquiferis. The sequence goes on from AWVY01000017.1 coordinate 12,084, forward strand.
GAGGCCATGAAAATCTGCTGCGAAGCCATAATTATTTATGGCAAACGCTATGGTGCTTTAGCCAGGGAGCTGGCAGAAGAAGAGCAGGACCCCAGAAGAAGGGCGGAATTACAGGCTATTGCTCAAAATTGTGAGGTAGTACCGGCCCATAAACCAGAGACCTTTGCCCAGGCCATTCAGATGTATTGGTTTGTTCATCTAGGGGTAACCCTGGAGCTTAATAATTGGGACTCCTTTAGTCCGGGACGTTTGGATCAACATTTAAATCCCTTCTACCAAAAAGACCTGGAAGCAGGAATATTGACTGAGGATCAGGCAAAAGAGCTTTTAGAATGCCTTTGGGTAAAGTTTAATAACCAGCCGGCCCCTCCAAAGGTTGGAATTACTTTAAAGGAAAGCGGGACCTACACAGACTTTGCCAATATCAACAGCGGTGGGGTAAAATCCGACGGCTCAGATGGTGTCAATGACGTATCCTTTATAATATTAGACGTAATGGATGAAATGAAATTGCTTCAGCCCAGCTCAAATGTTCAGATTAGCAGGAAGACACCTCATCGATTTATAAAAAGGGCCTGCGAGATATCACGAAAGGGCTGGGGACAACCGGCCCTATATAATACAGATGCCATTATACAGGAGATGTTAAGGGTAGGAAAGGATATTGTTGATGCAAGGGAGGGCGGGGCCAGCGGCTGTGTTGAGACCGGGGCCTTTGGTAAAGAGGCCTATATTTTAACAGGTTACTTTAACCTGCCTAAAATCCTAGAGCTTACCTTAAATGACGGTTTTGATAACAGAACAGGAAAACAACTTGGCTTAGCCACCGGAAACGCCGTAGATTACAGATCCTTTGAAGAACTATTGGAGGCATTTGCAAAACAGCTGAATCACTTTGTAGATATCAAGATCAAGGGCAATCATATCATAGAAAAATTGTATGCAGCCATATGCCTTGCCCATTTCTATCAATCGTTGTAAGTGACTGCATCTTAAGTGGAAAGGATTATAATGCCGGGGGTGCTAGATATAACACCTCCTATATTCAAGGTGTAGGCATTGGAACCCTCACCGATTGTCTTTCCTCTATTAAATACAACGTTTTTGAACAAAAGAGATTTTCCATGGCAGAATTGCTGCAGGCATTGGCAGATGATTTTGAGGGTCATGGGTACGTTCATAATAGCGTTCTCAATAAAACCCCTAAATATGGCAATGATGATGATTACGCCGATCAATTGATGCTAACGGCCTTTAATGCATTTTATGAATCTGTTAACGGTCGGAAAAATATGAAGGGTGGAACCTACCGTATTGATATGCTGCCAACCACCTGTCATGTCTACTTTGGCTCAGTAACGGGGGCTACCCCCAATGGTCGAATTGCAGGCAAGCCACTTTCGGAGGGCATTTCCCCAGAACAGGGTTCAGATAGGCGTGGACCAACTGCAGTGATCAAATCCGCTGCCAAGATGGATCACCTTCGCACCGGGGGAACACTCTTAAACCAGAAATTTAGTCCTTCGGTGGTGGCTGGTGATGAAGGGTTAGAAAATATGGTTTCCCTGGTACGAACCTATTTTAATATGGACGGACACCACATTCAGTTTAACGTAATAGATAAAAGGACATTACTGGCAGCCCAGGAAAGACCCGAGGAATACAAAGACCTAATTGTAAGGGTGGCCGGTTACAGTGATCATTTTCATAATCTTAGCAAGGAATTGCAGGATGAAATCATCGCCAGGACAGAGCAGTCTTTTAGTTGTTAAACAAAAGGCCGGGAGTTATTGCATAAACTCCGGCTTTAGCCTTACTTGGGATAGGTTAAGTTTTGAACCAATCAGATTGACTTTCATCCATCAAGACATCATCTGATACTATTTTTACCAGCACCCTGGTATTTGCATTAGCCGGAGGCTTTAGATATATGGTAAAGGTGGCACTGGAGCGGGGCTCCAGATTAAGGATATCAGAAATTTTTTGGTCATATACTTTGCCATTTCCTGCGTCTAGAGCTGCGTAGACTTTAGTATTGGCAGCCACAGCTGACCCATCATTATGAACTGTCACCTTTAGCTCAATTTGACGTGTAGTACCTGGTAGGTCCACTGGTGTGTTATGACCGGCTGGGGTATTAAGGGTAATATTTGGGCCTTGCGGTCTCTGTATTCATCTGGTATTTGTCCGATTTTCCAACCTGTGCCGGTGGTTTCTACATAGTAATATTTTTCACCCTGAAATTCATAATAGACACCGGAAAGGTTTTCCCCTTTAACTCCCACGCCATATGGCAGGATCTCCGGGTAGCATAACTAAAACTACCCCGAAGTTCATTTCTTTAAGGATGGAGGCCAGCAGTATACTGGTATCTTCGCAGTCGCCATTTTGTTCTACCAGTGTTTCAAGGGGGTATCTGGCATACTGGTCATAGCCTTTGGAAGCGTTATCTGATATATATTTTAAATTTTGCACAAAGGAGACCACAAACTCTACTGTCTGGTTGGGCGAATACCCTTCCTGCTTTACCACTTCCATAAACTTGGCTGCTATCCTAGAAATAAACACGTCATCCACGGGATCTGTGACATAGACCGAATAGTCATTGGTAGGAATGCGTTTCAAGCCGGTGTAATAATCATAAGCCTCTTGGGGAATTTGCATCTGGTAGGTCCATTTTTTGCCCCCAAAGCTCCAAACAAATTCTCTATCAATGTTGTTTGCAATGGTTTCTAGGGAATTATCAATAATTTTTCTATTATTGGACGTAATGTTAATTGTTTGGCTGGTGGAATCCCAGTGGACCTCTGCACCAAGGGCTTCGCTGACAAATCTGAGGGGAACCAAGGTTCTTCCGTCTTGAATGGATGCGGGCACAGGTAGATCAACGGGAGCACCGTTTTTAAAGGCCACAGGATGTCCTACTATAAGTAATGCTTCATAATCACCATTACGTGCAATAATGGTTTGGTTATAGCTGTTCCAGGTTACGCTGGCCCCCAGTGCTTCAAAAACACCCCGTAGAGGAACCATAGTTGTACCCTGCTCTATCCTGGGAGGTACATCAAGACTTAGACGGGTTCCATCTACTATAACCGTTGGGGTACTGCCTCCTGCAGGTAAGCCAAGCATAATAATCAACAGCAGTGCAATGAGGAAAACAGGCCACTTTCTCAAAAATCTTCGCCTCCTCGAAAGCTTCTTTTGATCATATTTTCGACAAACCTTTTATGGGTTCCTGCTAACTAGGTAGTAAATGCTGTTAACCTAAGGCAGTTATAACTGCATATAGGGCGGTTGCCAAAACTAAAATTGAAACACCCTGTTGGAACTTTTCCTGGGGTACCTTTGGGAAGATAATGTAACCCAAGAAGCCCCCCAGGATAGCAAAGGGAATCAGTGTGCCTGATAAAATAAAGGTTTCTAAGTCCACGGCTCCAATACTGGTTAAAGAAAAAAGGCTTACCAGATAGGCAAGGACAAAAAATGCAGAGGTGGTTGCCCGAAAATGGTCCTTTAACAACTTTTGATTGTTTAGCAATAGGATTACAGGTGGACCCGGCATACTGATACTACCTGTTAGGATACCGGATATAATTCCTGTGGAGGTTTGCCATATTTTATCCTTTGTCATTTTAACGGTAAAGCCTACTAACATGATTAAGCTGGAAAGGGCGGTAACAATTCCGATGGCAAGCTTAAGTAACTCAACATCAAAATGGAGGTGAATAAAAATGCCTATAGGAATGCCTAAAATGCTTCCTAAGAAAAGGTTTTTAACTATATTTGTTTTTACCAAACTCCTAACCCGGAAGGTAAGTACGGATAGGGTCACCAGAGAGATCATCATGTTAAGAATAACCGCAGTATGAGAATCATACACAAGGAGTAGGAGTGGAATGGCTATTAGAGCAAAACCAAACCCAGTTATACCCTGCAACATAGCTGCCAGGGTAACAATAAAGGCAGACGCAAGCCAGAGGACGTCAAAGTCTATCAATTGAAGTCAACTCCTAACTAATTATAAGATTAGCACTAAATAACTTTTCCCAAGCAGTAGCCCATAAAGGCAGCTATTAAGGCAAAAATAGTGCTAAGTGCCATATAAAGCAGGGATATAGGCAACTTACCCTTTCTTATCAATCAACGGACTCCATTTCAAAGGTAGAAAAAGTAGTAAAGGAACCTAGGAAACCGATACCAAGCAACAACAATAAGTCAGCATTAAATAAATGCTGGGCAAAAAGAAAGCCTAACAAAAAAGAACCCACCAGGTTTACTGTAAAGGTGCCGAAGGGAAAGGGGTAATTATGCTTGGATTGGATTATACTAGTTACCAGGAATCTACCAGTGGCACCTAAAAAGCCACCTGCAGCGACCAATAATAAGTCCTTCATAAAAAACCACCTGCATTCTCAGGAATCTTTTCTTAAGTGTTCTGTTGCTCCTCCTGTATCTTTCTAAACAAGACTATTGCCAGATGAACACCCATGAAGGAGAGGGATAGCCCCCCTGCTAAACTAATAATTACATAAATTGCTGCCAGTTCATATTTTGCATGGATAATATAATTCATGGTCTCTACGGAAAAGGTGGAAAAGGTAGTAAGGGAACCAATAAAGCCTGTATTAATAGCCAAAAGGTATTTTTTTGGCAAGTTCCAGTTCAATATGCTGGCATAGGCCACAAAGCTTAATAAAAAACAACCAAGGAAGTTGGCAGTAAGTGTGCCAAAGGGAAATAATGCTGTTGTTGCCCCGTTAAAGGTACTAATAAAATACCTAAAGGCGGCTCCTGCCATGCCCCTACACCCACAGCTAAGTAATTCATCTTTATCTCCTACTTTACAATTACTACCGGACATTGAGCCAGCCGAACCACCTTATGGCTCACACTTCCCAGAAAAAATTCCTTAACATTACTTAAGCCCCGGCTACCTATAATAATCTGATCATATTGCCCCTCATTGGCAAAGGAAACAATTGCTTCAGGAATCTCTCCATTTACAGTAATAAAACTGGCTTTAATATTTTCGTATTTATTAAAGGCTTCTTCAAAGGGCTCAAAAATGGAGCGGACTCTTATATCTGACAATCTGTTGTATTCATCCTCATTTACACCTAGATATATGGACATGTCTTTGGTTAAAGGAATGACAGATAACACTGTCACCTCCAGCTTAAGTCCATAACCGGACAGCTTGATAATATAATCAGATGCCCGGATTGAATTATCGGAACCGTCAGTAGCTAATAGAATCTTTATATGAAACACCCCATTTAGTATGTTTTACATTTAACATAACACTATTTATTAACCATAGCAAGTTGGGGGCTATTAGCAAGCTTTGAAATGGGGTTAACAAGTATATTCTTTTATGTAGATGTTTTGTAATTAGGCAGGATTATTAAATTTTGTGTTAAATTTTAAATGTAAAATACAAATTAGCGAGGCGATGATTTTTTGAAGAAGTTTGTTTTAGTTCTGGCCTGTTTATTCCTGATAGGTCTTATAACAGGCTGTGGGAATGTAAATCAAGAACCAGCAGCAGAAGTTCCGTATCCAGAAAAAATTGTAATCCAGGCGCCACCAGCACCCCCAACAGCACCGCTGCTAAAGATGCTTGAAAATAAGCCTTTGGTGACAAAGTTGCTATAGAACTAATCCTCTATAAAAGTGTTGAGGAGGCAACCGCTAGGATTGTAAACGGGGAGGCAGATTTTACCGTATTACCTGTCAATACCGCATCAAAATTATTTAGCAAAGACATGGATATTTCACTTGCTAACGTAAGCACCTGGGGAATTTTATATCTCCTCTCCTCTGATAATATTTCAAGCTGGCAAGATTTAAAAGGGAAGGAAATTCATGTTGGTGCCCAAGGGGCAAGCCCGGATATCATTACCCAGTATCTGCTGGGAAAAATGAAGTCTCAAGTAATGAAGTAATACTAAAATATGCAGGCTCTCCTGAAATTGCTCAGATGCTAATTCAAGGACTTGCCAGTACGGCAGTACTCCCGGAACCCCTGGTTACCAATGTCTTAAGCAAAAATCCTAATGTTAAACAAGTTTTTGATTTTGAGCAGGAATGGCAAAGAGTTGAGGACTCAAGCCTGCCACAGGCCGGGATGGTTGTGCAAAATAAGTTTGTTGAGAAGTATCCGGAAGCACTGGATATAATTCAGAAGTCTTACCAGCAAGCCACAGAGCAGACAACAGCAGATCCCTCTTCAGTGGCAAGCCTTGTTCAGGAAAAATTTGATATGCCAGCCAAGGTCTTTGAGAACTCAATGGCTAGAATAGATGTAAGATTTGTAAATGCCCAGGATGCTAAGGCAGACGTTGATAACTATCTATCTAAGCTGCTGCAATTTTCGCCGGAGATGGTTGGAGGAAAAGTACCAGATGATAAATTCTACTTGGCTAAGTAAGGGCTTGTCCCTGCTTAGCCTGATATTTTTCTTAGGCCTTTGGCAAGTAATATCAGGTTTCTATAAACCCGTCATAGTGCCCTCACCAATGGAAACTGTCCAGGCTTTGGGTAATCTTATGGCAGGAGGGAAACTCTGGGAACATGCCGGTAATTCCATTGGCAGGGGATTAATAGGATTTTCCATTGCTCTGCTGATAGGGACGCCCGTGGGTTTGTTAATGGGTCTTAGTAAATTGATTAGGCAAATGTTCCAACCCTATGTGGTAACACTTCAAGTGGTTCCTGTTATATCGTGGCTTTTGCTGGCAATGATTTGGTTTGGCTTTGAGCGGGTGCCCATTTTTGTGGTTGTTATTAGCACATTACCGCTGGTTATTATTAATCTAGTTCAAGGTGTACAAAATGTGAATCCCCGACTTACTGAAATGGCTAAAACCTTTAAGGTTGAAAGGCGTGCATTAATAGTGGAGGTTTATTTTCCCCAGGTATTGCCATATCTCTTTGCTGCCATGTCGGCGGGGTTGGGTACGACCTGGAAGGCTGTGGCCATGGCCGAATTTTTAAGTGCCCAGAGGGGAATTGGTGCAGGGATGGCCACTGCCAGAATAAACTTGGAAACCCCGGAGGTATTTGCCTGGACACTGCTGTTAGTTTTGATGGGTTTAATAACCGATAGGGCCTTATACATTGTTAACAGGCGCTTAACCCGCTGGAGGAATGCTGTATGATTAAACTGGAGGGTATTAAAAAGAGACTGGGAGGTATGCAGGTTTTAGAGGACTTATCCTTTACGGTGCAGCCAGGTGAAATTGTATGCCTTTTGGGGCCTTCTGGATGCGGTAAAACAACTACCCTTCGTATGTTGGCCGGTTTGGATGAACCCGATGAGGGACATATTCAAGGACTTGATGACATAAAAATAAGTTACGCCTTTCAAGAATCGAGGCTCTTACCTTGGAAAAGTGTAGAGGACAATTTGCATTTTGTTCTTAAGAGCCAGATAGAGCTTCCAGAGAGGCAGGCATTGATTGAGCGTTACCTTGACTTAATGGGCTTAGGGGCATATAAAAAATTTTACCCTGAAGCTTTGAGTGGTGGAATGAAGCAGCGATTATCCTTGTGCAGGGCCTTTGCTTTCCCCCATCAATTATTGTTAATGGACGAACCTTTTAAATTCCTGGATGCACCCCTAAGGCTTTCACTGGTAAGGGAGGTAGCCAGGATGTGGGAGTTTAGCGGCAGCAGTATTATTTTTGTAACCCATGATGTGGCAGAAGCTCTGCTTTTAGGTCATAAGCTGTTGGTTTACTCAAAAAGACCTACCTTGGTAAAGGCTGAGTTTGGTATTGATATACCCCATAAGGACAGGGAGTTAGGGGATGAAAGATTAGCCCACATTTATGGGCAATTAATGACGGCTCTACAAAAGGAATACTAAGAAGCTTTGACAACCGGTACTTTCATAAATTTCTGTGATGCTTTACGTAACTATGCCTGGATACTATCCGGGCTTGGGTAATTAAAGTGCTGAAAGACGTTTGTTATATAGCGTCTTTCTTGTGAAAGGAAAGGTTGAAGTATATGTCAAAGAAACTGATTAGAGCCGGTATAGCCGGTATAGGGATCTACGTCCCTAAAAGAAGATTATCTAACAGTGAGTTGGAGGGGATGGTTCAAACCAGTGATGAATGGATTAGAACCAGAACAGGCATTGCCGAGCGACGTATAGCCTCCCCCGATGAAGCCACATCGGATATGTCGGTTATTGCCGGGAAGAAGGCCTTGGAGAATGCGGGAGTTAAGCCGGAGAATATTGACCTAATTATTGTAGCCACAGTAACACCTGATATGATATTCCCAGCTACCGCCTGCCTTGTTCAAGAGAGACTAGGGGCAAAGAGGGCGGCAGCCTTTGACCTGGAGGCCGGATGCAGCGGCTTTGTTTATGCACTGTCGGTGGCCAGTCAGTTTATTACTTCCGGAACCTATGAAAATGTGCTGGTAATTGGGGCAGACACCCTATCAAGGATAACCAATTGGCAAGACCCTAAGACCTGTGTTCTAATGGGTGATGGAGCTGGGGCAGTTGTCCTAAAACCTTCCCCCGAGGGCTATGGGATTCTTTCCATTAAGCTTGGTGCCGATGGCTCCGGTGGCATGCTACTAAATCTTCCAGCGGGAGGCTCAAGACTCCCAGCCAGTGAAGAAACCATAGCTGCAAATCTGCATACCTTTTATATGAATGGAAGGGAAGTATTTAAGTTTGCCGTAAAGATTTTTGAAGAAGTGACTGTAGAAGCTCTTTCGGCAGCAGGTCTTTGCAAAGATGATATAGACCTGTTGATTCCACATCAGGCCAATATCAGAATAATTGATGCTGCAGCTAAAAAATTAAATCTTCCTTTGGACAAGGTGTTAGTAAATATTGACCGCTATGGGAATACTTCCAGTGCATCCATCCCCCTAGCCCTTTGGGAGGGACTTCAAACGGGACGCATTAAGCAAGGCAACCACTTAGTCATGGTTGGCTTTGGTAGCGGCTTATCCTGGGGAGCACTGGTCATAAAGTGGTGTGATTAAAATTTGGCAACATTATTACCCCGGAGAATCCCCCGGGGCTTATTATTTTGACTATTGAAACTCTACATTAATTCGTTTTCGGTCAGTCCCCTTTGTTTTAGGAATTCTTATATCCAGTACACCATTTTTGTATACTGCCTGAATACCCTCCGGGGAAGTTCCAGGCGGAAGAGTTATGGAACGTTGAAACTTACCTACAAATCTTTCCTGACGGTACATCTGATTTTCATTAATCTCATTAAACCTGTTAATATTACCGGAAATATTAAGCAGATTATTATCAATCTCTATATGGACATCCTCTTTCTTTTCTAAACCGGGAATATCACAGGAGGCTATTACCTCACTATCAGTTTGGTAGAGATCTATTCTAGGAATGCCAAAATCATGACCGAGATCAGTACTTAGCATTGGAGAGAAACTGGTGGTGAAAAATCTATCCATTTCCCGGCGCATATTTTGCATGTGATGATATGTATTGTATGGAGTTAAACTCATAAAAAACCTCCTTTTTGCAAATAGGTTTTTGCAAATCAGGTCAATTTTATGCATTCTAACCTAATACCTAGGCAGTTTTCTTTGCTCCTCGTAGTAGGAGGTTACCCCTATTTCTCTCATACGGTCATTCTTCTCCAGCCACCTTTGCCGGAGCATAGGGTTCTCCTGTTTATTACAGGGATAGTCCTGGCATTGAAAGCAAAAATCTATACCCTTTTCCTTAAAGCAGGTTCTTACAGCACAGTTAACAGGGCATGAACAATTATCGGCCTGCAGCCACCACAGGAACCCTTAGAAAAAGAGTCTAGAATTTCTTTGAATTCCGTAAAATTTGAGAAGGCTGGGGTTTTAGTTGACATAATTTTAGCTAATCTATCATAATTTCCCAGTAGTTCAAGTAGCCTAGTGCTTAATTCTTTTATTTCCCCTCCCTCAAATCCTGCACACCGATTACAGTCTAAACCACAGGGAGCCAAATGTTTTAGTATATCATTATAATTCATTATTTCCCATCCCTTCCATTCTTTATAATAAGTTAATTAACTAAATTATTTAACTAAAGGAATTATATACCAGTAGGCATCATTTCTACAACAAAGTTGTAAGTAAGGTAAGTATATAATGAATTCTTTGCTGCATTTTTGGTTGTTTAAAATGCGGTTTTTTATTTTAAAAGATTTAAGGATTTTTCGTGAATCTTTGACACATTATTACTTTTTATACGTCTATGTTATATAGATACCTCACAGATTTTACTCGCCACGCATAGGATACCCCGATATAAAACAGGGAGAATATAAAATGAAGAAAACTATAATAGTAATTGTTTTCCTTCTGTTTACCATGTTTGCTACAGGTTGTGATGATTTATCAACAATAACTGCTCCTGTTACCAAGTATGCTATGAATGAGCCTACTACCAATATAGTGCCTTTAAATATTTCAACCCCCGAAGCCTCACAACCAGCTATTGAAGCTGACAAAGAGGTTCCTGAGATTTCTGAAGTTCCTGAAATTCCTGAGATGCCACAACCTCCGCAGCCAGTGAAAGAAACCTATCTACCTGAAGGGGCCAAGGCCATAAGAAAAGGTGATACAGAAAGGCCCGTGGTATATCTAACCTTTGATGGTGGGCAGCCAACAGAACCGGTAGATGATTTTTTAGACATATTGGAGGCCAATGAAGTAAAGGCTACCTTTTTTATTACCGGGAATTATTTTTCTAGGGATGCTTTGAAGGAATCTATATTAAGAATGGTGGAAGAGGGGCATTCGGTAGGAAATCATACAGCCACCCACCCCAGTTTACCGAGGCTTTCTCCTCAGGAGATTGAAGAAGAGATTAATTTTGTCGGGCTTAATTTTCGCCAATTAACTGGTCAAGATATGACTCTCCTTCGCCCGCCCTATGGCGATTATTCCGACCAAACACTGGCTATAGCCAATGAACTTGGTTATAAGACTATTCTATGGAGCGTAGATTATAGAGATTGGCAAACCCTTAAAGGAGGGCCTGAGGAAGCGTACACTCATGTTATGGAACACCTGCATAACGGAGCTATCATTTTAATGCACTTGAACTCAAAGGACAGCCTGGCCGCCTTAGATAAGATAATAAAGGAATTAAAGCTCAGGGGATTTCAGATGGAAGCCTTATAAAAACCTGAATATAGGTAGTTTCTGACAATCTGGAAACCTGCCATGGAGGCAGGTTGTTTTTTGTGAACAAATTTTACTTATCATTACCAAGGGTTTTTTTCAAACTTCTAGGTCTTGCAAGCAGGAGAATTTAATTAATTTGTTAAACTTTATTTAAGTTAAAATATTTAAGAGATTTAATGCATAAATAATCGTAGGTAGGAGGTGAAAAAGTAAAAAAGGTTAAAAATTAGAAAAAAATAATTGGGAGGGTTTGTTAGATGAAATTTTCAAAAAAAGTCTAGTAATGTTATTATCTATCTCTTTACTGGCCATGGCCCTTGCTGGGTGCGGTTCCTCACAGTCAGGAGAGCAGAAAGAGGCTGACAAAGCTTCGGTTGAAAAGAAATTTATCAATATCGCTACCGGTGGTACTGCTGGTGTTTACTATCCCCTGGGTGGAGCTATTGCTGAAATCTTAAACAAGAATATTGAGGGAGTAAATGCAACTGCCCAGACCACAGGGGCTTCTGCTGCTAACGTAAACCTGTTGAATGATGGTAGTGTACAAGTTGCCTTTATTCAAAATGATATTTCTTATTACGCAACAAATGGTACAGAATTGTTCGCAGACAAAAAAGTTGATGGATTAAAATGTCTTGCCACCATTTACCCCGAAACTATTCAGATAGTTACCCTTGAGAAATCGGGTATCAAGAGTATTGATGAATTAAAGGGTAAAAGAGTAGCAGTGGGTGCCGCCGGTAGCGGTGTTGAAGCAAATGCACGTCAGATTCTGGAAGTTAATGGTATTACCTATAATGATATTACTGTTCAATACCTTTCCTTTGCAGAGGCAGCAAACAGCCTCAAAGATGGTAATATCGACGCAGCCTTTTTGACTGCAGGATTCCCAACAGCAGCCATTCAAGATATAGCTGCTCAGCATAAGGTTGTATTGCTACCAGTTGCCGATGATGCAGCAGATAAACTCATTGAGAAATATCCCTATTACACCAAGACCACCATACCTGCAGATGCTTATCCCAACCAGGATGCTGATGTAACTCTGTCAGCGTTAAGGCTATGTTGGTAGTTACTGATAAGATGGATGACCAGACCGCTTATGATATAACAAAGGCGATCTTTACTAATCTAGAATCCTTAAAGGCCGCCCATAACGTGGGTAAATTTATCAGTAAGGAATCTGCTAAAGACGGTATTTCTATCCCCATGCATCCGGGTGCAGAAAAATATTTCAACGAATAGTAGGTCGTAAGGAATATGTATTTACTTGCCAGACATAGGGTAGGGGCAGGCGCCTGGTGCTGGGGCTATTTTTGATTACCTTGTTCTTTCTGCCACTGCCCGTATTAACGGTAGCTGAAAAAGACAAGTTTAATCAAATCCTAATACCGATGGTTTTAGATAAGACCTTTACCATCGAGTATATTCATTCTGTTCAAAAAACACCGGTGCAAGAAAAATTTATTCTTGCACCGGGCAATAAAATCATTTTAACAGAGACCACTTTTCAATCCTTCGGTGTTGGAACCCCTTTTCTTGCTGACGAGGGCACTTTGGTTAATAAAAATGGTACCTTTGTCCTCACCGACTTAAGTAGAAGCTTCGAGAGTATAAACCTCGGCTTCCTGCCTCTAACCAAGCATACCATTGTTTACCGTAATGATACCTACAATTTTTCAGACTACTTCAAACCTAATTCATTAATAATCGTGCAAGCTGAGCAATATACTCCTGCAAAAATTATCTGGCAGGTGTTAGGCTGCAGGAGGGAGGTTCGTATTGACTGAGCGTAACCATAAATTGACTGAAGAGAATGTAAAGGGAGACAATATTAATTTAAGAAAATTCTTGGCCAAATATGATAGGGAGTCTGATTATAGATGTTTCTCTGGAATCGGAGCCTATTTGGTGGCCTTTATTGCTATATCATTTTCATTATTTCAACTTTACACGGCCATGTTTGGAGTGTTAGATGCTCACTTACAGAGGGCTGCTCACTTGTCCTTTGGATTAGCCCTGGTTTATATTCTCTACCCAACTAGGCGTAGTTGGTGCCGTAATTCCATGCACTGGTTTGATGCCCTGCTTGCTGTGGTGGCAACCTCAATGCCCTTATACATTATTGTCTTCTATAAAGACCTAGTAATGAGGTCCGGCATTGTGACACCTACAGATATGGTGATTGGAGTATTAGGGGTTTTCCTGGTGATGGAGGCAGCCCGCAGGGTAGTTGGCTGGCCTATAGTCATTGTAGCCAGTGTTTTCCTGGCCTACGCCTTTGCAGGACCTAATATTCCAGGGGTATTGGCCCACCAAGGGGTCAGCCTAAAGCATCTGGTGGGTCATCTGTTCTTCACCACAGAAGGTATTTTTGGTATTCCCCTTGGTGTCTCTGCTACCTTTATATTTCTATTCATTTTGTTTGGTGCATATTTGGAGAAGACCGGTTTAGGAAAGTTTTTCATAGATTTAGCTAATGCAGTGGCTGGATGGGCCAGCGGTGGCCCGGCCAAGGTCTCTGTTTTATCAAGTGGTTTGATGGGTACAGTATCTGGAAGCTCGGTTGGTAATGTGGCCGGAACAGGTTGCCTCACTATTCCAATGATGAAAAGCCTTGGCTATAGGCCGCAATTTGCCGGAGCGGTGGAAGCGGCTGCTTCCACCGGGGGACAGCTAATGCCGCCTATTATGGGGGCAGCGGCCTTTCTTATGGCGGAATTTGTGGGTATCCCCTATATTAATGTAGTAAAGGCCGCCACTATTCCGGCCCTGCTGTACTTTATAGGTATCTGGATTTGTGTACATTTAGAGGCTAGGAAGTATGGACTTAAGGGAATCCCCCGGAACCAACTGCCCCAGGTGGGCAAGCTGATACTGGAAAGGGGACACCTGGCAATTCCCTTGGTTGCTATCATCTATTTGCTTATATCCGGCTATACTCCATGCGTGCAGCCTTGTGGGCCATTGGACTTACCATCTTGGCTGCCATGCTGCGCAGTTCAACGCGTATTACCCTAAATGATATTATCCAAGGTCTAGAAAAGGCGCCAGATCAGCCTAGGTGTGGTCATAGCCTGTGCTACCGCAGGAATAATTATAGGTGTGGTCACTAAGACGGGACTTGGTTTGAAACTTAGCTCAGCCTCATAGATCTGGCCCAGGTCAACTATTGCCGACTCTGTTCTTTACTATGATTTCTTCAATATTACTGGGGATGGGTGTCCCCACAACGGCAAACTATGTAATTACATCAACCATAGCCGCTCCGGCCATAATTCAATTGGGTGTTCCGGTGTTGGCGGCCCATATGTTTGTATTTTACTTCGGCATTATCGCTGATGTTACGCCTCCTGTAGCCCTGGCAGCCTTTGCTGCCTCTGGTATAGCTAAAAGTAAGCCCATGGAAACAGCACTAAATGCTTCGAAATTAGCCATTGCTGCATTCCTTGTGCCCTATATATTTGTTATGTCGCCGGCTCTGCTTATGATTGATACCACCTTTACCCAGGTGCTGCTAATGATAGCCACCTCAGTGGTGGGGATGACGGGTGTCGCCGCAGCAGTTTCCGGCTACCTGCTTACAAATGCCCGCTGGCCCGAAAGAATACTACTATTTGCCGGTGGTCTGCTTATGATACATCCCCATCTACAAACAGATTTATTTGGATTATCCCTGCTGGTTGGAGGGTTTATAATTCAGAGGGTTAGGTATGGTTGGGAAAAACAGTCAAGGGAAAGATAAAGGTATAATCTCAGAATAAAGAAATACCCAGGCTAATAGTCTGGGTATTCTTGTGTTAACAGAAAATCTTAATAGCTGGCAGCAATCTCTTTTAATACTTCCTCGGGGGATTTAGCAACACCCAATGCATTTAATGCTGTCTGTAATATATCTCTAGGACAGTCTTCCATGGACCACTCATATTCGAAACCTTCTCCGTATAATTCATCTGCCTCTCCCTAGGGACTAACATTACATCAGGAAAGTTTTGTCCGAGCGTACAACCTAATAAACCTATAGTAACATCAAACAGGAAGGGCTCACCATCAAGATAAACCTCAACCCAAAAATGTTCATAGGCCACCCCATTAGGATGGATTTTTCCCTTTTGAATAAAGGCATCAAGGTTTTTTCGCAGCAACAGACCACAGGTGATAGCCGAAGCTGACTTTGGCCAGTGGCTCTGTAATTTGTACCCCATGACCGCGCTTCTTACAGCGGCACCTATGTCTAAAATTTCCTTAACTTGATCTAATTGACAATACATTATTTCACTCCTTTTATTCCCAACTCTTCCAGATGTCCGGAGCGTGACCCAAGGTAGCCTTTTTACCATTTCGCACGATGGGTGTCTTAAACAACAGGGGTTGTTCTAGAAGGATTTGCTCAACATCGTGGACTATATATTTTAGATTTCTTTTCCGGTATTCCTTTCCCTCCGTATCTATCAAATCATTCAGTGGTATGGAGGAGGTTACACTTTTTAGTTCACCCTTACTCAAACCTTTAATATGCAAGTCAATAAATTGGTATTTAACGCGTCTTTCTTTAAAATAACGTTCGGCCTTTCGGGTATCCTGGCATTTCTTTGTCCCAAAGATTTGTATATTCAAAGTAAACCACCCTTATCCATTATTTATAACAGGATAAACCTATTTAGGGCAAAATTCAAGTGAATTTAAATAATAATGGGGACCTATAGATTATGATTTAAAAAGTTAGCAACAATTGTGCAAACCTGTTCCTTCTCCTGATCCCAGCATAACAAATGACCGGAATTAGGAAGTAGATAGAGCTGCTTGTTTGTGGTTCCCGCCCTTTTGTATATATATTGGGCACTCCTGGGGTGAACAGTATCATCCTTCAAACCTTGCACCACCAGAAGGGGAATGTTAATACTTTCAAGCTTACCCTTGGTTTTATTTAGAAGCAGCTTAAAATTCACTACTGCCTTAGGGGTGTTTTAAGTACATTTGTTGCGTATACCTTAAGCCTTCTGTAGTCTCTTTTTCTTAGACCACCCAAAAGATTCTCAATAATTGCCTGACTATTACCAACAAAAATGGGGGTGCTAAGTAAAACTAAGGAGTCAATCTGGTGTTTTTTGGCTAATTGCACGGCAATTAAACCACCCATGGAGAAACCAATAATACTAACATGTTTTGTTATACTAAATAGCTTTAATAGCTCTATCTCTGCGGATGAGAGCCAGTCTTGATATGAGCAATTTTTGAGGCCTGCCCAACCATGACCATGACCCGCCAGGGTAGGTACTGCAACGAGAAAATTCTGGGACTCCAAATATCGAGCTAAAGGAATTACCTCCTGGGGACTGCCGGTAAAACCATGAATAATTAAACATGCTTTTTGCTCCATATCCTTACACCTCCATGTCGACTTTAATCTTTATAATTGGCCGATTTAGTTGGCGCATACCAAAACTTAGTCAACAACATGATAAACAAGAGGAAAAACATGATCATGGCCGTTGCTGATATGGCTGTATTAAGACCTACCCCTGCCTGGTAGCAACTGTGTATAGGCCAACTCCTAGAAACATAAAGGTATTCTCCACAAAATTCTGGATGGCAATGGTCTTGCCGGTGCCTATGGTCTGATTACCTATTTGCTGAAGGCAAGTATTCATTGGCACTAAAAAAATTCCACCAAGACAGCCAGCCAGTAAAAGCAGGGCTAAGGTTAGGGGCAGGGTGTTCACCAGGGTAAAGGCAAACACGCATCCGGCCATAGCGAAGCCGAAAAAGCTGCAGCGGAAATAGGTTTTGACAGTGATAAAATAGGGAGTAATTATGGCACCAAGCGCAATACCTATGCCTGTGACCGCAATAATTAAGCTTATGGAGGTATTTGAGCTGATGCTAGGGTTATGGGTAACCAGGCAATAATGATTAATCTTAGTACTGCCGAGGCTAACCAGAAGGTTCCGGTTCCCACTAATGTAAATAGTCCTTGGGGATTAGATAATAACGATAAACTATCATTACGAAATTCCCGGACAGCTCTGTTATAGGTGATTGAAAAATCACCTTCTTTGGCTGGGATTAGCAAGTTAAAGCATATGGATAATGAGTATAACAACAGACAGATTAAAAGAGATACCATTATAGAAATATCGGATAAAATCCCCCCCACCACTGAACCACAAAGTATTGCCAGAATGGTAAAACTCTCAATTTTTGAGTTAGCCTTAAGTAATTTTCCCTCGTCCTCTGCCAGTTCTGGGAGGATACCGTATTTAGCGGGACTATAAACTACAGCGCCTGTACCCACCACGGCGTAGCATAGGACGGGGTTGACATCAAAGATCAGCATAAGGATACCAAAGGACTTGATAATATTACCCAATATTAACACCTTAGCCTTTGAATGCTTATCAGCAATTCTACCTACCCAGGGTGCTAAAACTATATAGGACAAAAGAAAGGCACTTTGTACTAGGGGGAGGTAGTAGCCGGGGTAGGAATTGCCTTTTAGAATGGCCAAAGTTATAAAAAGGATCATATTATCAACAAAGGCTGATAGAAATTGTGCTACCAGCAGGGCGGGCAGAGGCTTAATACCTTTAAGGTCCTTAAGTGTCAACATTTGGTTGCCTCCTCCGGCAGTTGTTCGTAATCTCAGCATAATCAGTTTTTCCACTTGGCAATAAGGGTAGTTTGTCTATGATTTCTACCCTGGCAGGCAATAATAGCATACTCTGGTTAACCCCCATTAGAAAGTTCCTTAGAGAAGTTCTGCTGGCTGTTTTTAATGTGGTGAGGAGGACGATTATTTCTCCCTTTTTACTATCAGCGAAGCTTATGGCAGCAACCTCAGAGGTCATAAAACACTGTTCAGCCAGTTCTTCCACCAGGTTTAGGCTAATCATTTCCCCTGATATCTTGCTAAATCTCTTTAATCTAGATTTGATTTGGATGTAACCCTGGTAATCCACCTCTACAACATCACCGGAAGCATACCAAGACTCCACAGGGACAAATCCCTTGCCATGAACTAAATAGCCCTGCATAACATTGGGGCCTTTGATTAGCAGGTTACCACCAGACATCACACCTTCAACCTCTTGTAATTTCCAAGATATACCTGGCAAGAACTTGCAACCGTATCTTTTTTGTTGAAGATGGGGGTGTTTATACTTAACACTGGGGCGGTTTCGGTGGTTCCATAACCTTCTAATATGCGGATGCCGAACTTATCCAGCCAGAGTTTTCTAGTTTCCTCCTTTAATTTTTCTGCTCCGGCAAAGACATAACGAATGCTGTAAAAATCGTAGGGATGGGCATTTTTGCCATAACCGTTTAAAAAGGTGGATGTTCCAAATAGAATGGTGGCGCTAAAATCATAGGAAAGCTCCGGGACAATTTTATAATGCAGGGGGTTGGGATGAAGATATACCTCCATGCCGCTAAATATTGGCAGAAGAGTACCCACTGTTAATCCAAAGCTATGAAAAATGGGCAATACGTTTAGAATTTTATCCCGGGAGGTAAAGTCTACCACACTGGACACCTGATTTATATTAGCCATAATATTGCCATGACTTAAAACCACACCCTTAGGCCGGCCCTCACTGCCGGAAGTGAAAAGAATTAGTTTATGGTTTCTAGCCGGGGATTTTTTCTTCCTAAAATACTGTAATAGAGCTATAAGTTTATCTCCGAGGGTTACCGTCCCTTTAACGTCCTCAAGGTAAATAATAATGTGTCGGTGGGCCAGCAAATCTACTAATTTACCTAAGCCTGCCTTGGTAATAAACTGGCGGGAGGTAATAATGGTTTTTAAATCTGCTGTTTCTGCACTAGCCAGGATATTTTGTATTCCGGTAGAGAAATTTAGTATTGCCGGGGTTTTTCCCTGGTAAAAAAGAGAGAATAAAGTAACCACATTTGCCGCTGCATTGGGTAGTAAAACGCCAATATTATTTTCAGTTGATATTTTTGAGGATAGCTTATTACTTATTAGATAACTAGCTATAATTAAGGTGCGGTAGCTCATAGTTTGTCCGGCATCTCTGACTATGGTTTTGTTGGGACCATGAGTTCTAGCTGAGATTAATAGTTGGTTAAAGAGATTATTGAGCTGCTGATTTTTAGATGCAAAAAGTGTTTCCTGCATGACCTCTTGAATTTTCTCACTAAAGTACATTTTTTGGTTGCGGTAGCTTTTGCCCGGGTCCACTGCCAGCTTAAAAGGCTCACCGGCATATATTTGTGCGTCAGGCAACCAGCAAGTTTTTAATTTATCCTTTAGTCGGGAAGCTTTAGAGTACTCAAGGCCCGATATGGCCAATGGGTAGAGGGTTGCACCTGTCTTATGGGCGATTAGCCGATACCGTCATAGACCTTCATTAAACCGCCGGTTGTAGAAATACGTCCTTCAGGAAATAAAACCACTGGGGTACCAGCCATAACAATTTGTACTATCCTTTTAAGACTATAGGGGTTTAAGGGATCTATATCTATATGATTGCAGTAGCGAAGGAACCAGGAAAAGCGCCTGGCGATGGCAGTATTAGCTACAAAGACAGTATTTGAAGGCAGCAGTAGATACAAGAAAACCGCGTCCAAAAAAGAAACATGGTTTGATATTATAACCGAGGGACCGTTAAATCTAAGACGTTGAAAATTAATTAACTTTATTTTGAAGAGAAATTTAAATAAGTACAGTAACAGGGATCTTAACATTATTCCTTACCTCCATTACATAGAGTTAACAAATGTTAACTTGAGGGTAAAAATAAAGAAATGTATTAACTTAGTAGTATTCTTACCTTTGCTGCGACACGTTCTTTTAATTGAGGAAAATCTGGAAAAACCTCATGGAAATAGTGGTACTGAGACAAGGCTCTAACATCAGGCCTGAGTAAAGGCTAAGTAAAAAATAGCTCTCTTCACGGGGTATTTCCCCTTTATTGATACCATCCTCAATAATTGATTTGATTAATAAATGGGGTCTAATGTCATCTGAAAGCCTATCCCAAAATTTGTAATGAGAGAGTAATGCAAAACGAATTTCAGAAGGGTGTGCTTGGTATAAATCATAGGTTATGGCTACAATCTTGCAAAGCTTATCAACGGAAGAAAGGTCTTCTTTGCTTATGTTGCTGATGCGCAGGCAGTAGTCCTTGATTATTTCTTTAAAAATATAAAGGGACATAGCTTCTTTTCCGTTGAAGTGCTTATATAAAGCAGCTTCAGTAACCCCGGCTGCCTTAGCAATATCCCTAACTGATACTGCATCATAACCCCTGTCAGCAAAGAGATCAATACTGGCCTTTAAAATATCTCCTTTTTTTCCCTGATGTGAAAAGATGTGTTTCATAGGAATCCCTTCTTGTTAACAATTGTTAACCAAAGTATACCATTTAGTTAGTTTTTGTCAATAATTAATAAAAAGACTTTTTAGTTCAAATTTACCATAATTGTATAAGCAGGAATTTAATTCCAGTTGACGAATCTATTAATTATAGCTCGGGGGGAGGGAGAATATTGCAAGTAAGGTTAAATCCAATCTGGCTAATCATGATATTACTGGTGGGAATCTTTAGTATTCTCTACATTTGGTTCGCACTGCATCCAGGCCGGGTCAATCCAGCAGTGCTTCAATATTTTAGCTTTGAAGAGGTGGAGCGGGGAAGGGAATACGGCCAATTGCCTAGGTTGTTATTCATCACAGGCTTTTTACTTCAGTTATTCTTCCTGCTGTGGTTGGTTTTTAGCGGTTGGGGAGGTACAATGTCTCGCTGGGCTCAACAGCTCACGGGCAGTTATTGGGGCGGGGTATTGGTATTTTTCCTTGTATTGTGGTTAGCCATGAGATTAATCAGGTTACCCTTTAACTTTATTAATGGGTACTACTGGCAACATAAATGGGGTTTCTCCACCCAAACTATGAGTTCTTGGTGGTTAGACTATTTTAAGGGAGCAGGCTTAGAATTGGCTTTATCAGCCATAGGGGTACTCCTACTATTCTGGGTCCTGGGGAGGTTCCCCAAAACTTGGTGGCTGGTGGGAGCTGCCTTTATATCGGTATGGGTTATTATCCAGAGCTATCTTTGGCCGGTATTGGTTTCCCCACTATTTAATCGCTTTGAGGTTGCTAAAGACCCAGCTGTTGTTAGTATGGTGCAGGAACTATCAGAAAAGGCAGATATACCAGTGGATCAGGTGCTGGTTATGGATGCCAGCCAGCGGACAACAAGGGCAAATGCTTATTTTGCCGGATTAGGTCAGACCAAACGGATTGTTCTTTATGACACTCTGCTGGAAAATTATCCGCCGGAGCAAGTTAAAGCTGTGGTGGCCCATGAGATGGCCCACTGGGGTCAAGGTCATATAACCAGGGGGATTGCCCTGGGTATTGCTGGCAACTTTATTGTTTGGGGTCTATTGTTTATAGTTCTCAGGGGCGCAGTAATCTCTTACATGCGTTACCCTCCTTACACCTGGGCTGTGATCATGCTGTTCTTTGTTATGATTTCATTCATCAGCAGTCCCATAGAGAGTTCCATATCCAGAAGTATGGAGAGGGAAGCGGATCAGGTTTCCGTAGAATTAACACAAGATGCCCAGGCTGCGATAGACCTGCAGGTTGCCCTGGCGTCTAAGAATTTATCTGATCTATCCCCACCGGCCTTTATTACCTGGTTTAGCTACTCCCATCCGCCAGCCCTAGAGAGAATAAAACTAATAGAGCAGATGGAGAAGGTAGATAATTATATTAAACCAGGGGTGTTTATATTTAAGCTAAATGTAACTTTAAAGTAAGCAAAGTCTAAGGGATTCTGCTGTATAATGCTAATCAGGAGGTGCTAACTATGGATGTAAGGGAACAATTATATGTGGATCTCATGATGCTTCCTGAACCTGATAGCTGCGAGGCCAAGAAATTAATTGACGAAGGATATTTGACAATACAACTTCAATATACTCAGAAGGCACTGGATTATATTGCAAACTTTATTGAGTCAAAAACAGATGAATTATATCAGGCAATCAATGAGGCTGGCCCGGACACCAGAAGAGGAGAAATAATGAAAAGGGCGGGCATAACCCAATTCGGAGTCTTTATGGATGTGGCAAATAAAATGGTCCAGGAGGGTAAATTAACTAAACAAAGCAGCAAATATTTACCTGTCTCATCGGGTGAAAATTAAGAAAACCAAGGGGGTAGCGGCGCTCCCCTTGGGTTTCTTTCTGTTTGGTCAGCCCATGATTGTTCCGAAGATCTTGCCTGCCAAAGTAGACATGATAATAACAAGAAGGATGTAAACGGCGGTCTTTTTAGTTCCCATAATTTGGCGGATAACAATCATATTGGGTAAGCTTAAGGCTGGCCCCGCCAATAGTAGGGCCAAAGCAGGACCTTTTCCCATGCCGCTGCCTAAAAGACCTTGTAAAATTGGCACTTCCGTTAGGGTAGCAAAGTACATGAAGGCGCCGAAAACTGAGGCTAATAGGTTAGCCAGAGGGAGTTTCCGCCAACAAGGGCTGCAATATAGTTCTCAGGTATGATACCTGAATCCAATCCCGGGCGACCCATGAGGAAACCTGCAACCATAACCCCCGCAAGAAGCAAGGGGAATATTTTTTGGCAAAGTCCCAGGTGGAGTCAAGCCAATCCTTAATTTCATCCTTTTCAAACCATAGTTTTAGCATAATGGCTAAAAACACTAATAAAATAAGAGTTAGATACCAGTGCACATTATATACTGCATTGAAGAATCCCACTGATTCAGGGGGTTTACCCCAGGCGGCAAAAATTAAGATTAAAACCATGGTGAAAAATATGCAGCATACTGAGTCAGAGATCTCTTGTCTTCAGGTGGCGGAGGCATGGTTAGGGCTGCGGCTTCCTTTTCTCTTTCTTCCTTCAAAAAAATGAAGTGCATCAATAAGCCAATTATGATAGAGAAAATCACTGCACCAACTGCCCGGGCGATGCCCAGTTCGATTCCTAGAATCCTTGCGCTAAGGATGATTGCCAAAATATTTATGGCAGGGCCAGAGTAAAGGAATGCTGTGGCTGGGCCGATCCCGGCACCCCTGGTATAAATACCTGCGAAGAGAGGAAGTACAGTACAGGAACAAACCGCCAGTACGGTACCAGAAACTGAAGCAACACCATAGGACAGTATTTTATTGGCCCCTGCACCAAAATACTTCAGTACCGATGCCTGAGATATAAAGACAGCAATGGCGCCGGCTATAAAAAAGGCGGGTATTAAGCAGGTCAGTACGTGTTTTTGAGCATAGTCCTGGAGCATATAGAAGGACTCCAGGATAGCTGATATTACTCTGGGGTTTTCTAAGGGTATATAAAAGGCTGCTAAAAATACTCCTGCCATAAGTAAAAAATATTTCTTTCCTTCATGGTGAAACCTCCTTGGTACTGGTAAACTAAGTGATTTAACTAGCAACATCTAATGTTTTATAACTATATTCTATAATTCTAATACTAATACTAATAATGTATAAATACAAGGGGTATTTAATCATTAGTTATAAAAATATATTATTGACACATGGATAAAGTGAGTTAAAATTTAAGATAATTATCTATGTAAAATTGTGGAATATTATTAAAGGAGGGATAAGCTGTTATGCGCATGTTGGCGGAGTTTTTTCCTGAATTTACCCAAAAGCTAGATGAAATGGATGCCCTTTATAATGAGAAGAGGATGATTGATGAAAAGACATACCAGTTTATATGTTTTGCCCTATCAATCAAGACCAGATCTAAACCATGTGTCTTAAAGCACTTCAAAGGGGCCCTGGAGGCTGGGGCCACCGTACAGGAAATTGCTTACGTATTTGCCTTGGTTATGCGTGAGGCTGCCGGAGCAGATGATTGCTGGACCCATGATGTTATTGGGGATTGGAAAGAGATCCTAGCAGGAAATATTAAATGCGATTGTCAGAAGTGATATATGAACCTTGCGCCCTGCTATTTTAAATGATATATTATATAATAATTATATAGTTATATAAGGGGGCGTTTTATTTTGGATATTAAGGTATTAGGGCCGGGATGTCAGAAATGCAAAACTCTGGATACTATGGTAAGGGAAGTAGTTGCCGAGCTAAACCTCCAAGCTAATATTGAAAAAATTGAAGACATTCCCCAAATAGTACAGTATGGAGTTATGTTGACTCCGGGTCTTGTAGTAAACGGTAAGGTGAAAGCCTCAGGTAAACTACCAAGTAAAGAAGAGCTTAAAAAAATATTAGCCCAAGAGCAATAATATAAAGCGAATATAAAGCGAAAGTAGGGTTCAACCGTACTTTCGCTTTTTCAATAATGTGTATGATTTACTGGGTTGGTCAACCCTTAACAAAAGGATTCTATAGATAGTATTATTGAAAACTAAAGATAATGCTGATAGAATGAGACAAGCTGTTAAGATTTTAAGGGTGAATACTCATGGATCTAAGCATACTTGAGGGTACATTTGCTGTTTGCCGGCTGCAGCCGGGGGTTGTACCTGGGTGGGCATTTTCCAATAAGGATTTTGTTTCAGTGACCAGTACAGAGGAAGAAGTCTCTATAGTTTGCAATGTTGCCAATGTGCCCCAGGGAGTAATATGTGAACAGCCCTGGGTGGTCATTAAAGTAAGAGGCCCCCTTGATTTTGGTCTTACAGGGATATTAGCAAGTCTAGCCAACCCTTTAGCTAAAGCAGGTATATCTATCTTTGCAGTTTCTACCTTTGATACCGATTACTTATTAGTTAAAATGCAAGACCTGCCAAAGGCTAGACAAATATTATTGGATAATGGTCATTGCTTCGATGGATTTGCTCTGAATGTTGCTGTTTCAACAGTCTGAAGGACTATTCGACCTTTAGGTGAATGATCCTTAAATGTCGGAGAATTTCTTAGCGCCGGATATTATTGATTTTAAAAATACAGATTTCAGAGGTTCTATGGCCATTAGTGCCTTGTAGGGGGTAGATTTTTCTAGGAGGCTGCCGATTCTTCCTAAGGCCCTGTGCTTAACTTACCAGGATCATCAAAGACTAGGTTGGCCAATTTTCCCCTTTCAATAGCCATGGCAATGTATCTGTCGAAGGTCGTTTCCGGCGTAAAAACCCTACGAGGCGTGGCTTCATGGTGATTCCTCCTGTCTTGCAGCCGAATAACAGACCCCACAGCCCAGACAGAGCTCCTCCTGCAATTGGATCGAGGACTTTGATTTTTCCGAGTTTCCTTTTATTATACCTATTGCACCCACTGGACAAGCCTTAACACATAATCCGCACCCTTTACACTTAGCCTGATGGATTTCCATAATCCAGTTGGAGCTGACAATAGCCTTGGAAGGTTAAAGGTTTTTATGGCTTGAAACATTCCGCAGCAACAGCTACAGCAGTTACAAATATACCCTACAGATTTTTGTACATTATCTGCTGTTTGGGCAAGTCCTGCAGCTTTACATTCCTCTAATATACTCATTGCCCGGGAAGTTGATATTCTTTCAGCAATTCCATTTTTTATTAATAGCTGGGCACCGCCGTTTAGGGTCAGACAAGTTTGCTGGGGGCTATCGCATCCTTTGCCAAGGTGGTGACCTTATGACGGCAGGCACACAAAGAAACCCCTATATCGGTAGCTGATTTGATGATGTTGGTGGCCCTTTCCCAGTCGAGCATTTCAGTATAATCTGTTTCTGGTAAAGCTTCTTCCCTTACTAGTGATCTGCCAATCTGGGTAGACCCTTCAAAGATTGATTTGGCGAAGCGGTCATCGGCCATCATATACTCCTCAAAGAGTTTAGCTAATTCTGCCATGGGCAGGTCATCCCGGTACGCATGAAGGTGAACTCGAAAAAGCCAATGACTACGGGTGCCAGGGCAACATAATATTGGCCAGCGAATTCTATGTCGAAAACCAAACCCCGGTGGGCTAGATCTGTGACGCGTTCCTTAAGTTCCTTTTCAGTAACCCCCAACTTTTGTGAAAGAGTACCATGGGTGTGGGGCGAAGTGGTATTTGGCTGGCAAAGTTTGCCTCCTCGGGTGTAAACAGCAGTCGGAGAATTTTAATAAAAACCTCCGAATCCGGGGCGCCTGTTACATTTAAATCTAATCTTTGCTGAAGTAGATGATATTCCCGATCTGGATTAACGATATGGCCCAAGACTAATCCCCTTTCTATTTTTCAACTAGCATGTTCAAATACTACACAGACCTGCTAAAAAAGTCAAACCCGGGAAAAATCCCGGTTTTCAGACTGGCGAGAAACTACCTATATTCGTGTTTTAATAATCCCGGGTTTTATTTAGATTCTAAATTGAGCTATTGAAACTTGAAGTCTGCTGGCTATATTTGCTAATTCCTGGGTAGCACTGGCCACCTGTTGAATGGTAGAGGTTACCTGCTCATTGCTGGCAGAAAGACCCTGAGTACCTTCGCTGGTTTGCTGTGCGCCGTGGGAAATTTCTTGGACCAGTACAATATTATGGTTTATGGCTTCGATGATATTGTTAAGGCTATGCCAGCCTGGTGGGCAAGTGCTACCCCTTCTTGAACGTCGCTGGAGCCCTGTTCCATAAAACTAATTGTACTGTTAATGCCTGATTGAATTTGTGATATTATTTGACCTATTTCTTTAGCTGCTGTAGCGGACTGCTCCGCAAGCTTTCTAACCTCATCGGCCACCACAGCAAATCCCCTGCCTTGGTCCCCTGCACGTGCCGCCTCAATGGCGGCGTTTAAGGCTAGCAGGTTAGTTTGGTCAGCTATTCCGGTGATTACATTAGTTATATTACCTATCTTTGCCGAGAGGGTTCCTAAATGTTGAATGGATTCGTTTGCCTCATCGACTGACCGGGCAATGTGATTTATTTTGTCGGTGGTCTTCATAACCGTATTACCACCGGAGGTAGCCACTTCTATAACTTTGACAGATTCTTCTGCAGTGATACTGGCATTTTCCAGGCTTTTTTCTGCCATAGCCGCTACCTCGGAGGTGGTACTGGCCACCTCTTCTGCTGTACCTGTTACCTCTTGGGCTGACGCTGCCAGCTGTTGACTGTGGGCGGCCACTGACTGGGCCACCTCCGTAATTTCTGTAATCAAGTTTTTAAGCTGCTCCCGGGTTTGATTTATAGATGCGGCTAGTTCACCGATCTCGTCCTTGGTTTTCACCTCTATTGCTTGGGTAAAGTCACCAACTGCCAGATGTTTAATACCTGCTTGAATTTTTTTAACCGATTCGGTGATGCTTCGGGTAATAAGAACTGCTGATATAACTCCTAATAAAATAGCAATAAGGCTAAAGGTTATAACAGTTTGCCGACCTTTACTTGATGTATCAATGGTACGCTGAATTTCTTTTTCACTGGTCTGCCTATTTTCGTCAATTCTTTCTTGAATGGTTTGGTTTATTGAGGCTGTAATTGGAGTAAGGGTGCTACCTACGGCGGTTGCCTCCAATGTTTTTTGCTCCTTAAGGAGTGGAATCATTTTTTGACTAATGGATTGATCGTATTCCTGAAAGTCCAAAAGAACCTTTTCATATTTTGGTTGTTCTTCAGGGGAAGAATTTGATATTCTTTCGTTAATTAGTTTTTTAGTTTCAACAACATTGGCGGTGTATTCATCAAGAAACTTTGCGTCACCGTAGGTTGTATAGCCCCTAATAGCCAGGGCCACATTTTGGAAGCTGTTTTTTATTTGATAATCTAAGGTTACCCGGTCATACAGGACATCTACTGAATGCAAGTCTTTGTCCGTTGAGTTCATTACATGCACACCCTGCACAGTTATAAGGGATAGAAGTACCACGAGGATTAAAAAACCTCCTCCAATTTTCATGCCTACCGATAGTCTCATTGGGGGATGACCTCCTTAATAATGATTGAAAACTAGGAAAAGGATCTCTTTAATTGGTTCGTTCTCTTAATTTTATATGGATCCTGAGTTGAAAACATTGCTTTTACAGAATCTTAGTTTCTTCGTAAGGTTAATGTAATAACAATTACCGGAAAAATAGAAAGAAGTAGAGGAAGGCCCTCTACTTCTTAGATGCTGTTTTTATCTGAATTGCGTTGAACCACTTCGGATAGTGGAACTATTTTTATCCCTTCCTTTTCTATCATGGGGATAGCTGCTTTGACTGATCTGGCAGTAACGTTACCTCCTTGCCCAACGTGACCAATAACAATGGCGTAGCCCTGTTTATGGGCAACCTTACAGGCTTTGCGAAACTGCTTGCTGATATGTTGATCTGATTTCACATCGTCTAGGAAGATATCCCTTTTTACTGAAGCTACACCAAGGGTTTTTGCCACCGGCATGATCTGAGATTTCATTGAGGTACGGCTATCTAAAACATAAAGTCCTTTATCCTTAGCAACCTCAAGCATGGGCAAAATCTTATCCCTTTGACTTGTTATCTTAGAACCTGTATGGTTATTAAAGCCTATGGCATGGGGCACCGTATCAAGATTGTTAATAAAGGTTTCCTTTATTTCATCCTGGGTCATAGCTGAGGTTATTGCTCCAGGACCTAACCAGGACAGCTTACCCTTAACAGGTTCCATTGGCTGGTGCAGGATGACCTCATGACCGTTTTTATGTGCCATTTCACTATGGCTTAATGAGTTAGTAAGATTTGGCATTACTGCTGCAGTAATGGGGCGATCTAAGGTGAGAAGTTGTTCTACTCCATGACAATCCGCTCCACCAAAATCATCAATAACAATGGCCATAATAGGCCTGCTTACTGAAACCGTTTCGCGGGAAGTGGATAGATATCCTGTTATACCAAGGTAACCAATGGTCACAAGTAAACCTATAAGAATTATATATTTCAGATATCGTTTCAGCACCAACTCTTCATTCCCACCTTATTGATAATTTGTATTTTGTAATGATTTAGTTTCTGTCTCGGAGTTTCTTTTTATTTTTAGGTATTCAATAATACCGTCTGCAGTGGCTTTGGCCAGAACGTGGCGGTATTCCTGTCCCATTAAGAGCTTTCTTTCTTCAGGATTGTTAATAAAACCCATTTCAATTATTACACAGGGCATGCTTGTTCTTGTTAATATATAATAGCTTCCTGGCTTGTAAGACCTTTTCCCAATACCAGGTATTTTATGAAGTTCCCTTTGAATCTGCTCTGCAAGGAGCTTGCCTTGAACAGATTTACCATAATAAAAGGTTTCAGGTCCCATACAACGTCTTCGTCCAACATTACAATGAATACTAACCATAATATCTGCATCGAAATTCCTGGCAAAATCTATCCGACGTTCAAAGTCGTATCTTTTAGCTTCTTTTTTTCTTAGTCCAGGAACTGCATGATTATAGTCACCATATCTGGTTAATATCACATCAACATTATTTTGCTTCAATATTTTTTCAACTTCGAAGGCTATTTCTAGGTTTATTTGTTTTTCCATTATTCCTTGTCTTATGGCACCTGGATCGTAACCACCATGACCCGGGTCAATAGCTACTTTACCAAGGGAGACTTCACCCCAGCAGATACTCGGACACAAAATAATTGTACATAAAACAATTATTCTTATTAGCAAAAGATCACCACCAGGTTATCTATCTCCAGAATTATTTTGCCTAAAAAAAAAGAATATCATCCTGATAAAATAAAGAAAATCGCTAGCACTTGAATGTATTAATTGATGCCCTATAGAATGCTCATTAATAGATATAAAATTCCAAGTAATAGAGGTTGATGTATGAGATATATTAGGAGGGAATGTTGACCTAGGTAAACTAGATAACTTTTGGTGAAGTCCATTTTAAAAAGACTCTTTTTTCTTTGTACACTAATTTGCCTAGGGCTACTCCGAGAAGGAATAACCCAAACCAGGTATAAGGGGATAATAATCCATTGAATAAAAGGGTTCACCTAACAGGCCAACAGGTGCCAAAAGATTATTTGGCATTGTAAGCTGATTTTTATATTGACCCCCTAGAATAATAATGCCACCAAGAATAAATAAAAAAGAAGGATTGATATTTTTAATTATTGAGTAGAGCAAAATACTTACACCAAGAAAATGCAAAATTCCAAAGAAAATATTAGACCCAGGGACAGCATAGGCAGTAATGATTGTTATGACGAGGGCTATCATTAGTAAAATCAAGCCCCTTTTTAAATTATTTTTACTTAAGGTGCAGCTAATGCCTGATATAAAGATAAATATGGAGGCGGCCAGCTTACCGGAATAATAGATTAACCCTTGTTCATAATTAATTGGAACATTATAGAATTCATTAAGATCGAATAGGAGATGAAACAGAACCATGATGATAATGGCAATTCCTCTGAAAAAATCCAACTCCCATATCCTAGGGGATACATGCATATAAGTCACCTTTTCAGTTAGTTATATGGAACTATTACCATAGGTACTAAATATTTTTTAATGCTTTACTTTAGTATAAATAGTCGAAAGCTATATTATTTATTATAATAGTATCTTTATTAAAAGGGAAACGGTCACCCTAGGGTAACCGTTTATTAAATCGACATTTTATAGAGTGGCTGTTGCCTGTTGTTTAGCCTTCCTCAAACGATTAAGATTCTTCATTCCTCTACTTATTTCCATTACGTTGGCATCCTCCGCATTTAAATCTTGGGTAATACTTTCAAGGGCTATCCAGGGATCCACATGCTCTCCACAGGTAAAAATATCTACCGCGGCATAGGCTAGCTCCGGCCAGGTATGAATAGTTAGGTGGGATTCAGATATGACGACTACACCGCTTACACCCTGGGGCTCAAACCTGTGAAAAACTACTTCTCGAATTTCGGCCTTTGCTTTTTTTGCAGCATTTACCATGATATTTTGAACGGTTTTTATATCATTTAACTTATCTTGATCACAATCCCATATTTCCGCTAATAATTGTACACCCAGCGGGTGTCCAAATACGCTCATTAAACAACCTCCCAATATATAGTGTTAGAAGTAGTTTTTCCTAAAAAGTATTATATAAATCATGTAATCAATTTTAATAGGCATAACCATTTATTGGAACCAAAGAAGCTTTAAATCCATAGTATTTTAATATAAGATAGCAGGGAGGTAGATTTATTGAATATGACTAATTTTGAACAGGTTGCCCTTTTTGAACAACGTTTTTGGCTACAAATTATGGGTGATCATGTAAGATTTATTTTTGATACATTAGCACCATCGGAAACCGAAGAGATAAGAAAGGCACAGTATTTTATAACCACCTTTGACCAACTTTTGCATCAAGCAAGACAACCTCTGGGCAGTCAACAAATAATAGCATTATCCCAGCAGGCACAGCAACAAACCCAGGAATTGCGTGTATTTAAGCTGGACTTAATCAGGCAGCATCTGGTAGGAGATATCGTCATTGGCTTACCACCTACCTTTATAAATCACATGGTTAACGAGTTGGATGAGTATCTTCGTGTCTTAGGATTCTTGGTGGCTGGCCAGATTCCGCCCATTCAGCACCCAGTTCAGCTTCACCTTACCTGGCTTCTTGATGCGGCGGGGCACGCCTCCGCTATAGCTGGGGATGTTGATATGGTTGAAAAGAAGGTAATGGAGGACAGTCTGGTATTCACAGAGCATTTTGAACAGTTTTATATCAAGGCCACCGAAATGGCAGGCTATATGAGAACTGGCTTGAAGGAATTTCCAGCCTCAGCAGATTTAATAGACAAGTGGAACTGGAAATATTATTATTTATGGGCTTCCTAAGGGAGATAGAGACTTTAGAGATTAGCAACCAACTATTAAGCACGCTAACACCTCTAATGCCGGATCATATGTTTAGGGAAGAATGCTATTATTTAACAAAACTTGCCTTGGCCTCAGAAGTCAAGCAGCCGGCTTGTGATCCAACCAAGCCTAGAACGGAACAATAGCCTAATATTATTATGTAAAGAAGTGAATATCTGCCTCTTCCATAGGAAATCATATTTTCCGAAGAAGGGGTGTTTTTGTTTGGAAGAGCTATTTAAGGTTCTATGGAAAAGTATAGTAGTGTTTATCATGCTGGTGGTTTTTTCCAGGATAATTGGCAAAAAGTTATTATCTCAGTTAACTTTTTTTGACTTTACCATTGGAATATTAATTGGCACCATTACCGGCACCTTTGTAACAACGGAAGTTAAAGGATTGATGGTCCTCCTTAGCCCGGTAATTTTAACCCTGCTGGTTGTGATGGTTGCCTTTCTTACAGTTAAAAGTATGCCCGTTCGCAAACTGCTGGAAGGTGAGCCGGTGGTTGTAATCCAAAACGGTAAAATAATGGAAAAAGGTATGCTTAGATTAAGGTATCATTTAGATGATCTAGAGATGCAGCTTCGGGAAAAGGGGATTTTTAATATTACAGAGGTAGAGTTTGCAGTAATGGAACCCCACGGGTATCTAAGTGTATTAAAAAAATCCCAGCATCTACCCGTAACTATGAAAGATATAGGCAAGCCAACCCAGTATAAAGGTATGGCCACAGAAATTATTAAAGACGGTGACGTTTTTGAGCAAAATCTGAGACAGAATAATTTAACCTTTGCTTGGCTTTATGAGGAGTTAAGAAAAAGAAATATAGAGAAGTTATCGGATGTTACCTATGCTAGCTTGGAATCTGATGGAACGTTATATACTGATGTTAAGGATGATAAATTGGAGTATGTGCAGAAGGTCGAGGATGGTCCAATAACTAAATTAAAACATTAATAAATCATTGCCAATATCAAAAATATTTGATATGATATAACCATGATTGATACAGTTAAAATCAGCAAAGCACTAAGTGATCCTATACGTTATAAAATTATGTTAATGTTGGCCCAGACCGAAGAGGGCTGTTGTCCCATGCCGGGAGAGGATGATCGACGACCGGGCTTATGTAATTGTGAGTTAATGTCAGAACTGGGATTGATCCAGTCTAGGGTATCATATCATATGAAAGAGCTAACCCAGGCAGGTCTAGTTACAGAGGAGCCAAGGGGTAAGTGGAAAATTTATTTTATTAACACTGCTACTTTTAGAAAGTTTATTAAACAAATTGAAAAAGATTTTGCTTTGAAATAAGTAAATTTTTTTGCTTGATGATATCAAAAAAATTGATACGAGGAGGTCTTGCTTTATGGAAGATATTAGGAAGAAGGTGAAGGAGAGATATGCCAATGCCATTACCAAAAAGACTAGTTGTTGTGGACCTAAAGCCGGAGGTTGTTATGGAAATTCCCTGGATGAACTTAATGTAATTACCGGCAACTTATACAGTAATGATGATTTAGAAGGAATACCCAGTGATGCAGTGATAGCCTCCTTTGGGTGTGGAAACCCAACTGCCCTGGCAGAACTTTACCCAGGGGAAGTGGTTCTTGACTTAGGAAGTGGGGCGGGCCTGGATGTATTGCTTTCGGCCAGGCGGGTAGGTCCCACTGGTAGGGCCTACGGATTGATATGACTGACGAAATGTTGGCAGAGGCCCGAAATAATCAAGCCAGATCTGGTTTGACTAATGTAGAGTTTATTAAGGGACACATTGAAGAAATACCATTAGAAGATAACAGTGTCGATGTGATTATTTCAAACTGCGTGATTAATTTATCAGGGGATAAAGATGAGGTGCTTAAAGAAGCGTATAGGGTTATTAAACCCGGGGGAAGGTTTGCTGTTTCAGATATTGTGTTAATGAAGCCATTACCAGAAAAGGTACAAAAAAGTTTAATAGCCTGGACTGGCTGTATTTCAGGGGCCTTAACGGTGGAAGAGTACAGGGAAAAGCTTGCTGCTGCAGGATTTACCTCTATAGAGGTCCAACTTACCAGGGTTTATAACTTCTCAGAAACCGATGCAGCAAATATTATGCCGGAGCTAGCAAAGGAGGAGCTAGAAAAGGTCAATGGAAACGTAGGGAGTGCTTTCATCAGGCTAATAAAAAGGTCGCACCATAAGTTCTATTGCAAAAAGGTCACCGCCTATGGAGAGATGACCTTTTTGCTGACTTATATTTTCTATGGGTTACCTGTCCTGATAATTTCTGCAAACTCCTTAGGCAAGCCAAATTGTTCAATCTCCATGGCTGTATGTTCAAAATCATAGGAAACCTCGACTATCTCTGGAAGCATTTTACCTGCCTCAAGATTCAAAAGGACATAGGTAACATTAGGATTGCCGTGTTTTGGCTTGCCAACACTGCCAACATTAATAACCTGACCGTTGCTTACCTTTTTATAATAGGGTAAGTGAGTATGACCACAAAGCAAAATATCACAGGCACTTTCCGAGATTAGTTCTTCAAAATAGTGATCTTCTATATTCTCAAAGAGATATTCATTTAATTGTCTGGGGCTGCCATGTACCATTAAAAATTTCATACCTTCCATAGTAAATGCTAGCTTGTGGGGTAGCTGCCTTAGCCAAAGCTTATTTTCCTCACTGGTGTGTTCATTAGTCCACCTAATGGAGGCCTCTCCAAGTTTTAAGGCCTGCTCGCTTTTATAATCACAACCACAAATAAATCTAGTATTTCCTATGGCATCGTCATAGTTCCCCATGACGGTGGGAATATTAGTCTGCCTTATTAACTCTATAACTTCATTGGGGCGAGGACCATATCCTACAAGGTCACCGGCACAATAAATATGATCCACTTTTTTATTAGCCATGTCCTGTAATACGGCTCTAAAACCAAGTATATTGCTATGAACATCGGAAAATATTGCTAATTTCATATATTAAAATACCCACCTTTACTGATTTGATTTTATTTTACAATAGAATAGACCTGATATAATTAAGAATATTAAAATATAAAATTAAGTTTATGTTAAATTACAATCTCTTTAATAATAAAACTATTATAGTAGGGGCAAATAGAGAAAAATTATACACCTATATGTCTTTTACTGGAGTTTTTTCACTACCTGGTATATAATTATATTAGAATGCTTAGACAGGTGGGAGAAAATGAAGGAAAAGATTTCTCAGCTAAAGGCAGATTTATTCAAGCTATCGCACATCCTACAAGAATACGTATTTTAGAACTCCTCAAGGATGGGGAATTATGTGTGTGTGATATTTTTGAGGAACTTAATGTTGAACAGGCCAATACTTCTCAGCATTTAGCTATACTAAAAAAGCAAGACATATTGCAGAGCAGGAAAGAGGGACTAAGGGTCATCTACAGTATCAAATACCCAGAAATAATTGATATTCTGAAAACTGCGGACAACCTGCTTTTGCAACAGGCAAAGGATACCATGAGCACCTTCAATACCGATTAATAAATAAGTAAACACCGCTTGCCATTCTAAGTTGCAGCGGTGTTTTTGCTTGTTTGCCATGATTATAAACTAGCCAGGGAATTTTTTGTTATCTTCCGAGGTATCTTTTTTTATTTTTTTCCAGAGTCCACGGGGATTTTTGATACGTCCAAGGAAAAAGGGAAATCTACTTCTTGAGTTAGCCTTATTTAGCCTTATTTTTTTCCTATCAATCCTCGCGGTTAGCTTGTTTGTTTTGTTGTAAATGAACAGAAAGATAAAATATGACAGGACCGATATCAGTAGAGCATTTATGGCACTACCGAGGAGATAGGCAGGTCCGGCAGTTTGGAAAAAGTCTATTACCTTATCAATAAAAGTAAGGTCATAATCAAAGGTATATTCCTGTGGCGGAGTATCATCATGACCTATTAGCCGGGCACCGGTTTTATAATTAAAGATATATAGAAAAGGAGAAATATAGGTTAATAATAGAGCCGGCAAAGTGACAGCTACAATATTCAGTTTAAGTATTTTTCCCAGTATTATACCCAGGGGAATATTAATTCCGGGCAAGGGAAGAAATGCGAGACCGAACCCTAATGAGATGGATTTGGCCAATCTATAGGGACAATCCTTAAGTCTTAACAGTTTATCACAGGTATCTTGTAATTGTTTAAAAATCATAACCACCTCATTATGACGAGTAAAGAATCAGGGCAACGATACCATTATAACACAATCATAAGTCACGGATGAAATGTTGAAATTACTTATAATAAATAATTACAAACTTTTAATGATTTTTAAAAAGCAGAACGTATTACTGTACAGTTGACAGGTAAAACTGTATAATATATGATGAGGTGATCAAAATTGGGGATGTAATTAAATTTAAAATTGGGGAAATTGCAGAAATGGCAGGTGTCAGCAGGAGAACCATTGACTATTACACCAACCTTGGTCTGCTTAAACCGGTTAGATCGGAGAGTAATTACAGGTATTATACCCAGGATGCCCTAGTACGTTTGAAATTCATTGAGATAATGAAAAACCAACGGTTTACCTTGGATGAAATAAAAGCACGCTTTAGCTTTTTTGATATAACTTCTCCCCAGGCAGGGAAAAGTAAAAGTCAGGTAAAAACAGTAACCCTTGATGTCCTGGTTCAAGAATTTAAAGAACTCGAAAAGCAGTTAGAGCAACTAAAGCCAAGCCTAAAGGATATGGATGCAGATCAAGCTTCCATGGTGACAAAGCAGGTTATGCTTCGAACTATGTCGCTGATGCAGGCCATGATCCTATATATTTCAGAATTGACTCCCTATGTATAACCTTTGCTGGCAGCTCTGTTAACAGAGTACCATAAATATTTTATATTTAATGAGAGGTGGTTAAAATGAATACTTTAAAAGTATGGTTATTAATGGGTACTTTATCCATACTCCTAGTTTTTCTAGGTGGTGCCATCGGTGGACGGTCAGGGGCGATGCTGTTTTTTATAATTGCCATGGGTATGAATTTCTTTAGTTACTATTTCAGTGATAAAATGGCAATCAAAATGACCAAATCTTATCCGGTTACTGAATCTGATGCACCTGAACTTTACGAAATGGTAAAGAGACTTTCCAGACGTGCAGGTATTCCTATGCCAAAGCTTTATATTACTCCCTCGGATCAACCCAATGCCTTTGCAACAGGACGCAACTATGATCATTCTGCCGTGGCAGTTACCGAAGGTCTTCTGCGCTTGTTGAATAAAACTGAGCTGGAAGGTGTAATTGCCCATGAATTAGCTCACATTAGAAATAGAGATGTATTAGTTGGTACTATTGCTGCAGCCCTAGCTGGTGCCATTAGTATGATGGCAAATGCATTCCAATGGGCAGCTATATTTGGTATGGGGCGTGGTGACGATGAAGAGGGTGGAAGCATGGCCGGCGGTTTAATCATGGCTTTCATTGCACCCATTGCCGCCATGATTATTCAAATGGCTATCTCCCGCTCCAGAGAGTATATGGCCGATGCAACCGGCGCTCAAATTGCAGGAACTACCGAAGGATTATCCAGTGCTTTACTGAAATTAGAAGCAGGGGCACAGCGTATTCCGATGCAGGTAAATCCAGGAACTTCTCACCTTTTTATTATCAATCCCCTTGCCGGTGCT
>AWVY01000018.1 GCA_004143605.1 Desulforamulus aquiferis
GAAGGTAGTTTCTCGACAATCATAGACTGCCGGTGGGCAGTCTATGATATAGCAGTTTTAGTTTTATCAGCATGGGTTCTCCAGGAACGGTAGTCAATATCAGGGAAGATATTGTTCTGCCACTCCAGATGGGCTAGATAACCCTCATCAATTTTACAGTACTTTATTTGGTCGTAAAGCTGCAGGAAATTAGCCACATGCTGTTTGGTTCTCCTAATGGCATAGGGTACCATAGTCCCGGTGGAGATAATGAAGGCCCAATCACTACTTTGAGCCAGAAGCACTTCTCGTCCTGCCTGTTTTAAGGCCCTAAGCAAATTCCCCTCTGCCTTCGGAAAGCTATCTGCTAATTCTGTCATGCGATCCGCAATCATATGCAGATGCCTATAAATCCAATGGTTTTTTTCATTTAACCAAACCTCATTATAGCCGGCAGCACCCCAGGTGGATTGGCAGGGGGTGGCGACTTGATTACATTTATGACGGGTTAAATAATCTGATGGGGTTATTAACTCAATGGATTTTTGATCAAAGGCAATTTTTCTAATTAACATCTCTAACCATAAGGGACCTTCAAACCACCAGTGTCCAAATAACTCCGCATCATAGGGAGAAACAATTAAGGGTGGCCGATCCATATAATTTGCTAAATAATCCACCTGTTTTTCCCGGTTGAACATAAAGTTCCCGGCATGCTGTTCAGCCTTACCCCTGGCCCATTCCGGATTATAGGGTTGTTTATCGGATAAGTCTACCTTTCCGGTTATCCGATGATACTTTAAACCTGTATGTATCCTAATGCCCTCGGGATGGATATAGTCCTTTATATATTCATGGTCAAGATCATATCCGATATCCCGATAGAACTCCCGGTAATCCGGATCACCCGGGTAGCCTTCATTTGCACTCCAAACCTGCTTGGAGCTTTCTATGTCCCGACCAAAGGCAGCAACACTTGAACGACAATAAATGGGTGCATAGACAC
Organism: Desulforamulus aquiferis; assembly: GCA_004143605.1. Lineage (GTDB taxonomy): Bacteria > Bacillota > Desulfotomaculia > Desulfotomaculales > Desulfotomaculaceae > Desulfotomaculum > Desulfotomaculum aquiferis. The sequence continues at coordinate 986 of AWVY01000018.1, forward strand.
CAAACTTAGGCCGGTGGGAAGCAAATAGCACCCCATGACTGTCGGTGAAAAAGAAATTTATACCGTATTCCTTTAAAATATCATCTACACCTTCATAGTAGCCACATTCAGGAAGCCAGATACCCTTAGGCTCCACTCCAAAATGATCCTTGTGTAATTTTATAGCTTCTTTTATTTGTGCCCTTACAGCTTGAGGGTTGATCATCATCAGTGGCAAAAACCATGGGTTGCAGCGCAGGTGGTAATTTCCAACCTACCCAAGTCCTGGAACCTTTTAAAGGCCGTTGCCAAATTGCAACCATAGTGATGCACAAATATATCGTAGGCCTTCTGTAGCCTGGTTTTATACATCAAGGCCGCCTGATGGTAGGGAGTCCCATAGGTTCTGGATTCCTCTTTATGGGTTAACTCTATCAATTTCCCAAATGCTTTACATACCTCTGCTGAAGCAAAGGATCCGTAAACATTGATAAAAGAGGTGGCGAAATCGAAAAGGTTAATCGAAATGGAACATTATCCTGGACTAGCCTTTCAAAGATTTCTACCATCGGTATATACGTTTCAGAAAGGGCTTCATAAAACCACTTTTCTTCTAGAAAATGTTCACTTTCCGGATGCCTTACATAGGGAAGATGAGCATGTAGACTATAGCCAGGTATCCTTTGGCCAATCAAATTCACCTCTTCGTTATTTTTCTAAGCCAGGAGAAGATATGCCACTTGGAACGATTGATTCAATTCCAGCGATAATTTGTCTTTCCGTTAGAACCGGGGAACTCATGCCATATTTGACTTGACCAATGTACTGGTAAATACCTTCTATCCACATCCATTCCTCATCAATCCTATCGGAAATTGTTGCCCTAGGAGTTGTTACTGTGTTGGAACGAAGTATAGGTACATATTTACCACTGGGTAAAAGTCGACCATATTCAACATAAAATTTGCGATCAGGCTTCCCCACTTCTATAAACCAGTTATCTGCCCAAGGATTAAGGAATAGTTCCCTAAAGCTTTGCACTGTTTGTTCCAGACTATCGGGCATACCTACAACCTCATATACCCTAATAATTGGTTTTGAGGAGTGCCAAAATTCGGCTCCATACAGGTTTGTAAATTCATTCTGCCTGGTTGTGGATATCTCCCAGTAAGCATGAAGCCAATTCGGATCTTTGGCAGTTAGGACTAGTCGATCAATTCCATAATCATGTGGAATATGTGGTCCGTCATCCACCTTAGGTTTTAATTGCACTGCCACAGGAAAAATTTCTTCGGCATATTCTTCCTCTGCTTCAGGAAGTTCTGGCTTCTTAGGAGTAGTCCTGCGTATTATTGGCAGTATCAATGCAGCTATTACCGCTGCAACCGCCACTCCTATTAGCCAAGGCCACAAGTTATCCATCTCTATACCCCTCCTTGGAAAATATGAACAGCTAAACCGGGACAGTATTTATCAATAAAGAGGAAATAATAAAAAAGGTCAAATTATAATGTCAATGACTTTCTTAGTATTGCCCAGCAAAAATGCCTTTATAATGATTTTTATTTTTGTTAAATTGGAATATAGCGGAGGGTGCTTTTTATGAAGAAGGATATTACTATGAAGGAACTGTGGGGAGTTTCTGAGGTGTTGTGGGTTTTTTTCTGCGAATCGTCCTTGTTTTCCTTGTAGGAAAGTTGATATTACCTTACCTTCCGGGAATTTCGCCACGCCTCGTAGAGGTGGCAGACCGGGCTATTTTGCTTGGGTTAACACTTTTCTTTGTGCTGCGCCAGGGAAGTCTGAGGCAGCTAGGTTTTAATTTTGATCATCCTGGACGCCAGATAGGTTATGGCATCGCTGCCGCTATTCCTCTCTATCTCCTGGCCGAGGGGACTCAGCGAGCTCTGGTTTTTTTATTTGCAGCTGATACAGGTACAAATCCTCTGGTCAAAGCGGCTGCAGGAGCTGCCGGTCCAGCAGGGCTGCTTTTGCCAATAGTTATTGGTGGTATATTGGTTCCAATAACTGAAGAGGCCTATTATAGAGGTATGGCTTTTTCAGCCTTTGCTAGAAAATGGGGTATTGCCCTGGGTGTGGCAGTAAGCTCGGTCTTTTTCTCAGCAGCTCATTTAAGTGGTATTTGGTTTGCTCAGATTGCCGTGGTGGGTGCAGCATTAGCTATAATTTATCACCTAACCGGCTCTCTATTACCAGGAATAATTGCCCATGGTTTGGTGAATTCTGCCAGGCTCTTGATGGTCTATTGGGGAAATTTGTAGTATTATAAATTTAGTTTTATCAGGAAAGGCACTAAAATCGGCACCATAGTTGAAAGTACGGAACCATTGATAAAGGCTATAATAGCCATATCAGAATCTGTAGCTCTGGTAATAATCGGCAAAGTTGTATCCATTGTTGTGGCACCTCCCGGTGCAATTGTTGACAGTCTCCCTATATAGCGAGCCACCAGGGGAACTGAAATAAATGTCAGCAATTCCCTGGCAACATTGGTCATAAAAGCCAGGGCACCTGTTTCTACATTGTAAATTTCTGAGATGAGTATCCCTGATAAACTATACCAGCCAAAGCCTGCACCTATGGCTGTGGATTCATTGAAGGGAAGTCCTAGGATATAGCCGGAAACGGCTGCTCCCGCCAGGCTACCAATAGCCACCAGCAGGGGCAGCATAAGAATCTTCCAACCCATAGCCCATAGTCTTAGCCATACTTCCCTCTGGCGACCTAAATCAACACCAATGCCAAAAAGCATAAGGTATAAAGCAATGGTGGTTATATTATTTAAGTAGCTGAGGCATTTTCTGAAAATAGCCAATGGCCAGTAACTACACCTAAAAGTACAGCACCAATAATTACCCAGGTCATTGTTTCACCTGCTTTTATAAATTCTGAGTAGTTTTATTACGATTACCTTCCAGCTGTTTATTAATATAGTTTTCTGCCAGACGGACAAGCATCAGACTTCCCAGGATACTGCCAAAGGCTAAAACCATAGCCTGCCAGCCAAGACGACTTAAGTCTGATACTAGTTTATCGTTTGCCCCTAATTGTGCACCCATGGCAAAGAGCATAATAATTAAACAAATGGCCGTAAATTACTGACGTAATTTTGGCTGTAGGGAAGTATTTTAAAACGACCTACTATAATTCCTATGGCCACGGCCAATAGTACTGAACCCATTCAATCACTTCCTAGGGTAAATTACTGTAAAAGCCAACTGTTGACAGTCTTTGACGCACACTATTATACTTTATCATGGCTTGGATTTTTAGGTCAATATTGACAAAGGAGGAATTATTTTGTTCTCTAATCCAGATGATCATAAAATAAAAGAGCTTCTAAAGGAATGTAAAACTATCGCTGTTGTGGGGCTATCGGACAAGCCAAATCGAGATAGCTTTAAAGTTGCCCAGTATATGCAGCAGCAGGGATATCGTATCATTCCGGTTCATCCCCGGGTTAAGGAGGTCCTTGGTGAGAAATCCTATAAAACCTTAGCTGAGATACCCGAGCCAATAGATCTCGTTAATGTATTTAGAAAGAGTGAGGATACTCCGGGAGTAGTAGAGCAGGCCATTCCCCTTGGTCCTAAGGCAATCTGGCTACAATTAGGCATCGCCAATGACGCTGCAGCAGCACTTGCCTCTAATGCTGGAGTTACCTTTATTCAAGATTCATGCATCAAGGTGGAGCATGCCAGGCTGTTGAAAAATGGCTAACAAGGAGACCGTAAAAAGGGCCCAAATGATTATGGGTAAATTATCGGAGCTGTACCCTGATGCAGCCACAGAGCTTGAGTTTTCTACTTCCTTTGAATTACTCATAGCTGTAATCTTATCGGCCAATGCACTGATGTTCAGGTAAACAAAATCACCAAAAAGCTGTTTAAGAATTATTCAACTCCAGGGGATTTTGCCGGTCTAACACCGGAGCAATTGGCTCTGGAGATCAAGGGCTGTGGATTATTCCGCAATAAAAGTAGATTTATCGTTGATACCAGCAAAATCATTTTAGAGAGGTATCAAGGTCAGGTTCCTGATAAGCGAGAGGACTTAGAAAAGCTACCGGGAGTCGGCCGAAAAACTGCTAATGTAGTTTTAGGTGTAGCCTTCGGCCAGAGTACCTTTCCGGTTGATACCCATGTGCATCGACTGGCTCAGCGCTGGGGGCTATCCAATGGTAAAGGACCGGAGCAGTCGGAAAAGGATCTGTGTCAAGTTTTTCCCGAGGCATTATGGCAAAGGCTTCATCACCAGATGATCCTTCACGGTAGAAGGATTTGTCTGGCAAGAAGTCCCCGCTGTGAGCTTTGTGGTTTAATAGAAGTTTGCCCATCAGCAAATAATAAAGGAGCGCCAAAGTAATGCATATAGTATTGGTAGAACCGGAAATACCAGCCAATACCGGTAATATTGCCAGGACCTGTTCGGTAACCGGGGCAAGCCTGCATCTAGTGAGACCCTTGGGATTTTCCACTGATGACCGCCACCTAAAAAGAGCCGGCCTGGACTACTGGCAGCAGTTGGATATCCATTACCATGATGATTTCCAGGCCCTTAAAGCTAAATACCCCCATGGACGTTTCTGGTATTTCACCACTAAAGCCAGTAAATCCTTTCATCAGGTAGACTTTCAACGGGATGATTTTATTGTCTTCGGCAAGGAGACTGCCGGTCTCCCCAAGGAGCTGTTGGCTGCCAATCCAGACTATTGTATTAGGATTCCTATGTTAAGCAGTGTTCGCTCCTTAAATCTTTCCAACTCAGTCGCCATAGCAGTATACGAAGCCCTCCGTCAGCTGGACTTCCCAAACATGCAATAAACAAAATCCCACTTCATGTGGGATTTGCAGATTGTCGAGGAACTACCTATATTCGGGTTTTAATAATCCCTCACGACTCCTCTCTCCGCAGTGGACAGCGCTAACCGCTTGCTTCGGGCGAAAATGGGCCGCCTTCGAGTAAACATCGTGTTTACCTCAGGCTTGCCCGGACGTCCATGTCCGGGCACCCATTTTCGCATCCTCAGCTTCGCGAAGCGCTGTTTTCCACTTCTCCGAATATCGCTGCTCGGGATTATTAAAACCCGGTTGTATCTTTTTCAACAGTCTGAAATCCCACTTCATGTGGGATTTTATTTTATCTATCCAATTAAGATTTTTTCCTCTGCATATCGAATGTTTGGTTTCACATTCCTCCGGGCTAAGGCATAGGCCAGGGTCAAAGGACCTAAACGACCTATAAACATTGTTACTATAATTATTAACTTGCCTAAAACCGATAATTCTGCCGTTAAGCCCATAGACAGCCCAACTGTTCCAAAGGCAGAGGTTGCTTCAAATAAGACCTCAAGAAAATCCCTTTGGAGGCTATGTTCTGTAATTGTTAATAGTAGTGTTGAGGTCATCACCACTCCTAGAGAAATTATGATAACAGCAAGGGATCTAAGTATCATATCAGTAGCAACTGTTCTTTTAAAAACTGAAACCTCACTCCGCCCTTTAATAATATTTGATAATGATAGAATTAATATTGCAAAGGTAGTTGTTTTGATACCACCGCCGGTAGAACCGGGGGACGCTCCAACAAACATTAGGAAGATGATAAATAGCTGAGAAGCAGCCATCATCTGTCCGATATCTATGGTATTAAAACCTGCTGTTCTAGTAACAACACCTTGGAAATAGGATGCCCATAGTCTTTCACTAAATGTTAAATCCCCAAAGGTTTTAGGATTTAGCGACTCCATGACTAGAACAAATAGAAAACCGGCAGCACAAAGAATACCTGTGGTAATTAAGACAATTTTAGAGTTTAAGGATAATTTTTGCCACTTTCTCTTTATGTATATGTCCAGGATGACAATGAAGCCTATCCCGCCGATTATAAATAAACTACTTATTACTACATTGACAATGGGATCTCCCATGTAGCGTGTTAAACTATCCGGCCATAGTGCAAAACCAGCATTGTTAAATGCCGACACTGCATGAAACAATGCATAATAAAATGACTTCAAAGGTCCCATTTCTTCATACCAGTTTATTGTTAAAATCAATGTAGCAATTGATTCAAAAAGTAAGGAAATAAATAATATATTTAATGCTAGTCTTACTAATCCAGAATTTGACATAGAATGAGTTGATTCTTGAATTAACAGCCTTTCTCTTAAACCTATTTTTTTCCCTAATAGAACTGCTGTAGTAACCCCGAGGTCATAAACCCCAAGCCGCCTAGTTGAATTAAAATCATAATAATAATTTGACCAAACAAAGTATAGTCTGAACCAGTGTCAAAAACAACCAGCCCAGTTACACATACAGCTGAAGTTGCAGTAAATAGCGAATCTAAAAATCCAAGGCGTTCACCGGTGGACGACGCTATAGGTAATGACAATAAAAGGGTTCCCAAAAATATTATTATTGCAAAGCCAATAATGATGAGGAAGGGAGGGTTGATTTTTTTTGAAAATGCCATCATTTTGCCTCCAAAGGGCTTCTAAATATCAATAGTTTCAAACTTTTGAAGCTTTTCATTCTTACCAATAACCACCAGGATATCGCCCTCCAGCATTACTTGACTAGGGTGTGGTGAAATAATGATCTCTACTCCCCTGCGAATGGCTAAGATACTTACTCCATATTTTTGTCGGGCATTTGACTTCTCAAGGGATTTATTAATAAAATCAGGCGGCACAGCCATCTCCACCAAACTATGCTCCGGGGAGAGCGCAATCTGATCCATTATGTTCTTAGAAACAAGGGCCTGGGCGACTTTTATACCCATATCCCGTTCAGTATACTACTTTATCCACCCCTACACGCTCTAGCACTTTACCATGCAAATCAGTCTGTGCCTTAGCTACTACCTTGTTTACACCCATTTCTTTTAGCATTACTGAGACTAGTATGTTTGCTTGGATATTCTTTCCTATGGCAACGACTACCACATCAAAATTTCTAATGCCAAGGGCTTTTAAAACAGGTTCATCTATAGCATCAACCTTCACCGCTTGTGTTAACTTATCCCCTAATTCGTTAACTCTTTCTTCATTAACATCAATTCCTAGAACCTCATAACCCATATTTATTAAGGTTGTAGCAACACTTGTGCCAAATCTACCTAATCCGATAATTGCAAATTGTTTCATTTACAATCTCCTTCTCATAAAAAACTAACGACACATGTGCCGTTAGTTTATGCATTGCAAAGAAATCCCATTAATAATATGGAACAGCACTTCTACGCTTACGAGGTTAGCTGACGGATTCGGGTTGAAGCTTAACCCTACCAAATATGGATTCACCCCAAAAAAGTGGTTCCCCCGCTTCAAATGAATTCAGCGCTAATTTTTAGTTGTTACAAGTAAATATTACTCCTATTGTTTAAAGTTGTACATCTTTTTTTTTATAATATTTGATAAATACTTAAGCTAAAGGCCCTATCCTAATTTAACTATTCTTTATTAAATGTATTACTTCTTCCGTAAGCCGGTCAAGGGGCAGTTCCTGTGCCGCCCCCTGAACAAAACCGGAGCTTCCGCCACCCTTTCCCTTTAGTAAAGGCCAAATATGTTCTGCCAATTTGCTGGCCGGAACGGGAGTACTTTGACCGCAGGCGAAAACGACATTAAAAGGTCCCTGGCCTCCGGCTAATATCGTCACCTGGTTCTCTAGATTCAAGGAACAAGCTAATCCTCGAAGCATATCCATATCTGCATCATCAATATGCTGAATTATTAATGTAACGTCATTTATCCTTTGGGCTTTATTCCTTAGTTCTCCGGCAATAGCTTGATATTTGAATTTTAATAGCTCTTTGCGCTCCCTTTGGAACTGTTTAATTTCCTGCTCCCGTTTGTTTATTCTTGTGACAGCCTCGCTTCCCGCTGCACCAACGGCATCTTCTAAATCTTTCAGCAGGTTTGCTGTCCCTTGCATCCAAATGACCGCCCTTAGGCCGCATATGAAGTGGAGTCTCACATGAGTCCTCACCTTTTCAGTCTTCAGTAGTTTTATGGGTCCAACCTCACCGGTATATCTAGGGTGAGTACCACAGCAGGCATTTTCATCTATACCGGGTATAATAACGAGGCGGACTTCCGTCTGTTCCGAAGGAAGCTTTGCCATCAGCTCCGGGGCTAGCTGATCTCTTCGGTAATACTCGGTCTTTACTGGTAAATTTTCCATAACTATGTTGTTAGCCTCTATCTCCGCCTCTTTTAAAAGCTCTGGCGATAGATTCGAGGTTTTTAGATCAATGGTACAAGTTTCTTGTCCTAAATGAAAGCCAATTGTTTCAAAGCCATACTGCTGCTCAAAAATAGCAGAAATAATATGTTGGCCATGATGCTGCTGCATATGATCCCTGCGTCTTTCCGCATCTACCGTCATTAATACCTCAGTTCCCAAAGAAGGCATGGCTGTACCGGCAATCCAGTGGATAATTTGGCCATTTCTTTCTTCAACATGTAATACCTCGTAGGATCGACGAGCACAGACCAAATTTCCTTGATCCGATGGTTGACCACCACCCTCTGGGTAAAACACAGTATTTTCGATTAAGATTCCGGTCTTTTCTTCCTCAGCAATGCTTCCTGTAACTTTAGACCTAAACTGCAACAAATAGGGATCATCTTGATAAAGCCCCCGCAAGAAATACAACCCCTCTCTTCCTGGATAATTCACTTATCTATTCGACAATGATACGATTTTCCCTTTCAAATAAGGCAAAGAGCCTAACCAAAAGGTCAGGCTCTGGCTATTTGATTGATTTTTGGGCATATAGGTCTGTTAATTCCTCTGCAACCTCCATGGATATACCCTCAGTGAAAACTCGACAAATTGGCTCCTCTGGATCCGGTAGCACCAACGCCCAGCCATGGGGGTGATACACTTTTACCCCGTCCAGCAATTCCATTTTATCCGCCTGTTCTTCAATAAGTCTCCTTATCACACGGCCTTTAGCTTCCCACGGCACTTCAACCTCTTTCTTCTGCAGATAAAACTCAGGTATTTCCGACAATAATTCTGATAAAGCAACGCCCTCCCTGGCACAAAAATCTAATACTCGGATTAGAGCTGAAAGGGCATCAAAATTCATCATTTGATGATGTACAGGTTCACCAACCTGGTTACTATGACTCAGAATTTTATCTAACAGATCTTGTTGAGATGTCTTGGTTCTTACCACCCTTCCCTTGTACCGCTCTGCCAATTCATCTATAACCCTGGGGGCAGTCACCGGAACTATGACCGGGCCAACCTTTTCCTTTAAGATGATTAGTGAAAGCAGTGCCGTTAGCATTTCATCACTTATGACGTTTCCTTTTCCATCAATCATGATCAGCCTGTCGGCATTAGGATCTATTATTGCACCGGTTGCCTTCCCATGACTTTCAACGGCTTTCTGCACATCCTGCAACAGAGCTAAATAATTTTGCCAATCCTTTGGCTGATCATCTAGTTCTAAGTTTTCTAAGGTAATGCCTAGGGTGCCCAGGGTCTTAGAAATAAATGGATCTAGATTGGTTCTATTATAGGATAATACTAAATGATGACCCGATTTCTTTATTGCCTCAGCATTTATACCATGAATAACATTTTCGATATATAACCCTGCTACCACCTGGTCATTCTTTATGGGGATTATTTTTTTAGCATCCACCCGACGAGAATCTTCCCGATCCAAGGTTCCTTCAATTTTTCTCTCTTGACCCCGTGAAATATTGCCTCCCAGCTCATTGGTAAATAATAGATTTATTTTATCCGAGCGGTGGGAATTAATTCTTACATGAATGCCACCCTTACAATTGTTGGCCCTGACTGCAAACCTGTGCATGGGAGTTATCCCTTGGCCAAAGTCTAAGACTTCAACACCTGACGACTGAAGACCGCTGGCTAGAGCAGATTTAATCATGATTGAGGCAGGAAAACTATCACAGGATATGCCCACCTTTGAGCCTATACCTAGCCCTGCCCCGTAAGCTGCACCAACCCTACAGGCAAATTCAGGGGTAATATCAATATTAGCTAATCCGGTAATTCCCTCAATCCCAAAGAGGTTTTTAGCTTTGGCTGTTCCCCATACAAGGCTGCTCTCTACCGTTGCCCCTGCTTCTATAACTTTGCCGGGCCATAATTTAACGTCTGGTTTAAGTAGGCTACGTTCTTTTAAGACCGATTCATTTCCTACCACTGAGCCTTCATATATAGAGGCATTACTATTAATCTTAACCCCACTTGCAACCACAGCGCCACGTATTGAAGACTTAGGTCCAATATACACATTATCCCAAAGAACACTTCGTTTTATTGTAGCCTGCTCTTGAACCAAGCAGCCGTCACCAATTACCGAAAAGGAGTCAATCACTGTTGAAGCTCCAATAGTACAATTATTTCCTAGCAGGACAGGGCTTTAGCAGTGCCCTGGAATTAACCTCACAGTTTCACCAACCCATAAGCCAGGAGCAATTTCTTCACCGGGGATAGACACCTGAACTTGACCGGTCAGACAGTCATGCTGGGCTTGAACATACTGCTGCAGATTGCCAATATCACACCAGTAACCCGGCAAAGCAATGCCAAACATTGGCTGTTTATCCTTAAGCAGCCTGGGGAAAAGATCCTTGCTAAAGTCAAATTTTTGTCCTGGTTCGAAATAGTTTAATACTTCCGGTTCCAATATGTAGATGCCGGTATTGACTGTGTCACTAAACACTTCACCCCAGCCCGGCTTTTCTAAAAATTGAGTAATTCTTTGCCCTTTATCGGTTATTACCACTCCGTATTCCAGTGGACAATCCACTTGTTTTAAACCAGGGTTGCCATGGCACCTTTTGACGATGGAATTCCATAGCCTTACTCAAATCTAAATCTGTCAAAGCATCGCCACTAATTACAACAAAGGTTTGATCGAGAAACCTCTGGGCATTTTTAACACTACCGGCAGTTCCAAGGGGAACTTCTTCCACATAGTAACGCATATGAACACCAAAATCTGCGCCATTGCCAAAGTAATCTCGAATGGCTTCAGGGATATATTGCAGAGTAACTCCAATATCCTGCACTCCATGTTTCTTAAGAAGCTCTAAAATATGTTCCATCATTGGACGGTTAACAACCGGCATCATTGGCTTTGGTCTTTCACATGTCAAGGGCCTAAGTCTAGTTCCTTCACCACCAGCCATAATAATTGCCTTCAAACCTAATCACTCCTTGGATTCAGATACCTAATGCCTAATCATGCGATTAAATTTGCCAAAAAGGTGACCTTTCTCCTGATATTGCCAAGGGGCATTTCTGTTTGCTTCGATTACCTCCCGGTACACCTTTCTAGTTTGCCGGGCAATACCAGACCAGTTATAGTCCTGAATTACGTCACGGTAAGCTTTTCGCTCCATTTCCCCGGCTGAAATTGGTCCATTAAGCAATGTAAGATGCTGTCTGCCAGGGAATTAGGGTTGCCTGTGTAAAATTTCATTCCGTTTATTTTATGATTGATTATCTCTCCCAGACCTCCTGAATCCGATACCACCACAGGGGTTCTGGTAGCCATAGCCTCCAGTGCAACTATACCAAAGGGCTCGTAAAGGCTGGGAAAAACAGCCACATCGGCAAAATGATATAGGGAATTTCTTGTAGCATCATCTACATACCCGGTAAAATAAACCCTTTCACTAAGGCCCATTCTATTTACCTGCTCCTTTAAATTGCCCTCAAAGGTCCTTTACCGGCAATGATAAATTTGGTATTGGGGTGATAATTAATAATTTTAGGTATTGCGTCCAACAACACCTGGACACCCTTCTCGGGTACCAAACGCCCTACATAATAAACAATCTTTTCCCCCGGGGATGCATAATTACCCCTTCTACAATTGTTACCTGGGTCATATTTAAAATATTCCGGGTTTACGCCATTGGCAATAATTCTCAACTTATCCTCCGGCAATTGAAAAACCCGCCTCAACTCGTCAAACATATAGTGGCTGCAGCAAATTACCTTCCAGGATTCATAGGTCAGCCACCATTCAATATCACTAATATGTCGCTGAATATCATTATGTAAACCGTTGTGTCTTCCCCATTCGGTTGCGTGGATTGTAGCCACCAGGGGTATTTTGTAGGCGTGTTTACATACCTTGGCAGCATAGGTTGCCAACCAATCATGGGCATGAACAATTTCCACATTGCCAAGTTCTTGGATTAGGGGAATAGCTCTCTCAATCATTGCCATATTTAATTGCATAACCCATGTGACAAAATCCGTAGAGGAAACCTTAAAGGGATTTACCCTGTAAATTCTTACTCCCTTAACTATTTCAAAATCTGGAGTGCCCTGATTACCCCGTGTGATTAGATGCACTTCATCACCCTGCTCAGCCATGGCAGCAGTTAAATCGTAGACATGCTGAGCCAGCCCACCTACACTTAAGGGTGGGTACTCCCACGAAAACATAAGAACCCTCAAACTTTCACGCACCCTTCAATTCCGTTCTCTCACATTCTGAACTAGTATTTACCTAGCACATTGGAAATATGAGCATTTAATTAATAACCAAGAAAAAACCTGCCGGAGGTACCGGCAGGTATAAATTAAAATTGCTCCACTATGCCATTATGAACTTGAAAGCTCCAGTTAGTACCGTTATTATTATCCCAATTTTGGCATTATCATGGAAACAGAAGTTGAATTGGGTCTGAGTATCTGGCATTGACATTGATTTAACAAAGCCAAAGCCCGTCCTAGCCATGCGTGTATCCTGTACTGCGTTCCAATGCTGGGCATCTCCAAAACCACAGTGGAGATAAATCTCCTGGGCGCCACTGTCCTTGAGTAGGCCATTATAGAAAACCACTATATCCTGACCTGCTGTTATAGGTGTTGGATCTACCACTACTCCTCCGGGGAAATGGGCATCATGCATGTCTTTTAGCCTGTAAGCACCCATGGTTGCTCGCCAAAATTAGTTCTGTTTGACATTAATACACCTCCTCAAAATTACATTGCGGTTCATTTTTATTATCTGAAATAACCGGGTTCTTTATAGGAGGTAAATATTATCGGATTGTTACATTTAGAGGCATTATTTCCTTCTTACTTTACTTATTGTTCAAAGTGTCTTCCCTTATAATTATTCCAGTTTTCTCATAAAACTTATGGATTAATATTTCTCCCATCGCCACGGCCAGGGCAAAGCCCAGCATGACAAGCATACTGACTCTCCCGGTCATCATAACAAAGTTTATTAAGTAGGCCATTGCAAAGGCAATTAGGCCGTCGGCTAGCAGCCCCAGGAAACTTCCATAGGAGCGTAATACCAGCAAATCTCCCACTAAGTAGCTTGCCGCAGTAACATCAATGGCCGCAGCTAAAGCCCAGCGCCAATCCATACCTCCCCAAAGGTTAAAGTGGCAAAGGCTAATACAGCAATTAAGCTAAATTTTACAAATAAAGGTATTAATATTCTGCGCAATTGCATCCCTCCTCCAAAACTATTGCTATTAGTCTGAACTTATTAGAAGCTTGTAATGTTCATTAATGAAAATTACCATTATTTAACATAATAAGCAAAGGACCACCCGAAGGTAGTCCTTTGCTTATTATATTAACTTACTCTAAATTAAAACCGCCGTACTTACGGAAGTGTGCTGCCAAACCACCGTCGGTTAATATTTTAATCATTACCTGGGGCAGAGGTTTGACAGTAATTTCGATATCTTTGGTCCTATTAATAATAATGCCGTTTGTCAAGTCCACATCCAAGACATCACCTGGATCAATAAGATCCGTATCGCATTCGATTACTGGCAATCCAGTATTAATGGCGTTGCGATAAAAATTCGTGCAAAGGATTTTGCCAGAACAGCACTGATGTTAGCATGTTTAATTGCTAAGGGAGCTTGTTCCCTGGAAGAACCACAACCAAAGTTGGTGCCTGCAACAATAAAATCACCGGGGGTTACTTTATTGTAGAAGTCTGGGTCTAAGTCTTCCATGACATGCTTGGCCAGTTCATTCATATCCAGGGTTTTGAATTTATATTTTCCCGAAATAATGTAATCTGTGTTTACATCGCTGCCAAACTTATGGCTTTTTCCTTGATATTTCATGACCTCACCTACTTTACGAATTCTCTTGGGTCAGTTATAACTCCGGTTAGGGCAGAGGCTGCCACCGTAGCCGGTGAAGCCAGATAGATTTCAGCATTGCGATTACCCATGCGGCCTTTGAAGTTTCGGTTCGCTGTAGAAATAACAGTCTCGCCATCGGAGGGAACACCGTTGTGTGTACCAACACAAGGTCCACAACCGGGAGTTACCACTGCAGCACCTGCTAATACCAGTGCTTGGATAATACCTTCCTTAATGGCATCTAGATAAATTTTCTTTGATGCTGGAGCAACGATAAACCTTACGTCCGGGTTAATCTTTTTGCCAGCTAAAATGGAAGCAGCGATTCTCAAATCCTCTAGGCGACCGTTAGTACAGGTACCAATAACAGCCTGTTGTATTGGTGTTCCCAGCACTTCCGAAATAGGTGAAACATTGTCAACTGTATGGGGCTTAGCCACCTGGGGTTCGAGATCCGAGAGATCATATTCGAGAACCCTGGCGTAAGCTGCATCTGCATCAGGTGAAACAGGGGTGTATTCTTTATCGGTGTAATCTTTAAGCCAAGCAAAGGTTTTCTCATCAGCTTCCATCAGACCAGCCTTAGCACCCATTTCAACAGCCATGTTAGCAACTGTGAAGCGTCCCTCCATGGACAAAGCCGAAATGGCTTCACCTGTATACTCCGCTGCCATGTAGGTACACCCATCGGCAGTCACTTGACCCATAAGGTAGAGAATCAGATCCTTAGCATAAACCCCCTTGGGAAGAACGCCCTTGCAGACAAACTTAACTGTCTCAGGGACTTTAAACCACATTTTACCAGAAATAAGTCCTCCGGCTAGATCTGTGGAACCTACTCCGGTGGAAAAAGCGTTTAATGCACCGTAGGTACAGGTGTGACTATCAGCACCAATAACCAAACTGCCAGGTCCTACTTTTCCGCTTTCAGGGATTAGTTGGTGACAAACACCTTCTCCAATATCATAAATACGGCAACCCTTTTGTTTGGCAAAATTCCTCATAATGGTATGCAGGGCCGAAACCCCCTCCAGGGGGCTCGGAGAACTGTGATCAATAACCAGAGCAACCTTTTCAGGGTCAAATAATTCTTTGCCATCCATATTATTGTATGCCCTGATAGCCAAGGGAGATGTACCATCCTGTCCCATCACAAAATCTACCTGGGCCACCACAATATCATTGGCCTGGCAGTCCTGGCCACTATGGGAGGAAAGTATTTTTTCAATGATTGTCTTACCCAAAATTAATCCCTCTTTCCAAAGTGGTCTTCGAAAATATATACCAGTTCTTTATCAAATAGGGAGCGCTTTAGGGATACAGCCGCTGAACGGATTTTTGGTAATAGTTCCTCTGCCTGCTCCTTGGTTAAATCAATGCCATATTCGGCAAATTTCATGCGCAGGGAGGCAGTTCCAGAGTGTTTACCAATAACAATTTGGCGTTCCAAACCAACTTCTTCAGGCTGGAAGGCTTCATAGGTTTTTGGATTCTTAATGGCACCGTCTGCGTGAATACCTGATTCGTGGGCAAACATGTTGGAACCAACAATAGCCTTGCTGCAGTGCAGTTCCCGACCAGATGCCCTGGACACATATTCAGCTACTTCCCGGAATATTTCCGTCTTATAGTTAAGATCTAAGTCATATAGGTGTTTTAAAGCCATAATTACTTCTTCCAGGGGGGAGTTTCCGGCCCGCTCACCAAGGCCCATAATAGTAACTCCAACCCAGTTAGCACCGGCCCTAACACCGGCCAGGGCGTTGGCGGTAGCATACCGAAGTCGTTATGGGTATGCATTTCAACTTCTATGTCTACTGATTCCCTCAGCAGCTTGATACGCTCAAAGGTAGTAAATGGTTCCAGGATGCCCACTGTATCACAATAACGCAGTCTGTCCGCACCCGCTTCCTTAGCCGCCTTTGCAAACTGGATTAGGTAGTCCATATCGCTTCTAGAGGCATCCTCAGCATTTACAGAGATGTACATACCTTCCTTTTTAGCAAACTCAGTTGCTCTAACCATATGCTCAACTACCCATTCACGGCTGGTTTTGAGCTTATGCTTGATATGAATATCTGATGTAGAAATAGATATAGCCACCGCATCCACCCCACACTGGAGTGAAGCTTCTATATCTCTAATCACAGGGCGGTTCCAACCCATTACGCTAGCCCTTAAACCCAACTGGCATATCTGCTTAATGGCTTCTTGCTCATCTCCGCCCATTACAGGAACGCCTGCTTCTATTTGGTCAACGCCCATTTCATCTAAATATTTGGCAATACGAACTTCTCACGGTTAGCAAATACCACACCGGCGGTTTGTTCCCCATCTCGTAAAGTTGTATCCACAATCCAGATTTTTCTCTTTTCCACTCTGCCGCACCTCCAAAATCAAAGAACTATACTGATATATGTTACCACAATAACCACACTGAGGATATGCAAAAACCACATTTATACTGTATACATCTAAATATATTATTTCCATCGATTTAGATAAGATTTTGCTAATTATCTCTACATATCTCATTTTTTCACACTCGTTATTTTGTGTCATTATTTGTGCATTTTTGATTGTACACTTTTGTTATTGTATATATTTTTATACATTTTTCAGTCCTGTAGAAAAAACCTCAGGAGACTGTTTTTATTATTAAACAATCTCCCGAATAATTATGATCATTCCTTGAAGTTTTTGTACACTTCTTTGTATATAGATTACTGAAGTTTTTCCTTTAATAACTTATTTACCATTTCTGGATTTGCTTTACCCTTTGTGGCCTTCATCACCTGTCCCACCAGGAACCCGATGGCCCTATCTTTGCCGGCTCTAAAATCCTCCACTGATTTGGGGTTAGCTGCAATAACCTGCTCCACTACGGCTGCAATTGCACCTTCATCGGAAATTTGGACTAAGCCTTCTCCTTAACAATCTGCTCAGGATCTTTTCCTGTGCTGAACATTTCTTCAAATACTGTTTTGGCAATCTTGTTACTGATTGTACCTTGTCCATTAATTTTAGCATATCGGCAGCTGTCCTGGATTAATTTTGCATTGTTCTATCTCCATGCCACTGGCATTTAGCAGCCTGGACATTTCACCCATCATCCAGTTGCTAACCACCTTTGGACCGTCATAATATTTAAGGGTTTCCTCAAAGTAATCGGACATTTCCTTGGTCAAGGTCAATACTGTGGCATCATAGGCCGCAGTCCCAGTTCTTCCGCATATCTGGCTTTACGTTGATCCGGCAGCTCGGGCAGTGATTGACGGATAAAGTCAACCCATTCGTTATCCAGCACCAAGGGCACCAGGTCTGGATCAGGGAAATAACGATAATCGTGGGCCTGCTCTTGCTACGCATGGAAAGGGTAATGCCCTTGGCTTCATCCCAGGTACGGGTTTCCTGGACAATTTTGCCGCCGGACTCCAGCACTCCTATTTGTCTCTCAACCTCATAGGCTACCGCCCTTTGCAAGGCCCGGAAGGAGTTCATGTTTTTTATTTCAGCCTTTGTGCCAAATTCCTTTTGCCCTGTCGGTCTAACAGATACGTTGGCATCACAGCGCAGGCTGCCTTCCTCCATGCGGCAATCGGAAACACCGGTATATTGAATTATCGCCCTTAACTTTTCCACATAGGCCCTTGCTTCTTCCGGTGAACTAAGATCAGGTTCCGAAACAATCTCTATTAATGGTACCCCGGTCCTGTTATAGTCCACCAGGGAGTAGGGTGTGGTCATGATGTTGCCTGATGAACCAATTTTCCAGCATCTTCCTCCATATGCACCCGGGTAATGCCAATACGTTTTGTTTGACCATCCACCTCTATATCAAGGTAACCATGCTCGGCAATTGGCAAATCGTATTGAGATATTTGATAGTTTTTGGGCAAATCAGGATAGTAGTAATTTTTTCTATCAAATTTAGAGAAGTTGGCTACCTGACAATTTAAAGCCAGGGATGCCCTCACGGCATATTCTACTACTCTCTTGTTCAAAACGGGCAATGTACCAGGAAGTCCCAGACACACAGGACAAACATGGGTGTTAGGATCTCCCCAAACTCAGTGGTGGAGTGGCAGAATATTTTTGTATTAGTTTTTAATTCCACGTGAACCTCAATACCTATGACGGTTTCATATTGTGTCATCTACTCCACCCCCTTAACTTCCGACCATAGCCTGGTGTAGTCAGTATTCTGTTCCAAGGTATAGGCTGCCCTCAGCAGAGTTCCTTCATCAAAGGCCTTACCCATTAATTGCAGACCCACCGGCAGGTTGTTGACCAAACCACAGGGTAGGGATAGGGCCGGAATACCCGCCAGGTTTACAGGTATAGTGCAAACATCCTGTAGGTACATTTGTACAGGATCGTTCACCATCTCGCCAATTTTAAAGGCAGTGCTTGGTGATGTTGGGCTTAATAACAGATCATATTTTTCAAAGGCCCGGTCAAAGTCCTGTTTTATTAAGGTTCTTACCTTTAAAGCCTTTAAGTAGTAGGCGTCATAATAACCAGCGGAAAGGGAATAGGTCCCCAGCATGATACGACGCTTAACTTCGGTTCCGAAACCAAGGCTGCGGCTGCGCATATACATATCAATTACGTCCTCGGCATCTTCAACCCTCAGACCGTAGCCAACCCCATCATATCTGGCTAGGTTTGAGCTGGCCTCTGCGGTGGCTATGAGGTAGTAGGCAGGCATAGCATAGTCTGTGTGCGGCATACTGGTCTCTTCCACATAGGCACCCAGGGAGGTCAATTTATTTATCGCCTCCAGTATCCGTTCCTTTACCTGGGGATCGATTCCTTCGGCCAGATATTCCTTAGGTACTCCTATTTTTAACCCCTTAATATCATTAACCAGAGCTTTAGTATAATCAGATTGCTTCAAATTTGCCGACGTGCTATCTAAAGGATCATGTCCGCAGATGGCATTTAACATCAGAGCCATATCAGTAACATCTTTAGTGAAGGGACCGATTTGATCCAAGGAAGATGCATAGGCCACCAGACCATAGCGGGAAACTGCTCCATAGGTTGGCTTCATCCCAATTACCCCACAGAAGGAAGCTGGCTGTCTTATTGATCCACCAGTATCAGAGCCAAGTGCAACGATTGCTTCCCCTGCGGCAACGGCAGCAGCGGAACCACCACTGGAACCACCCGGCACCCTTTCTAAATCCCAGGGGTTATGGGTAGGAAAGAATCCTGAATTCTCTGTAGAAGAACCCATGGCAAATTCGTCCATATTGGTTTTTCCTACTAAGGCCATACCCGCAGCATAAACCTTGTCCACGGCAGTGGCAGTATAAGGAGGCACAAATTTATTTAAAATCTTGGAGGCACAGCTGGTAAGTATGCCCTCTGTACACATATTGTCCTTTATGGCGACAGGAATACCTTCAAGGGGGCCAATTTTTTCCCCTGCTGCTATTTTACGATCTGTGTTAGCTGCTGCAGCCTCTGCATGTTCCCGGGTCTGTGTAATAAATGACTTAACTTTTTCCTCCACCCTGTCGATGCGCTTAAATACTTCTGAAGTAATCTCAGAAGCAGAAATTTCCTTTTTGGTCAGCATCCCATGCAGCCGGTGGGCAGTTAGCTGAAAAAGTTCCAACAGGCTTACCTCCTTATAAATGGTTACAACCCACCGAAATCGGCGGGCGACTAGTTTCTAAATTAAACAATTTTAGGGACTTTAAAGAAATTATCTTCCCTCTCAGGGGCGTTGGCCAGTGCTTCTTCCAAATTAATGTGTTCTCCAACCTTGTCTTCCCGAAACACGTTTTGTATTGGCAATACATGGGCTGTGGGAGGCACACTACTGGTATCTAAAGTTTGCAAAGCCCTGGCTGCGTCAAGGATTTTATTTAACTGCTCTGTATACAGTTCTTTTTCTTCATCACTAAGCTCTAAGCGCCCCAATAGGGCCACATGCTCAACGTCTTGTTTGCTTATCAACCGGAAACACCTTCCTTTACTCAAAACTGACAATATTATACCAAATACTTGTAAAATGGTGCAAGTTAACCATTTTACTGAGATATGTACAATCAATTGTTGATTGTTATTATTGTTTTGGGGTATTCTAGGCATTAATGAAAGGTAGTTAAGGAGGTTTACATATGCCCAATAAAAGAGAAATATCAACGGACAAAGCACCCTCAGCCATCGGACCCTATTCCCAGGCCATTGCCTTTGGTCCATTGGTATTCACATCCGGACAAATACCCATCGATCCCGCCACAGGAAAAATAGTTACAGAGGATATCCAGGCTCAAACTAAACAGTGCCTTGAGAATGTAAAGGCAGTATTGGAGGCGGCCGGCGCAGGATTGGAGCATGTGGTAAAAACCACAGTCTTTGTCAAGGATATGAATGATTTTGAAAAGATTAATCAGGTTTATGCCGAGTACTTCTTAGCTCCAGCCCCCGCCCGCTCCCTGGTAGAAGTAGCCAGACTCCCCAGGGATGTGGGGGTAGAAATCGAAGTAATAGCCGCACCGGGCCACGGTGATGGTCATGGCCATCACTCAGGCGGCTGCGGCTGTGGCGGCCAAGGCTAACACCTACATAAAGACCGTCCCCAGCTCAACTAAGTCATCCGAGTCAGGGGACGGTTCTTTTCTTATTCCCAAGCTATTGCCGCTGTATTTCCAATACCCGCTCTTCGAAGGGTCCTCCAATATAGGTTATTTTTACCTTGTCTCCTACATAAATATTGTTGATTTCGTCACCGCTTTTATCCACCAGCCGTCCCCAGTCCCAGGCCCAAAATTCAGTGGGCACATATTTGTTTTTATTGCCTGAGCCACTACTCTTTAATCTCAGAGTCCTGTCAAGGGATGAAACTTCTCCCGTAATGGTTTTTACATCCAGCACCATTACAGTTTTAATGGTTTCTCCCGAGGTTAACCCAAGGCTGAGGAATTGCCCCTGTTTTAGCTTTTTGAGCAAATCTTTACTCTTGGTGGTTTTTCCCAGGGATTTTTCGTCGATTATATCGGCATCCCAGGCTATGGGATAGTCTTTTTCATCGGATTGAAGACTTTTAACTGTAAGAATAACAGGCTCTCCCTCTGCGATCCTTACAAAACTGGCGTACATATCCCTTTGTACAGGTGAGAAGTTTCTGCGCTCTAATAGCTCAACATAGGCCACCTTTCTTCCACTATTAAGGATACCCTCTATCCTGTAATTGACAGTTTGATTTAAATCCATTGCTTGGCCCTGCCAATAGCTTCGACAGCTTGGATCTGCCAGCACCTTAACGGTTCCGTAAATGTCAGTCAGTTCTATTTCTAATCCATTTTTTTGTTGAGACACATTGGATATCCAGCCGCTAACCTTTCTTTTGCTGTCAAGATGTATCCACCCTTGATCATAAAGCCTTCCCAACATTGATGCTATTTCTGCCCTTGATACTGCATTTTTAGGCCGGAAGGTACCATCAGGGTAGCCACCCATCACTCCTAAGTGATTTAGGGCAATTACTCCGTCCATATACTCTGGATTAAAAGCTGAACTATCAGTAAATTTAGGTGGTGTTTCTGTCCCCTTCATATAAAAAGATTTTGCTATTAATTCTGCCAACTCTTCCCGGGTAATGGCCCGATCATGGGTAAAGTCGTTTAACATTAATTGGGGTATGAATTTTTTCTCCAGGGCAAAATCCAGGTAATTCTGTCCCCAGGGTACTTGATAGGCACTGGGGGGAGAATTCTTGGGCCTTTTTATTTTGGAAACTTCACTTGCATAACCGGCTCCGTTTAATACAATGGTAATTGCCTCCAGGCAGGTTACAGGCTGATCGGGCCGATATGAACCATCGGGATAGCCCTTTATCAGTTCCACTGCCTGAATCTTCTCAATAGATTGCCTTGCCCAATGAACATCAATATCCGCAAAAGCGTCAGCGGCAGTTGCTGCAGACAGATTGGAAGCTAAAAATAGGAATAGGAGCATATTTACTATTAAGAGCTTCTTTATAACATTCATTAACTAGTCTCCTTATAAATATCTTTAATTTTGTAAACAAATCCTTTATCGGAATAAATAAAGATATCTCCATCCGGGAGCAGAATTGGTGCCTGGGTAAAGGTATCTTTAATGTTTTTATTATTGTACACCATTATTCCCCGTCCTTATGCAATGTAGGGGGAGGTGAGGAGTCGGGAATTTTGTCCCACAACATTCTACCGTTGAAGCTGACACAAAACAGCCTGCCATCGCTACTTCCCGCATAGATTCTTCTTTTTTGGTCATCTATCGCCACACCAGATACAACATTTAATAGTGGTAGCTCCCAGTTCAGACTTCCTGTCTTTAGGTCAATAGAGTGGATTTGATTTTTGCCGGTAAAGAACAGTGTTCCTTCACCGGAGAAGCTTACTTTGGTCAAATCATTAGTCTTAACTGCATAGCTCCAGATTTCCTTTCCATTAGTGGCATTTATTGCCATTGCCTTAGCTGAGCTATTTCTATCCAGGTTAGCAGGATTAGTAATAATATAAAGGTTTCCATCTGGCCCTATGGTCATTTCAATATTTTTCAAATCATCTAAGTTGCGATACCAAATGCGACTTCCAGTATGATCAAGGGCCCTAAGTATGTAGCCACTTTTCTTATCACCCGTGCATACATAAACATTTTCTTTGTCTCCCAATATTGCAACAACATTTTTTTCATCTGAATATCGCCACTTGAAGTTTTTGCCTGGCTCCAGTGCGTATACCCCGTCGCTAAGCCAAAGTAAATCATTTCCCAGGCCCCTTGGTTACTAGCCTCCAACCTTATTGCCCCTTGCCTTTGGGTATAGTTTGTATATCCAGGTCAGGCTTCCGTTTGGTCGCATCTGTTGTAAGCCGTCCGTCCCTGTTACATAGATATCCTGCTCCGAAACCAATAGTGGCTCGATTATCTTGCCACCCATACCTGTACTTCTCTCCCATACCTTTTTACCTGAGGAAGTATCATAAGCTATAATTTTACTGCCTATCGGGCAATAGATCAGCCCATTAGGTGCCAGGTTGGTTCTGTCGATAACTTCCCCGCTTTCTCCACGGACCACTTTAGCTGGGCATAGGGGGAAAACATACCTGCTGCCTCGGCCTGGCTTATGAGTAACAGCACTAGTATTAATGAAAGAAATAGCTTTCTTATTTTCTTCACTCTCCTTTACCTCACAACAGTTTTTCTTCTTGGAAACTGTTGGAAATCCTTCTAGACAATGCGTTTTTGTAAAATCATGGTTATATTAATTTTTATCGGACAGTATTATATCTTCCTTTATCTATAAATTTTAATAAATTGGCCTAGCTTAATGATCTGTTTACTTAATTAAAATTAATTCATCATTCTTTTGGATGAGTTTTGATACAACCATTACTCATACCTGGGTATGATGGAAATGAATGTATGTTATGGTAATATTACCTTGAGCACCTATTTCTAGAAATGTTTGGTTTATACTTTTAAAAATAAAGCTTTTTTAGCAATTAAGCATAAATAAAATTTAATGTTAGGAGGTTACCCCGTATGCTGCTGGAAGACCAATTCAGTTATTTGGGACATGTGAAGCAGTTAGGCAAAACGGGTAAATGCTCTGGTCTTTATAGGTATAAGGTTTTCGGACTTCATGTTATTTCAGAAATTTTGTTGCCTGAACTATTGGTTACAACACCTAGAGATGATATACCTGAAGTTTGTATTAGTATTGGAAATGTTCCGGTTGGTATTGCCAATGCTGTTAAAAAAATCGGTAGTTATCACCTGGCATCTAATCAATTTCTCTTTGAAGTCACTGGAGTTGGCCGCTTTTACGTACCAACGGTAATTCTATACTTATTGAACCTTCAGAAAAGGCTGAAGAACACTTGATCCGCCTTTTTCTGCTTGGTACCGCCTTTGGCGGGCTCCTTATACAACGGGGAATCCTTCCCATTCATGGAAGTGCTGTGGTTATAGACGGATACAGCGTACTTTTTGCCGGGGTAACGGGGGCTGGAAAATCAACGTTGTTAGCTGCCTTCAGGAAACAGGGCTATTCTTTTTTAACTGACGATGTGGCGGCCTTAACTATGGATCGAAATGGCATAGTATGGGTACATCCAAGTTATCCTCAACAGAAGCTATGGCGAGATAGTGCGGAAATAACCGGCGTCAATACATCTACCCTAACGCCCTTTTACATTGGTTCTAATAATGAGAAATTTGCAGTGCCGATTAATTCAGGATTTTGTGAATCAGCAATGCCCTTGGCTGCTGTATA
Organism: Desulforamulus aquiferis; assembly: GCA_004143605.1. Lineage (GTDB taxonomy): Bacteria > Bacillota > Desulfotomaculia > Desulfotomaculales > Desulfotomaculaceae > Desulfotomaculum > Desulfotomaculum aquiferis. Next base: position 25,399 of record AWVY01000018.1, read on the forward strand.
CGAACTAATTTGGGGAAAATGTGAAGCTGTAGCCATCACGCCCCTATCCAATATAGAAAAGATGACAGTATTAATGGACCAAACCTATCGCCATTGGCTGGTTGATGGACTAGGACAAAAGATTAGTCATTTTAAACAATGTGCGCTGTGTCCAGGCAGATTACTATTTCCCGCTTAACCAAACCCATTGGTCTGCTAACCTTGGCGGAACAGGTAGATCTCGTACAAAGAGATTTAGCAGGTTGAAAGTGGCTTGTCATAATAAGTTTTCTAAAGAAGGTGATATCGTAAATGAGCTCTAAACATGAAATTCGTCTGTATACTATCGTTTGGCATGCAGAAGGAATAGTTGCTGCCGATATGGACGGTGAAAAAGTCATGCTGAATATTGAAAAAGGCAAATATTATGGATTAGATGGTATTGGCAGTCGCATCTGGGAACTTATTGAGGAGCCACATAGCATTCAGGAAGTAGTAACTGCATTGCTAAAGGAATATGACGTGGAAGAAAGTATCTGCCAGCATGATGTGCTAATGTACATAAAAAACTACATGAGCAAGGGCTTGTTGCAGTTGCTTAGATTGTTGAAAAACTTCATTATTATGTCCTGGCGGGAGCAACGATTATTCTTGGAAGCATATTGCCTAACAGGGATAGTACGTTTGGCTATAATTTTATTTCCTTTTCGCCGGATCGCTCCTTTTCTTGGTAAATATATGGCAGAATCGTCAATGCTGGAAGATTCTGTAAAGCTAGCAATAGCCAGACGAATTGGTCAGCTAGTTACAAAAGCAAGCCGCTTCACCCCGTGGGAAAGTAAGTGTCTGGTCCAAGCAATGGTATGCAAAATAATGCTGCGCCGACGAAAAATTAACAGTACTCTTTATATGGGAGTTGGCAGAGATAAGATAAAAGGACTTGTGGCCCATGCTTGGTTAAGGTGTGGTAAAACTATAATATCAGGTGCTCAGGGAATTAAAAACTTTACTACGGTTGGAAAATTTGCCGATTTAGATGGGGGGTAGAAATCAAAGGAAAGGGGGTGGAGTGATGAAAAACAATGGATTGAGCCAAAAATTGTAGAGATTGCGACAAGAAAGACAGGAACTCAAGTAAAAAAAGGTGGTTCAGGTGATATGGATTTTAATGGTGTGGTACAAGGCGTCTTGGATCCTTGGGAAGATTGCTGCAATGTCTGTAGCTAGCCTATAGAATTATAAGTAAAAAAAGAGTTTTTAATGATACTTTGGTTCTAGCCCCGGCATCATGGAATTTTAGTTCCATTAGTGGTTCTTCTAAATGCCAAGGTGCTTAGCTTGAACCGCTTTTTTCATGCCCTCTGGTTTCTTCACTTTAAAAAGAATTAATGATGGTGGTCATATAATATGAGTGCAATTTGCGGTGTTTTGTATTTTAATGGTAGACATGTTACACAGGAAACTAGTGCCAACATGATGCGGGAGTTTGAAATCTATCATGCAGACGCTGTGGGAACTTGTCAGAAGGAACAGATTTTTTTGGCTTGCCACGCACAACATATTACACCTGAGTCCGCCCAAGAAATCCTACCATACCATGATGTTCTTAGCGGTTTAATCATTACTGCAGACGCCATTGTTGACAACAGGGCCGAGCTAATCCACAAGCTTGGTATCGAACATTCCTTCAGGAAGGGCATGCCAGACAGTAAATTAATTTTATTAGCTTATTTAAAATGGGGTCATGAATGCCCAAAACACCTGGTGGGTGATTTTTCATTCGCCATTTGGGACGAAAGAAAACAGGAATTATTCTGTGCTGTGGACCATACTGGAACAAGGACCTTTTACTATTTTAGGTCTTCTACCCTATTTGCCTTTTCAACTTTAATTAAGCCCTTATTTTCATTAAAAGAAATACCCAGAAAACATAATGAGCTTTGGCTTGCAGATTTTTTAGCAATGCCATGTCAAAATCACCAATTAGACCCTGAATTAACTCCGTACCAAAATATTAGATTATTGCCTGCAGGTCATAGCCTAATAGTAAATCCCTCTAGGTCAACAAAAAAGATTTATTGGCAGGTGGAGAAACAACAGGAATTAAAATTGAAGTCAAACTACGAATATGAAGAGGCATTCAGGGAGGTCCTAGATGAAGCAGTAAAATGTCGTTTACGAAGCATTCGCCCAATAGGAGTAATGTTGAGTGGAGGTCTGGATTCAACTTCAATTGCTTGTTTAGCCGCACGTGAATTAGGTTTGAAAGGACAACGGCTCCAGGCATTCAGTGCGGTACCAATGGCAAGCTATCGGGACTGGTTGCCTGCATGCATAGTCGCCGATGAAACACCATTTATTGAAGCCGTGCGGGAACATGCAGGAAATATTGATGTTACCTACTGTAGTTCAGAAGGCAAGCATTCATTAAGCGATACTGACCGCTTACTTGCCAGCCTAGAGCAGCCTTATAAAATCTTCGAAAACTTATTTTGGATTGAGAGTATATTTACTGAGGCTCAAGGACGTAATGTTGGGGTTTTATTAAATGGGGCCGCCGGTAACGTGACTATTTCTTGGGGGCGTTTTGAACCCTATATGATAACCTTGCTCCGAACCGGACAGTTGTACCGATTAATTCGTGAATGTTGGCTTGTTGCCAAACGTTTCAAACGTCCCCATAGAGTATTATTGAAAATGTTATGGACTCTGTTGCCTTATAATATAAAAAATATGCTAAGTAAATTCAGTTACCATAAGTCTCAAAGGGAACTCCAGGCTTTGTCTCTGATTAACCCGGTTTTCGCCAGCCAAAGCTCAGTTGATAAACGGTTTCATCAATTTGGGTATGATAAGTTATTTGATAAATCCACAGACAGTTTGGAAGAGCGTAAAATAGACTTAATCCTGCCGTATTCAGTCATGTTGGTGTCATTTCTACCAAACAGTCATTGACTTACCAAATGGCACGTCGTGACCCAACAGCCGATAAGCGTGTAATTGAGTTCTGTTTTAGTGTTCCAGACAACCAATATGTGCAGGGAGGCAGGGGGCGTTCTCTCCTTCGGCGTGCCATGCTGGAATTTTGCCAGAAAAGGTGCTTATAAATGAAAGGAAACGTGGCAGGCAAAGTGCTGATTGGGCTCAGAGATTACAACCATTTTGGCCGGAATTGGTTGCAGAGGTGCGGAAAATCGGCGAACTAGCTACTGAACGCAGCTTTCTTAACATATCCAAAATCCAAGATACTATTAATATTGTCAGAACAATACCTGACGATGCGGCAGATGATCCCAATCTCCGTATGTTAATTCGCAGCCTGATTTTTAGCCGATTTTTAAGATATGAAGAGGTTATTAGTAACACTAATACGTCCGGGCAAGCCTGAGGTAAACATGATGTTTACTCAAAGACGGCCAATTTTCGCACGAAGTGAGGGATTATTTGTAGTTTCTCGACAATAACAAAGGTTAATTTCATGACAAGGGATTAATAATCATGAATATATTGTTGCTTTATATCAGGGAGTTTTATAACCTAGCTCCATTAAAATTTGTAACTAATATAATTTTAATGGTTATAATCGGCATGCTGGAAGGTTTAGGCATACTAATGATTATACCACTATTGATTGTCGCTGGTATAATTCCTGGTATTAACACAAACAATGGGTTAACTGTCATACTTAATCATTGCTTTCAAATCATTGGTTTGCAAGTAAGCCTGCCTAATTTACTTATTTTATATATAGGTTTTATTTTTGGTCAAAGCTGGCTGCAGCGTCGCCAATCAATACTTAATCTTGATATTCTTCAGTCTTTTGCTATTTTTTTATCTACAAGGTTAATTAGGCTGGTTGCATCCGCCGAGTGGCAGCTTATCTTATCAAAACCAAATTCTTATATAACAAATGTCTTTATAACTGAATTAGAACGTGTTTATGCAGGAATAAAGTTTTTTTACAAATGATTAGCATATCCCTGATCACTTTAATTCAAATTGTTATAGCCTTTTTTGTAGCACCTAGCTTAACCTGTTTAGTGCTGACCGGCGGTGTGATCTTGTTTATATTTTTACAAACCTTCGCCAAACAAACCCGAAGTGTGGGGCAGGAGATATCAAGTTTAAATCGTGATTTGTTATTTAACCTAACTGAGCATTTGAACGGGATGAAGGAAATCAAAAGTTATGGCGTTGAAGCGGCTCAGATTAGTAATTTCGTCAAAATACGTAAAGAAATGAAGAAAAACTCAAATAGATTTAATCAAATACAAGTTAAGACCAACATGATTTATAAAATTGGTTCGGCTATTTTTATAAGCCTATGTTTATTTAGCGCCATAGAGATATTTACTTTAAATCCCCAAGATTTTATAGTTATTGCAGTTATTTCGGCCCGCCTCTGGCCAAGATTATCTTCCCTGCAAATAGGGTTGCAAAATATAAGTACCATGTTACCTGCTTTCCAGGTTCTTAGGGAATTAGAAAACCAATGTCTTGCGTCCCAAGAAGTCCTTGAAGCTGATACTCCCACAATAATTAAACTGGAACAAGGGATTGAATTCCGTGGTGTATCTTTTTATTACGAAAACTCCCGTACAAATTACGCTTTAAAAAAGATTGACTTTTTTCTAACTGCTGGCACAACCACTGCCATAGTTGGCTCTTCGGGTGCCGGTAAAAGTACTTTAGTTGATTTGTTAATCGGTTTGTTACAGCCTAAAGAAGGAGAAATCTATATCGATGATCAACCACTATCAATAAATAAGCGCAAATGGAGAAATACAATAGGATATGTACCACAAGATGCTTTTTTATTTAATTCCAGCATCAGAGAGAACCTACAATGGTTTTGTCCTGATAGCTCAGAGGAAATGATCTGGGAAGCCTTAAAGCTAGCCTCAGTTGATACCTTTGTAAGTGGACTGCCGGATGGTCTTGACACAGTGTGGGAGATCGAGGAGTACGACTATCTGGCGGCGAGAGACAGCGCATTGTGCTGGCAAGGGCATTATTGACGAGACCATCAGTCTTATCTTGGATGAAGCCACAAGCTCACTAGATTCGGAAAATGAAAAACGCATTCAACATGCCATTGAAAATCTACAAGGTAGGTTAACCATCGTAATTATTGCCCACCGCATTTCCACTATAAGGAACGCCGACAATATTATTGTAATAGAATCTGGGCAAATTGTGGAGAAAGGTACTTACAATTCTTTAATGAAAAACAAGAATGGTCGGTTCAGTACTTTATCCTGCTTATGTAACAATAATTAGATTAAAGGGAGCATGCCTTATGGTGTCTAATAAAATTTTTACATTTGTTATGATATCCATGTGTATCTCAACTATATCATTAACAATAACTAAAAATAAGTTATTCTCCCCCCTTCGTTCCTTAGTAAGGAAACGTTTTAATTGGTTAGGGACATTGCTAAGCTGCCCTTATTGTATAAGCCATTGGCTTGCATTTTTTCTCGTTATTTTATTCTATCATTATACTCCCGTGATAATGGTTACAGATTTAGTTTTTCTGGATATTATCATAACAATATTTGCAACAATTTCTCTGGCTACGATTATTACAGGTGTTATGTACTTTATAATAAAAAAATTCTAAACCCCATTTTGGTTTATATATCTCAATTTCTCAAGATGATACATAATGAGTATACTTTTGAATAATGTATCAAGAGAGCTTCTGATAAAGGAGGCAATTTTAATGGAAAAAGTGGCAAAAAAGTTGCATTGGGTTGAACCTCAAATATTAGAAATAAAAATTCTTATGACTAAAATATCTACTGCTAAGTTAGAGTTTTTTTCTACCGATTCTTATGCACACGCTACTGATACATCCCTTATGTCATTAGGAGAGCTAAAACATTTGGACTATACAAATGCACTTTTATCATAATTACAAATTTTGGTGGTATTATTATGAATGCAATATGTGGTATCTACATCGCGATGGCAAACCGATTCTGACAGCAACAAGTAATGAAATGATGAAAGCATTAGGAATCTATCGGTCTGACATTTCAGGGTTATGGAGAAAAGAAAATATTTTTTAGGTTGTCATACTCAATACATAACACCGGAATCAGTGGGAGAAGCACTTCCCCATTATGATCATATTTCGGATTAACAATTACTGCCAGCGCAATAATTGATAATCGTCAAGATTTATGCGATAGATTACTGATTAATGGCCCTTATAGAAGTTACATCCCAGACAGTCTTCTCATTTTGAGAGCCTATATAAAATGGGGATATGATTGTTCAAAGCATCTTGTTGGGGATTATTCCTTTGTTATATGGGATAAAAAGCGACAAGAATTATTTTGTTCAGTTGATCATACAGGAACAAATACCTTTTATTATTTCTGCTCACCTAATATCTTCGCATTTTCAACCTTGCTTAAACCCCTTTTTGTCTTACGGGAAATTACAAAAGAATTTAATGACACCTGGATTGCCGATTTCCTCGCCACCCCATCAGTAATGCATCAGCTAGACCCTGAACTAACTGTATATAAGGACATTTATCTTTTACCCTCGGGAACTAACCTGATTGTCCGTCCTGACAGTACTACAAAGAGGGTATATTGGAAAGTTGAACAACAATCTAAACTATTCTTGCAGACTGACAATGATTATGTGGAAGCCTTTAGAGAGATCTTTTGTGAAGCGGTTCGTTGCCGATTGCGTAGTTCCCGGCCAGTTGGAGTGATGATGAGCGGCGGGTTAGACTCCACCTCTGTTGCCTGTATGGCAGCACAATTATTAGCCAAGAGTGGTCTAGAACTTCAGGCTTATTCTGCACTACCAATCCAGGAATATCGTGATAATTTACCCCTTGGTAGCCTGGCTAACGAGAAGCCATACATAGAAGCAGTCAGGGAGCATATGCCAAATATTGTTGTAAAGTATATTCGCTCAGAAGACAGGCACTCTCTAACTAATACCGACGTACTGCTTGCAATGCTTGAACAACCTTATAAAATTTTTGAGAACTTGTTTTGGCTTGACAATATTGTATCAATTGCCAAAACAAATAATATAGGTGTTTTATTAAGTGGAACATCCGGTAATTATACAATCTCATGGGGTTATTCTTTGATTTACCTTATAACACTTCTTAGTTCCGGTCATTTTAATAGATTTTTTGATGAAATTCGTTTTACGGTTAGTAGATATAAACATCCCCTTAAATCATCTCTTGTCTTATTAAGACTCGCTCTACTCTATGTTGTAAAGAATAACTTTTCAAAAAATATTAACTATTTCTTTAGCAGACCTCATAAAACATCACCTGTAAATCCTACCTTTGCTAAATGCACCAACGTCTTTGAGCGACTACGCAATTATGATGCAATATCCCTAAATAACCTGTCTTCCTTGGAAATACGCAAAAAACAACTTAATCCCAGTTATTTCACCCACCTTGGAGTAATTACTACTAAACAGTCCCTGGCTTATGGATTGGCCTTACGTGATCCAACCATGGATAAGCGAGTAATTGAATTCTGCCTGAGTTTACCTGATGATCAATGTGTACGAAATGGAAAAGAAAGGTTTTTAATTCGGCGGGCAATGAAAGGTCACTTGCCTAATAAAGTCCTTCTAAATGAAACTGTTCGAGGTAAGCAGAGTGCTGATTGGGTACAACGAATACAGCCCTCCTGGACAACACTATTTACTGAGCTTGGCAACATCGGAGCAAAAGAAGCTGAGCAAAAGTATCTTGATGTTAACAAAATCCAAAAAAAATTAAAAAATATAACGTATTGCATGACAATACGTTATATGACCCAAATCTTCAAATGTTGATCCGCAGCCTTATTTTCTGCCGGTTTTTAAATATTGTTAAAGGGTAGCAGTCCAATTTTAACAAATAGTCCCTTGAACATAATAAAAGTATAATTTCAGGAAGTCTTGTTATGTTGCCACATATCCCGAATACACCTCATAAACCAACTAAAGGGACGAATAAAATAATAAACCATATATAGTTTATTGGGCAGTGAGATAATTCTCATATCGTCCCTTAAAGGCTGGAAAAGGTGAAATATATAATTTATTTTATTCTTCCAACCAATCTGAAACTGTAACTCATAATACCTCCTCCGATAAAGCCAATCACGCTTAGTATATTGAGCCTCTAGATCTGTGTTTGACAAAAAAGGAACAGTCAATCGAACCAAATTCCAGGCATATCTATCTTTTGCCAAAGAAGGTTCAATATTAGTTGGAACTGGTATTGATAATAGCATATTAGTTAGGATCAATGTCTGATGTAAAAGAGGCAGTATGCCCATATTTTTAGCTAATGATACTACCTTTTCCCAGTCAATGCCTCCTTTTTGTACAAACTTTGCTATATCTACCAGCCATCGAATACGAAACCAAGCGTGACCGGCTCCATGAAAAATTAAATACAATAACCATTCCTCATTTGAAAAAACCGCCACTGGGTATCCCGCTACAACAATTCTATTAATCTTCGTCTTGTGGGGGAATTTCCAGTCCTATATTACCTAGTTTCCAATGTAGTTCTAGATGTATATTTTGATCCCTTTGCCAATATTTAAAGTGATGATTGTATTTCAAATATCTTTGCAATTGACCGGCAACTAAAGGGTAATCTGGTTCAATTCTTTTATAACCTTCCCTTTCAATTATGTTAATTGCTTTTTCTAAATGGTTAGGTGGGAAGAAAATATCAATATCTTTGGATGGCCTAACAGCTATATCTCCATATAACGACATGCCAATGGTAACCCCTTTAAGATAAAGGCACTTACCCCCTGGCTTTCAAGTTGTTTTAGAATCCTAATTGTTTCTCCCGTCATACTTATAGTTCGCATGGCATTGCTTTTATATTTTTGCTTTAGTAGCCTAAGAACATGTTCTGGCACAGCTTCTTTGTTTAAACTTTTTAGACTTCTATATATTATAGGATAAACACGATGGTGGACTGAAAGATCTATCAGCAGATCCCAGTTAATATCCCATTGCAATAAATGTTCAGCTTTATCCAGTCTCTCGCTTACACATGCAAAAATAAGCCAAAGCTCAAGAGAAATCTCTTCAAAGAGATTTTATGCATTTTATCACCCCGAAAAACTACTTAGCATATTTTTTTAAACAGTATGTCTTATTTAACACATTCATAGATAAAGTTTTTAATATGTCTTTTATTGAAATTGTTGCATAATATAACTCTTCTGTTCTTAGAATAAGTCCTATAACAAAAAAAATGGTCCCGCCGATTGCAATATCTATCAATAATCTTATAACAATAGACAAGCAAATGCTTACAAGGAATTTATCAAATATACTTAATAAAACTCCCATTACCACAGAAGATAATACCACCTTACAACTAAAAACAACTAAACCATTATTAATATTACTTGTGACACGTTTTCTTAGCAGAAAGCCAAGTAATACAGCATTAATAGTCATGGCAACAGAGTTAGCAAGTGCTAACCCAAGATGTTCCATTCTCTTGATTAGCAATAGAGACAAAGCTATGTTTACAGTTACTGTAATAAACGTTACCTTAACTGGAGATAATGTATCCTGTAAGGCGTAAAATCCCCTGGTTAATACAGGGCTTAAGCACTGTCCAATTAGACCTAGGGATAGAAACAGCAACACTCCTGAAGTTAATGCCAATGCTCTTTCATCAAAGGCTCCTCGTTTAAAAAGCACCGAAACTATAGGCTCTCGCAAAACTATTAAACCTACAACACACGGTGCTGAAAGCAACAATATCATTTTTAATCCTTTTATTAATGTATTTGAAAATTGCTCATATTTAAGGTCCACCACGGACCTACTTAGACTTGGAAATATTGCCGTGGCAACCGCCATTACAAATATTCCTTGGGGGAGCAAAATTAACTTGGTTGCATAATTAAGGGCTGATATTGTACCTTCTACAAGTTCAGAACCTAAGTGATAGTAAATTAGTATATTAATTTGTCCTACACCACTACCTATTAATATTGGAAACATTAATCCAAATACCCTACGAACTCCCTCATCTTTTAGGTCCAATACTGCTCGAAAATTAAAATCAGTTTTTCTCAAAAATGGTGCTTGAAAAAACGCCATTATTAAAGTCCCTAAGAGAACCCCTATGGCAAGACCATAAACACCAAATGATTTTCCTATAGTATATGAGGACCCAATTATTACTGTATTTAATATAACTGGAGCTGCAGCAGAAGGAGCAAAAATATTATGAGTATTTAGCAAGCCAGCAAAGAAACTTGCAAGTGCAAAAAACAATATGGAAGGAAACATTATTAAGGCTAAATTTGACGCTAATTGTGCTGTTTGCTGATCAAAGCCCGGCGCAAATAGGCTAATTACAAAATTTGAATTCCAGAGTCCAATAACTATGATACTTGTAAGAAATATAAGAAATATGCTAAATAAAGTACTAAATACCCGTCTAGCCTCCTCAGTTTTGCCATTAACTATACACTGAGTAAATACAGGCACAATAACTATCACAAGTGCGGCATTAACATTCCGTTAATAATATACGGTATATTAAATATAACTAAAAATGCATCGGCAACACTTGTTGCACCATATTCTTTAGCAATAACTGCTTCTCTTACAAAACCCAATAACTTTGCTAACATACTTAATATTAAAATGATAAAAGTGGCCTTAGCAACTTTTCCTGCTCTATTACTCATACATAAATCTCCGATTCTTCATATCAAACTCTGCCAGTCAATACAGTTTTTAGCTCTTTGATACTTGGCAATATAAAATTTGCTCTAGTCCCTCTAATATCGCCAATGTTATTTCCACTGCGAACCAGTACAGTCGTTCCGACCCCCGCATTGAGACCTGCCTCAATGTCCGACTCTTTATCCCCAACCATAATTGAATCGCCTAAATTTACTCCAAACTCAGACGAAGCTTTAATAAGCATACCCGGACCAGGTTTCCTACAGAAACTATCCTTCTTATAATTATTTATTCCAAAATGTGGATGGAAAGGCGAATAATAAACCTTTGTAATATTAATACCTTCCTCTTTAAACTGCTGAAGCATCCAGTTACTAAGGATGAGAAAATCCTTGACTGTATAATATCCTCTGCCAATGCCAGACTGGTTTGTAACTATAATCAACAAATACCCTATACTTTCAAAATATCTCAATATGTCAAATACACCATCAATAAATTCAAATTCTGATATTTTAAATAGGTAATTCTTTTCTTTATTAATTACACCATCTCTGTCTAGAAACAATGCTTTATTCTTCATATCAGGTTTACCATCTCGCTTTGAGCCCTAAGGTAATCACTAGGAATCCCAATATCAATAAAATAACTTTCTGATTTATATGCGGCAATTACAAGCCGCCCTAATTGTTGCGTTAGGAAATCAGTTTCAAAGGAGAATTTATTCGGTAAAACTATATCGTTAAATAAGTGGCTTTTTGCTACATATACTCCACCATTAACACACCCTTTGATTGTAAACTTCTTTTCCTCAAATCCAACGACCCTTTCCCCGGTTGTTTTGACATTTCCGTAACGTTCAAAATTGATCATGGGTTTAATGACAAAGTGAGATCAGCATCTATTGCCAGATGTTTAGAGTAGATATGATTTAGGTTAATATCAAAAAAGGAATCTCCGTTTAAAATAAAAACATCTTTTTCACTAACATTCTCCAGTGCCTTTTTTATCGCTCCACCTGTACCCAAAGGTTCATATTCAATAGAGTAATCTATAACAATTCCACCATATCTATAACCATAGTAATCCATTATTTTTTCATGCATGTATCCCGTTGCTAAGATAACTTTTTTTATGTTATACTTGCTTAAATATTCTAAGAGATAAGTAAGAAATGGATACCCTCCTATCGCTGCCATTGGTTTTGGAACTTCTGAAACAATGGTTTTTAGTCTTGTGCCTAAACCACCAACAAGGACTATAGCTTCCATAATCAAAATCCCTTACCGAATAGAGCTTCTTCAACAACTGAGCATATAATGTGCCCTAATAAAATATGAACTTCTTGAATTCTAGGTGTTTCACTTGAGGGTACTCTTATAATGTAATCACAGTTACCAAACATTTTTCCTCCTGTAAGTCCGGTTAAAACAATACTTGTAATCTCTTTTTTTCTACATTCATCAAGGGCCTTTAAAATGTTTTTAGAGTTGCCTGAAGTAGATATGCCAATAAATATGTCCCCTTTTACCCCATTAGCTTGAATTTGCCGAGCAAACAAGTTATCGTAGCCGTAGTCATTGCCAATGGCTGTCAATATAGACGTATCAGTGGTGAGGGCAATTGCCGGTAGACCTGGCCGGTCAAAATAAAAGCGGCTTACTAACTCTCCTGCAATATGCTGGGCGTCTGCTGCACTGCCACCATTTCCTGCAATAATCACTTTATTTCCTATGCGATAAGCATCAATTATTCTTTTTGCTACTGTTTTAGTGATATGAATTATGCCATCGTCTTCAATAATCTGATGCTTAAGACTAAACGATTTTTCGACTTGCTGTCGTATAAACCGCTCCATCCCTTACACCGTCCTTTCCATCAACATCTAGGGTCCATCCTGTGTTCCGTTTTTGGTGAAATGAAAATTCATAATAAAACCATCTAGCATGCCTAGTTCTTTTAATAGCCGCATCCTATGGACGGGGTTAACCATAAACATCATAAACCCTCCACCACCCGCACCTGATACTTTACCAGCATAAGCACCTGCTTGTATTGCAGTATGATATATGGAATCTAATTTATTGTTTGTGATAACCGAGGCCATCTTCTTTTTAGCCTCCCAAGATTTTCCCAGGAACTCGGCAAATTTTAAGATATCTCCCTTTAACAGCGCTTCTTTCATTATCAAAGCATCTTCCTTTATCTCATGCATAGCTGTAATTGATTTATGCTCCTTTCCCATTACGTTTTTTATTTGTTCATCAATTATCTTGGCTGAATCACGTGATGTACCTGTATAAAAAAGAACAAGTGAGTTCTCCAACTCGTTAATAATCCAGTTCTTAACTCGTAAAGGGTTGACAATCACACGTTCACCCTCATAAAATTCTATAAAATTAAACCCTCCAAAGGTAGCTGCGTACTGATCCTGTCGTCCACCACTTAACCCCACATCTAATCGTTCTATTTTATATGCTAACTGGGAAATATCATAATCTCCCAGTGAAAAATGAAGCCATTCGTCAAAGGCTTTGATCATGGTTACAACCATTGTGGATGATGAACCAAGACCAGAACCTGCTGGTGCATCGGAATATGTAGTCATCATAAAGGATAATGGCCGACCTGCATTATATTGTTTAACAACACGGTTATATACTCCCTTATGCAAATCCATATTACCATCTAATTCTAGGTATTCAATGCTATCGCATTCCAAATATTCATTTCTGTCAGCAGCAAAAAATATAATTTTGTTATTATTAGTTATTTCAATAGTACAGTAAGCGTACATATCAATAGTTGCATTAAGAACATAACCACCAAAGTCATCACAATAAGGTGATACATCTGTACCGCCACCAGCCAGGCCAAGTCGTAGAGGTGCCTTTGCACGCACTATTTGTTTAATCACTTTTACCATCCTTTCACGGGTAATAATTAAATCTCCAATAATTGATAAAATTGTCCTTTGCATAAATCAAAATTATGGTAACTATTTACATAATCCCGTGCATTTTTAGATATATCTTGGCATATCTGTTCATTTTGAAATACTAACCTTACATATTTTAGAAACTCATCATCATTATTTGCGACAAATATGTGTTTATTATTAGTCACCTTTAATCCTTCAACCCCTATGGCTGTTGTAATTACAGGTAACCCAAATCCCATGGCATCTATTATTTTGGTTTTAATACCTGTGCCAAAATATATAGGAGCAACAAATGCCTTTGTAGTATTTAATAAAGCTGAAAAGTCATCTAAATAACCAGTTAATATTATGTTACGGTCCCATTTCTGTTGATGCTTTTTTATTGCATCTGTTGCTTTATCCCCAATAATATAAAGTATAATATCCGGATATTCGCTGACCAGCCTAGGAAAAATTCTTTCTAAAAACCTTAACAATCCCATTTCATTGTGAGGTATGTTTAATTTCCCCATAAACGCTAGGGAGTAGGGAGTTTTTAGTGCTTCAATATCTATGACAGGCATTATATCTAGGGCTGGATATATACTATATATGTTTGATTTTTTGAGACTTGTTTTAGTTTTTCACGCTCAAAGGGCGATACTAGGAGTACTTTTTCAAAATTTTTGACTGATGTCTTTTCCCTATGTTTTAATAATGCTGATTCATATTTCAATATTATATTTCTGATTAATTTATTTGCTATAACATCAATAATCCTTGGGATTTTATTTGAAAATTCCCCCAACACATTTACTTCATTGTGTTCTAATAAATGTCTATATCTTAAGGACAACAGATCATCCATATCCAGTATTATTAATTGTTCCAACTTATTAGATGCATCTTCAAAGTATTGTGCAGTACGCAACATATCACAAAATATAATATTAGGTCTTATATTACTAACATCTTGCCACAGCTTATTTTTTATTGAGATGTTAAAATAGAAACATTCTTGTATTGATTTCTTTTTAATTAATGTATACTTTATTATATTAGTTGCACTATTAATAATATTAGGTAAAGCTATAATTTTAATCTCTTTAATCTTAGAGTACCTATTCAACATATATTCTATTTGCTGTTCAAACTTTGAAGGGTCTTTTTCAAAACAATACAGGTATATTTCAATATCTTGTCTTAAGGATAAAAACTCAAGGTATTGCATTAGTGTTTTATGCCTACCGTTTTTTACAGGATAAGGCATACAAGAAGTTAAAAATAGTATTTTCTTCATAATTATAGTTTAGACTCCTCTTATTCTATATATCTCAAGATTTCTCTCATTCTAAGAGCAGATTTATCGTAACTATATTGCTTTACATGTTCTAATCCAATATTTTTCATCTTCTCTAGCAATGTCTCGTCAGATAGCATTTTTACTAATTTTTCAGCTATATCGCTAGTATCATCAGCCTGGCAATAAAGGGCAGCGTCTTTACATACCTCAGGTAAGCTGCCTGAGTTTGCTGCTAAAACTGGAGTACCGCATGCCATTGCCTCAAGGGTGGAGACCCAAATCCTTCATATTTTGAGGGAAAAACAAATAATTTTGCACATCTATAAAGATTAATAATTTCATTATCATTTTCTATATAATCTAACATTTTAATATCTCTGTCTTTCAGATGTATGTTTTCTTTACTAAAACCTTTATTATTACCACCTACAATATACAGTTTTGTATTACCTTTCTTTTGATCATCTATTGCTTCCCACGCACATATTAAATTTTTTACATTTTTTCTTGGATCTCTAGACCCTAAGTTCATTATGTACTTTGTATCTTGATACCCTTCAGTAATTTTATTTGTGTTATGATTTAAAAAATATCACTTACACCAGGGTATACAACTGATATATTTGACGGTTTCCCTAAACCATACTTAATTATTTCATTTTTGGAGAAGTTACTTACAGTAAAAATATGTTTAACTCGACGAGTAAGTTTTGGTAATAACCATCTATAATAGGTACCACTAGTTTTAGAAAACCACTCAGGACCCTCAAACACTGCAGCATCATGAAGAGTAACAACCTGATTTTCTACCAATAGGGGTCCTGTATTAGCCGGACTCCAAAGTAAGTAATCTTTATGTTCCTTGCATAATTTAGGTAAATTACACTGCTCCCATAACCACCATTGGTTTAAATAAGAAAATTTATTTTTATCCTTAATAATTTTAAATCCCGAGATTTCACTTAATAGGCATTCTTTTGGGGCAAATATGATTATTTCAAGTCCCTCAATTTTTCTAAATCCTTTAATCATCTCATATGCATAACGCTGAACACCCGTTATTTTTTTCATTAGAAAAGTACCGTTTATAGCAATTTTCATTTACAATCCCCAGTCTCACTTATTTTTTATTTAAAAGAAGATATTAACTCTTAGCATATAAAATATTTTGAAGGACTATTTTGTAATCAAACTTCGGATTAAGGGAATGAATATGAGCTATCAAAATACCACTACCAAAGGCAAAGTATGTATTTTCTAATACATTTGCTGTTATTCCAAATGTCAATATTGATATTAATAAGACATATATATATTCATCAACCTTGTGGAGCTTCGGTTTTAGTAACCTGCTTCTACATAGTAGAAACGCTAAATAAAAAATTGCTGTAATTCCGAATAGGCTATAAAGATAGATAAAAATATTATCTCCTGGAGAATATCTAAGAGGTTCAAAATACTTTTGTGCTATGCCAATCCCTCCAACTCCTCTCCCAAAAGATATGCTGCCCTGATTATTAATCATTTCCATTGTTAATGGCCATATATAACTTATTCTTTGAAGAAAGGAGTTAAATACTTGGGGCATTAATTGATTTGATTCTATAGAGAAAATTGTAGATCCAACAGGTAACATAACAACTATTAAAAATACAGCTAAAGAAACATATATGTTGTAAATTTTAATGGTAATTTTTTTAAATATAAATATTATTGATAATAAAGCGTAAGTTAGCATAAGTCCTTTAGTAGTTGTCAAGATAATTACTACACCTGCTATTAACCAAATAAACAACTTATAATAATAATTTTTTAGAAACACCATTAAATAAACTGATAGTAACAACACTTGACTTGCAGCCATATATGATGCCCTAGAAAAACCAGCTAGCCTTCTTATTCCCTCAGCAGTCCAATATCTTGACATTTCTATATCTATATCTCCCATTGCATAAGATACACCTTCCCAGGGATAAATAACAAAGTAGTTAATAATAATTCCAATGCAAGATACATAGAATAATGGTATTATGTAACTCTTAATATTATTAAAACCTATCTGACATATAAAACCATAAATTGCTACCCCTAACAATATTGGTGTCAATACCTTTAGTCCAAATAGTACCTGAAATATGTTGTCCGTATAAATAAAACCAATTATAGAAAATAGTATAAATATATATATTGCTTTTATATATAATTTATCTATGCGGACTTTTATAATAAATCTGGTTAATATAAACAACACAAATAAATCTCTTATGTAAATCAATTCCACCATATTAATTAGTTGTAGACAATATCTAATCGGCGCCTCTATAACAAAACTCCAAAAATATATTATCAACATACAACATATTAATTTATTAATCATTTTAATCACCATTATCAATTGAATTGACATCACCATAACTTATCTTTTAACTAAGGAAAGATAGATTTTTAAATAGCTCTTGGCAATCTTTCCAGGTAAAAACTCCATTGCTTTTTTCAAACAGGCATCTTCCATTTGCTCAATAAGTTCTGGCCTAGTTGCTATATCATTTATTATTTTCAATAAATTTTCTGGTTTCTCTGGATCAAATAGAAACCCAGTACTTTCATTTTCAACCAATTCCGGTATGCCTCCACGACATGAGGCAATAACCGGTACACCATATGAATACGCCTCAAAGGTGATTCGTCCCAACGGTTCATTCCATAGGGAAGGAATAATTAGAACGTCTATCTCTGGATAAAATTCTTCCACAGGAATAAATCCTAGAAAACTTATATTGTTCATTGAATATTTTTTTGACAATGCTTTTATATATTGTTTATCACCGCTGCCAGCTATTTTTAAAGTTATATTTTTTTTGTGTAATGGCAACTTATCAATAGCCTTTAATATAACTTCAATTCCTTTGTTAGGTGTTATCCTTCCTATGAACCTAATCTAAGTCCTTGATCACTTTTGCTCTTTTTATAGTACCTTTTATTTTCATATGCATTGTATATAGTTGAATGCTTTGCACCCTTAAAAGCACCTAGAGATAAATGTTTTTCCAAAATATAATTACTAACACCTACTACCGCATCTACAAACTTCGTAAAATATATCTTTGGAAAAGAATATCCTTTACAAATCAAACACTGTTTTTCACAATTACTGTATTTGTCAAACATCGTACATTTTGGACATAATAAATAATAATCCCTAATGGTGTGAACTATTGGTATTGATAACTTTTTTATCTCAGACCATACTAACGGGGAAAAACACATCAGGTTATTCGTATGAACAATATCTGGCTTTTCGGCTTTAATAATTTCTTTAATATATCTAACCATCCAAGGATTATATATATCAATTAAATGCCAAAGGGGTTTTAAAAACATAGGATTACTTCTTTTTTTAAAGGGCCAATAGATATTTTTCAAACTAAGATAGTGTACTTTTACTCCATTTACATCCTGGGCTTCACAAACGTTTTTCTCAGAAGCTGATATTACCACTGCTTTATGTCCTTCTTTTACTAAGGCCTCAGCAAGGTATTGCACTGAACGTTCTGCACCACCCATTATATTAGGATGATAAAGAGTGTTTATAAAAACTATCTTCAAACTCAATCACTCCGAATCTTTTGTACCAAAAACCATCTATTCTTTCTACATTGATTTACTTATCATGGCTTGATTACTATCACTTTCTTTAGCACTTTTTGAAAGATTCAATACCTCTAAAATACTGACTAGCAATAAAGAAAGCATTAATCCTAAGGCAAATGCGATTAACATATTTTTAAATAAATTAGGTCCTACCGGCCGCTCAGGACTTGTTGCTTCAGAAAACACCAAGAACTGAGTGTGCCCAATATTAATAGATCTGGCAATCTTTGTTTGTATAATTTTGTTTTCCAAAGATGAAACCATTTGCATTAGTAGGTTTTTATCGTAATCGGTAGTAGCTAATAATAATTGTTCGTTTAGTCTATCAACTTCTCCAACCATTGATAAAATAGCTGAGTTAACAAACTGCAATCTCTTTTCACCCATCAATATCATGAATTCCTGACAAAAGGCATTTGCAATATCTGCAGCTAGAGCCGGACTATTATTCCTTACCGTGATTTCAAGTAAATTCGATTCTTTTGGATTGGTTACCCTGATTTGGCTTCTTATAATCTGGGACGTATAGCCCTTTTCCTCAAGCTTAAGCTTCTTAATTGTCCTTTCCATAAGAACTTCACTCTTTGCCTGTAATATATAACTATTCATAGTTAATACCGGAAACTGTGGAACGGCTTGTAAAATAAAATTAAAATCTGCCTTTTGATTATTACTCTCTAAGTTTTGAGTAAAAGAAGTTACCAAAATAACAGACTTTGTCTCATAAACTGGTGATAAGATATAGCTGCTATATAAACCGGTGATTACTACAAATGATGTTACAACAGCTATAATTAATAAAAATCTCCTTTTTAAGACATTAATGATAATATAAACATCGATATCTTTTTCCATCAGCTTCTCCTCTTACAAACCCTAAATTAATAGCTAGTTATATGATTTTTTTCAAGATTAGCAACCAGATGGTTAAAATATTCTATTGTCATATTTAGACCATCTACTAACTTAATTGCCGGTCTCCATCCGAGTTTCTCCATGGCTTTAGAAATATCTGGCTTTCTTTGCATAGGATCATCAGTAGGCAGTTTCAAATGGACAAGTTTTGAGTCGGTATTTGTTAATTCCAAAACTATATTAGCCAATTCTAAAATTGTAAATTCTTCGGAATTACCTAAGTTAATTGGCTGAAAAATATCAGTAGTATTCATGGTAAGAACAATTCCATTAATTAGATCATCGATATAACAAAATGACCTGGTCTGTTGACCATCACCATATACAGTCAAATCCTTACCCTTTAATGCCTGTACAATAAAATTACTCACTACCCTTCCATCGTTAGGATGCATGCGCGGACCGTAGGTATTGAAAATTCTTACAACCCTTATATCCGTACCGTATTGCCTATGATAATCAAAGAGTAGAGTCTCTGCACATCTTTTCCCCTCGTCATAGCAAGCCCTAGGCCCTATTGGGTTCACATATCCACGATAGCTTTCCATTTGAGGGTGAACCTGGGGATCACCATACACCTCACTAGTGGATGCTTGAAGAATTCTCGCCTTGGTTTGCCTGGCCAGTTCAAGCATATTAATAGTACCTAGTACACTGGTTTTAGTCGTTTTTATTGGATCATATTGATAATGAATTGGTGATGCAGGGCAGGCAAAATTATATATTTCATCAACTTCCAGAAGAATAGGCTCGATAATGTCATGTCTAATAAACTCAAATTTTGGGTTGTTCATAAGGTGGATTATATTTGCCTTTGAGCCGGTAAACAGATTATCTAAACAAATTACTTCATGTCCATCATTTATAAGTCTTTCGCACAGGTGTGATCCTACAAAACCTGCTCCACCAGTTACCAAAATCCTTTTTAAACTATTCATTATTGCCGTTCCTTCCTATGCAATAATATTCAAAACCCATTTGCTTCATTTTTTTAGGATCATACTGATTTCTTCCATCAAATATTGTTGGTGTTTTCATTACCCTTAGCATTCTGTGAAAATCCGGTCGCCTGTAGTTGTTCCACTCAGTTAATAGTAGAAGTGCTTCCACCCCTTCAAGGGCGCTATAATTATTTTCATAGTAAGTGATGCCATGTTCACCAAGTAATTCTCTTGCTACAGAGATAGCAATAGGATCATGTGCATTAATTTTTGCACCTTTTTCAACTAATCCGTTAATAATCTCTAATGAAGGTGCTTCCCTCATGTCGTCAGTATTGGGTTTAAAGGCTAGTCCCCAAATCGCAAAGGTATAGCCGGATAAATCTTTTCCATATTTATTGACAACCATTTCAACCAATAAGCCCTTTTGTGCTATATTAACCATTTCAACCGAATTTAATATTTCCGTTGGAACCCCCAATTCATTTGCTGTACGTATCAAAGCCTGAACATCTTTAGGGAAGCAGGAGCCTCCATACCCAATACCAGCATATAAAAATGGCATTCCTATTCTCGAATCTGAACCAATACCAAGTCTAACTTGTTCGATATCAGCTCCGCTTGCATCACATATCCTGCTTATCTCATTTATAAAGCTAATTCTAGTGGCAAGCATGGAATTTGCAGCATATTTAGTTAATTCTGCTGAAGATATATTCATTATCAAAACTTGATGCCCATTTCTTAAAAAGGGGCTATATAATTCCTTCATCAATTCACCGGTTCTAACATTATCTGTTCCTATGACTATGCGATCAGGTCGTAAAAAATCTTCAATGGCTGCACCTTCTTTTAGAAACTCTGGGTTAGAAACTACATCAAACTCTATATCCGTACGTTCTCTTAACAAAAGTTCTTCATAAATCACCTGTCTAACTTTTAGCCCAGTCTTTACAGGAACTGTTGATTTATTAATAATTATTTTATAATTATTAATATTTTACCAATCTCCCTAGCCACACCTATTACATGTGTCAAATCAGCCGAACCATCTTCTTTTGGAGGCGTGCCTACAGCTATAAATAAGAAAAGGCTATTTTCCATTGCTTCAGATAAACTTGTTGTGAAACGAAGCCTACCTTCTTCTTTATTCCTTTTTACCATCTCCTCAAGTCCTGGCTCATAAATTGGTATCACACCATTACATAACTTCTTAATCTTTTCCTCATCAATATCAACACACCAAACATTATGGCCCATTTCAGCAAAACAAGTTCCAGTTACCAATCCAACATAACCAGTACCAATAGTACAAATGTCCACCTAATCTCCTCCCATTTTTATCTCATAATTAATAAGCTCCTTTACCATTTAAAACAACTCCTATTGTCTTAATTAATAAAAACAAATCCAACCATGGTGACCAATTTTGTACATACCAAGCATCCAAGTCAATTCGTTGATTAAAATCAAGATTACTCCTGCCAGAAACCTGCCACAAGCCAGTTACACCTGGTTTCACTGATAAGCCGATTTGGAATAATTCATTTTCTTCTAACCCATCAAGTTCGTATAATGGCCTTGGCCGGGGACCTACAAGACTCATTTCACCTTTTATGATATTTATAATTTGCGGTAGCTCATCCAAACTAGTTTTTCTAAGAAATCTACCTATCTTTGTGATTCTAGGATCCTTTTTGAGTTTAAAGTTGACTTGCCATTCCTTTCTCATATCCTCATTTTTATCTAGGGCTTGTTTTAAAACCTCCTCAGCATTAGTAACCATGGTTCTGAATTTGTAGCAATTGAAGGTTTTGCCATTCACACCAAGTCTCTTTTGAATAAATATTGGACTACCCCTTGAATCCAATCCAATTACTACAAATATTAATATTAATAGTGGCAAAGCAATTATAAATACGGTAGCTCCTAAGATTAGATCTATTGATTTCTTAATTAGTATGTTAGTTTGATTATTTAGGTTGTTTTTAAATCTTAATATTAGAGTTTTGTCACTGAAGAAATAGTCTACCTCAACCCCTGAAAGAGGAGCCCTAAACAGATCTGGAATCATTAATATTGAACAAGATACGTTATGTAAATGATTTATTAATTTGACAGTTTCAGTACTTGATAATCCATGGACTGCAATAATAACATCTTTAACGCCAGTTACCTTCATCACTTCACTTACACCTAAAAAGTTGCCTAGAACTCGCAGTGTCTTATGCTCATGCTGCGAAACCAACTGTCCAGGTGAAATATTGTTATCTATAAAACCAACAACTTCATATCCCATAGTTCTCTCTTTTTCCAATACATTAGCAAGTAATTTTCCCATCTTCGTAGCACCAATAATTAGAACGGAACAATTATAAATGCTATATTTATATAAAGTAATTTTAGAGAAATACCTTGCAATAGGTATAAATATAAGTGTTAAAATCCATTGAGATAATATAATTGTTTGAAACACTTCTCCTTCCAATTTTGTTAAGAATAATATAGCAAGTGTAATCACAAATGCTAAAGTGCTTGAACGAATTAATTTCTCAAACTCCCTCCACCAAGTAATTCTACTGGTATATAAACCGTCGAAAAATACACACATAACCATTATTATTGGATAACACACAAGGTGAGTATTAACAACAAAATTGATTAATGAATCTGCAAAAATATATGTTGTAATTACTACGGAAAAGCAACTTATAAGATAGAAAGCTATTAAATCAATAGCCAATAGTGTAGCTGCATGTAGAATTACTTTTAAAACACTAATAAAACCTGATGTAAAGTTAATGCTTTTATTATCTAAATTTGAATATTTCATGAAAATTCTTCTGTTAAATTGGGGACCAATAGACATTTATTCCTCCTCCACTCGAACAATAAATAAAATATACAGTTATAAGGAGTTTTATTTTTTTATTTATCACCATTGTTTACTAATAATGACAAGAACATCATACAATATCATTCTTCTAATGCCATCCTTCTGAGGTATGATGTAAAGTTTGATTAATTTTTATAATCCATCATACTTAGCTAATACTCATTAGTGATATTGGTTTTCTAAAATTAAAGACCTCCAAACAGGAGGTCTTAGTTTATACAAGATATTTCTGCTGCCACCGATTGAAAAGTCTCTTTCATCTTAGATTTAAACTCAGTACTATTGCCAATTAGAAAAAAATAATCCGAATTGCAGGCTAGATCGGCTGCCTTACGTAATACACCTGGCCTAACTCTCCCTTGGATATAGCATGACACAGTAATAACAACTTCCTTAAATTTTCAAGGCTTACCGGGTTTCTTAAAACAAGTATAATTTTAGTCCAAGGACAATTTTGCTGAATATTTCCTAAAACATCTATATACTCCTCTTCTGTTTTTGTTATTTCAAAAACCAAAATATCAGGTTGCAATTCAAGGGCATTTTCAGTAGCTGGCTTACCTTCTATCCCAACAATTTCAAATCTGCCAGTGCATCTAAATATTGAAGCAAGACTATTATTAGAGATTTTACCATTGCTAGCTACCATGACAGTTTTCATTCTCATAAGTACCTCCAAAAAACTAGTTAAAAAAACAAATAAAAAAGTAGAATTATTAAAGTATAATAACTCTACTCTAGAGCAACTAATAGGTTAATACAATCAGTCAAAGAATTGAATAATTAACTATAACTATTAGACTTTGGTATTATTAATGATTCTTTCACCAAGCCTGTTTTATAGGAGTAGATAATTGCCTGTGCTCTGCTGCTTTGACCTAACTTTCTTAAAATACTGCTAACATGAGTCTTAACAGTTGGCTCACTTATGTATAGTTTAGTTGCTATCTCACGGTTAGAAAAATTGTTTGCCAGTAGTTGCAGCACTTCCATCTCTCTCTTTGTAAGATTTTCATTGTCTAAAACAACACTATGATCACTTTTACCAATAACATTCTCAGGCACTTTATTAAATACATTTCCAAAAGGTACCGACCTCTTATAAGAACCAGGCAAACAAAATATACCTGCCTGGCAAGCTAATTCAAGGGTTTTTACCAAACACCCACGCATAATTCCCCTGGGTATAATACCATCTATAGTATTAATTAGGGTCTGAGAAATATCGGTCTGTTCACTATCAACTAATACAAAGATCATACTGCAGGGACATCCCTTTTTAACCTGTGCTATAGATAATTCATATGTAACCTCTTTATCACAAACATCAACAAGGATAGCATCAGGCTGTAATTCAATGCACTTGCTAATGGCTTCGTCAAATTTTAAATAACCTATAACGTCAAACATTGTTTCAGCTGAGAATATTGCAGTTAATCCTCTGCTCAATGGATAATCCTCACTTACTATTAACAGTCGAATCTTGTCCATATCTAACCTCCTATATTTCCCAAAAAATAACGGCTGCCTAGACAAAGAACTATACAGTTCCTACCTTCGGCAGCCGGTATATCATACTTCTGTATGATTTTTAGGCATTGCATCTCCCACATGGAAGATACCTTTTCGGTATAGGATAATACTTTATGTTTTTGATAAAATGTTTTTAAAATAACATATATTATTAATATAAATTATATCATGCAAACTATTGAAAAGGTTGTAAGAATATGTTATCAATTTTATAATATTTTCTATCTTTTACTACAAATTATCCCATTCTTAGATTTTTTCCTCTAATTGATTCATTTTAATATTTGCACAACAGAACTAACCAATACTGGATCAAATTTCACACCTGCATTATGTTGAATTTCCTTTACTGCTTCTTCATGGGATAGTACTTTCCTATGAGAGCGCTCGCTGGTCATAGAAATGAATGCATTAACAATGGAAAATATCCTGCATTCTAAAGGAATTTCTACTCCCTGCAAACCCAGCGGTACCCCTGTCCGTTCCATTGTTCGTGGTGTTTTAAAATCAACTCAGCAATTGGTGCTAAATCCGGAACGGCCCAGGCTATATGAAACCCTATTTCACAATGCCTTTGGACTTGGATATATTCCTCATGGGACAGAATTCCGGGCTTTCTTATCGTTATTTCAGCTATTCCCACCATACCAATATCATGATATTTTGAAAGCAAATTTAAATGCTGCCTGCTTTCAATTGGCAGTTTTAAAAACTCTGAGGCCTCTTTTATTAAACTTTCTAGTCGTATTACCTCTTGTCCTGTTACCCCATTTCTAATCAGTAAGTATTTTCTTAAGTTGTCGATCAAAGCACGCCTATTTTTACTTACTCCTTTATGTTTCTGTTTGTACATGCTCTTATCTGCTTCTTTATATAGCTCCTTCATGCTTTTTTGATTACTTTCCTTGAGAGCATAACCAAGGGAAATGCTCAATGGCCAGCCTTGATTTCGTGAGTTATAGAGATTTATTGATTCCTGAATTCTTTTACAGGCCTCTTCCAAAAGTTTTTCAGATGTTCTAGGGAAAAGGATGGCATACTCATCCCCACCAATCCTCGCTACAACATCCTCTTTTCTAAAACAATTTTTCAATATTCCTGCCATTGCAATTAATGCCACATCTCCATAGTCATGACCCATTGTGTCGTTAATTAGCTTTAGACCATCTATATCCCCAATAATCATTCCAACTGGGTAATGACGACTGTTTTCAAGTCGACGCATTTCCTCTTCAAAATAAGCCCGGTTGTGTAAACTAGTTACTGGATCATGCATACTTAGAAAAAGAAGTCTTTCCTGTCTTTGATTGCTTTCTGTTATGTCTATACCTGTGGCAATTAATATTTCTGTAGAATAGTATGGGTCATCTATATAAGAAAAACGCCACATAATTAGCATTTGCTTTCCAGTATTGTTTGTAAGGTAGAAATAAAATGTTTGATTATTGATTTGCTCTATATCACAAACACAAATGTTTTTGATATTTTCACTACTATGTTGTGAAATAAACACTTGCCAAAAAAACTTATCTTTAACTTCTTCTAAGGAATATCCGGTTAGTTGACTACATAATTTATTTATTTTGATAATTCGACAATGCTTGTCCATTATTACTACCATGGCAGTAATATGGTCCAATATTTTATTTAGGTGGTATTGTTTATTGAGTGAAGTATTATCATCCGCTACAACTAGATCATTTGGTTTGCAAAATAGTCCTTTACCTTGGTGGATGACCGTATAAATGCTTTCTTTGTTTCCACTATCATCTATTAACACACATCACCCCTCCATTGACCAAGTTAACACAAAAAGAGTAGTATTATTCTTTATCTAAGATAATACTACTCTAGAGCAATTTCAATTGTATTACAATCAACCAGAGGATGATTTTACATTTCCTACCAGACCTTGGGAAAATTAATACCAATCATACAAAAGTAGTAGCTCCTACTTACTATTCTTCGATACTTATCATCTCTGTAAATTCCTGTTCATTTAAAATTCTGATTCCTAGCTTTACAGCTTTGTCGCGCTTTGAACCCGGGTTTTCTCCCACTAAGACATAATCGGTGTTTTTACTGACGCTTCCTGATACCTTACCGCCTAATTCCTCAATGGCCCGCTGGGCCTCCTGTCGGCTAAAGCCCTCCAATGTTCCAGTAACTACAAAGGTTTTTCCCGCAAGAGTCATAGCTGCAGTTTGTGATAATTGAGTCTGCTCCTCCATATTTAAGCCAGAGTCAGCTAATCTCTCTACTAACTTCTATTCTCCTGCCGAGAAAAATAATCCACCACACTCTCAGCTATTTTGGGTCCAATTTCAGGGATGATAGTTAAGTCTTCCTGCTCTGCATCCATCAACCTCTGCATTGATCCAAATTGCTGAGCCAAAATTTTAGCTGCCCTTTCCCCCACATGTCTGATACCTAGCCCAAATAATAGCTGTGCCAGGGAATTTCCTTTACTGGACTCTATGGCATCCAGCAAATTCTGGGAGGATCTGGCCCCCATTCTCTCAAGCCTAATTAAATCTTCATACTTTAGATGATAGAGGTCTGACGGGTCTTTAACCAGTTCGGCTCTAATTAATTGGGTTACGATACTTTCTCCCAGACCGACGATGTCCATGGCATTACGGGAAACAAAATGAATGATACCCTCCCTTGAAATTGCCGGACAGTACTCATTGGTGCAGCGGTGGGCAACCTGTCCCTCTTCTCTCACCACCGGTGATGCACACTCAGGACAGATTTCTGGCATGGAAAAGGTAACCTCATTACCTTCACGCTGTTCAGGAAACACCTGTACAACCTCGGGAATTATATCTCCTGCCTTTTGAACCAGCGCCTTGTCACCAATACGAATATCCTTTTGGGTAATAATATCCTGATTATGTAGTGTTGCTTTGCTGACTGTTGTTCCCGCTAATTGTACTGGCTCCAATATGGCAGTTGGTGTAAGGACACCGGTGCGTCCTACCCTGATGATAATGTCCTTTATTGTGGTGATTGCCTGTTCGGCCGGGAATTTGAAGGCTATGGCCCAGCGGGGACTTTTTATGGTTGCACCCAGGCGCTGCTGCTGATCCAAAGAATTAACCTTTATCACCAGCCCGTCAATGGCGTAGGGAAGCTCAAAGCGCTGGCCCTGCCAGCGCTGGCAATACTCAATCACTTCATCTATGTCCTTACATACCTTGTGCTGCTGGTTTACACGCAGACCCAGCTCCTTTAGCAGGGCTAAACCCTGGGCATGACCCGTCACCGACAAACCTTCCATATACCCAAGGCCATACATATAAACACTAAGATTCCGGGAGGCGGTAACTTTGGGGTCCAACTGGCGCAGGCTGCCGGCTGCGGCATTCCTGGGATTAGCAAAAAGCTGTTCCCCAGTTTCTTCTCTGACCTGGTTTAGCTTAACGAAGGCTTCTTTAGACATATATGCCTCACCCCTAACCTCCAGAAAGGGGATTTCTCTGGCTATTCGCAAGGGGATGGCCTTTACCGTTCGAAGGTTAGTGGTAATATCTTCGCCAAATTCACCATCGCCCCTGGTAGTTCCCCGAACAAATAGCCCGTTTTCATACCAGAGCGAAATAGCTAATCCATCTATTTTCAATTCAACCACATATTCAATCTCTTCCCCCGGTAGATTATTCCTCACCCGGCGGTCGAAATCGCGCAAATCCCCTTCACCAAAGGCATTGCCAAGGCTCAGCATCGGCAGTCTATGGGGCACTGCTTTAAATCCCTTCTGAATTTCCCCACCAACCCTTCGGTAGGGGAATCGGCTGTTATAAGCTCTGGATAGCGACTTCAATTTCTAAAAGCTCTTTCAGCAGCCTGTCATATTGTTCATCAGTGATTGCCGGGTTATCCAGCACATAGTACAACTGGTTATGATAATTTATTTCCCGGCGAAGTTCCTCTATCTTATCTTTAATATCCGGGGTAATAGTGACCATTATGGTTCTTCCTCCTTAATCCTAAAGCCCACCCCGGGCGATGATTTCTGCAACATATTTTATCACGTAGGCTGCAGGTACAAAGAAAAGCTGAGCAAGTAAGGTTCCGAGCAAACGGGTTAGGGCCAGGTAGAGGGACATTTGCTTAACATCCCTTTCCGGTCTCTCACCCCTCATGGCCTGGTCGGTAATACCAGCTGCGGTGGGGTCCACCACCGTTGCAAATAAAATAGTGGCCATTCCATTGATAATACCTGAAAGTAAGGTAGCCGTAGCCCTAAACTCAGGAAAAAGTGCTCCGGCATACAGAGAAGAAAGTACCGACGTGGTATATATTCCTGTCACTATTATATTTAAGACTAAAAACTTTCTCGGAATAGAGAGTTTTTCTCTAACAGCCTCTTTAATAAACTTCCCCTTGGGAACCTTGATTCCATCCCTTGCCATCTTGGCAACCTTTAGTGGTGAAAATAGCACCATACCAATCATTTTAGGTACTGATTTGACCTGGTCAAAAATATATATCCCTTTGGTAAAAAAGGTTATAAAGGTAGGTATAAAAATTGCCCCTATAAGGGTGCCCAGAGTTGCCCCCAATATGACCGTCCTAATCTGATAGTCCAAGACGACTAGTTCTTGTTGGTATACTGCGGTATGAATAATACCTGTGGCCGAGTTGGCTGCCTCTTGTCCTCTGGCGATGGCATGCTCGATAATTGAGGATAGAAGTGGTGCCTGCAGCATATTAGCTGTCTGGGCCACTAAAAAGATCACATTGAACAGGGAATAGGCAGTTGCCAGCCTCTGGGTTGTTACCCCAGCGGGTCTAACTGCATAGATTAGTGTATTTATTAGATGTATGATGGCGGTAAGTACCACCACGGCCATTAAGCGGTCCATAATTTTGTTTAGTGATATGGTATCCAACTCTGCTACAATATCACCAAACTCCGCTCCCTTCACAAGTAACCCCTTGGGTCACTATAATCTCTAGCTTTCATAAATTTTAATGTATCATTATTTACATTAAATGTAAAGTTAATTGGTTATCTTTTCCTGCATGATCAGAAAATGCCCAGGAGCGTTAACTCTTAGGCAGGTTCTTTTAGGTCACCTTTTCCAAGGGAGCATACTGTGCTATTAGTGTTTTTATGCCCTGGGAGGGAAATGCTACGGATAACTCAGCCCCGGGGCCTTCCCCTTTAACCTTCACAATGACACCTTCTCCCCACTTGCTGTGACGAACTCGATCTCCCAATAAGTAATTTGTGTTAACAGGTTTGGGTGCCTTAACCTCTCCGGAGGCCATTGGACCAGATGCTGCTGTTGTTAGCCCTTTCTTATTAACAGACTGACCCACGGTAAGCTCAATGGGTATTTCTTCAAGGAACCTCGACTTTGGATTCATATTGGTACGACCGAAAAGGGTTCTTTCCCAGCAATGGGTAAGATAAAGCTGCTCCTCAGCCCTAGTGATACCCACATAGGCCAGCCGTCTTTCTTCTTCCAATTCCGCAGCTTCATAAAGGGCCCGACTGTGGGGAAATACTCCCTCTTCCATGCCTGTTAAAAATACCACCGGGTATTCCAAGCCTTTGGCACTATGCAGTGACATTAGGATTACAGCATCCGCTTCAGGGTCATACCTGTCCATATCTGTAACTAAGGATATGCTGGAAAGGAAGTCTTCCAGTCCACCTTCTTCACCATGCTGTTTATCATAATCCTTTGTTACAGTAATAAACTCCTGTAAGTTTTCGAGCCTAGTGCGGGACTCCACGGTATTCTCCGCCTCCAACTCAGCTTTATAACCTGTCCTACCCAGAACTTCCTCAGTTATTTCAGTGGTGGAAAGGAACTGAGACTGTTGCCCCAGGTTTTTAGCAATTCTGCAAGTTGAGCACACTGTTTTCTTGCTTTGGTGGGTAAACCTGGTATTTGTTCAGCCAGGGATAATGTATTTAAAAGTGTGTATTCATTCACCTCTGCAAAGCTTGCAATTTTCTCTATGGAGGATGCTCCGATTCCTCTCTTGGGGACATTAATAATTCTACTGAGGCTTTGACCGTCTGAGGGATTGACGATAACCCGAAGGTAGGCTAGTAAATCCTTAATTTCCTTACGCTCATAGAATTTTAGCCCACCATAAATATTATAGGGAATACCCAATCTCAGGAAAACTTCTTCAAAAACCCTTGACTGAGCGTGAGTCCTGTAGAGGATGGCTATGTCCCGATAATTCTTATCACCAGATAATTTAATTTCCTTAATTCTATCAGCTATATAATGGGCCTCAAATCTTTCACTTTCTGCCCGGTAAACATTAATTAACTGCCCAGGGCCCTGGGAGGTCCAAAGGCTTAAATCCTTAGCCTCCAGGTTGTTCTTAATCAATGTATTGGCTGCCTGCAGAATATTTCCGGTTGAACGATAATTTTGCTCTAATTTAACCACCTTGGCTTCGGGGTAGTCTCCCTCAAAGCTAAGGATATTTTCTATATTAGCACCCCTCCACCTGTAGATGGACTGGTTAGGGTCTCCCACCACGCAAAGGTTCCTGTGTCTTTCCGCCAGCATATTAACCAAAACATACTGGGTGTGGTTAGTGTCTTGGTATTCATCCACCAGGATATATCTAAACTTGGTCTGATAGTAACCAAGTACCTGGGGATTTTCTTTAAATAACTTTACGGTCAACATGAGCAGATCGTCAAAATCTAGGGCATTATTCTTAAAGAGCTTTGCCTGATACAGACGATAAACCTTGGCTGCCACCTGTTCAAAGTAGTCATAGGCCTGCCGCTCATAATCCTCTGGTCCAAGTAATTTATTTTTGCACCTGAAATAGACGACAGCATACCTCTAGGCTGAAATCTTTTTTCATCAATTTCCAGTTCCCGTAGGCACTCTTTAACAAGGGTTTGCTGATCGGCATCATCATAAATGGAAAAATTGGAGCCGTAGCCCAAGGTTTGTATTTCTCTCCTTAGGATGCGCAGGCAGGTACTATGGAAAGTACTAACCCATAGATCCCTTGCTTGATCTGGAACCAATCTCTCTACTCTGTTTTTCATTTCAGCCGCTGCCTTATTGGTGAAGGTAATGGCCAATATATTATAGGGGGGGACCCCTTGTTTAAGCAACTGGGCAATTCGCGAGGTTAGTACCTGGTCTTGCCAGAGCCAGCGCCGGCCAGCACCAATAAAGGTCCTTCAGTATGTCGCACCGCCTCCGCCTGGGAGGGGTTGAGGTTCGCCAAACTATCCATAAATTCCTCCGATAAGAAAAAATGACAAGCAAAAACACTGTTCATTATATCATAAAATTAGCTGTTAATTTTAACTACCTGAGGACAAAAAATAACAGGGTGAGTTAAACCTTCCAACACCCTGTTTAAGTCTATTTTCTTCTCCGGGCCAATTCCTGATACAGTTCTTTGGCCTCAACCCCCTCATTGGCCAGTAATACCAGCAAATGATAGATCAAATCCGCTGCCTCATAGGTCAGCTCTTCTTTGTTATTTTTAGCCCCGATAATAACCTCAGCACATTCTTCCCCAACCTTTTTGAGAATCTTATCGATACCCTTGTCAAATAGGTAGGTGGTATAAGAGCCTCTGGTCGCTCTGCCTTCTGCTCATAATTACTTCATATAAATGGCTTATTATCTCCGGCCCGGCAGCTTCATTTGCTTCCGACCGCATACCGTAAACTTCCGCCGGTTCAAACTTCTGCTCCCCCTCGGTAACCACTGAGCCATCGGTTTTTACTTTGTAGTGAAAACAGGATACATACCCTTCATGGCAGGCTGCTCCTCCCACTTGTTCCACCTGGATAAGTAAGGTATCTCCATCACAATCATAATAAAGGGACTTAACCCTTTGGATATGACCCGAGGTCTCACCCTTCTTCCACATTTTATTACGACTGCGGCTAAAGAACCAGGTTTCCCCACTGGTCATGGTCTTTTCCACAGCCTCACGGTTCATCCAGGCCATCATTAATACTTGACCTGTCTGATACTCCTGAACAATGGCCGGTATCAATCCAGCTTGGTTATATTTTAGACTTTCTATATCAAATTGCATAAGCAACCCCCGACTTTATAAGTGTAGCATAATCGTGGCACAAGAACCTTCCCATATCCTAAATCCTTACAGGTACTCCCCGGTCCTTTAAATACTCCTTGGTCTGCCTTACGGTATACTCCCCGAAATGAAAAATGGAAGCGGCTAAGGCGGCATCTGCCATACCAAGGGTAAGTCCTTCGGCCATATGTTCCAGATTTCCCACACCACCGGAGGCAATGACAGGAATTTTTACTGACCGGGCAATGGTACTGGTGAGAGCCAAGTCAAATCCCTCCTTAGTCCCATCCCTGTCCATACTGGTCAAAAGGATTTCTCCGGCACCCAACTCCTCAGCCTTAATCGCCCACTCCACTGCATCAAGTCCGGTTGGGTCCGTCCTCCGTGAATATACACTTCCCATTTTTCAGGCGCTACCTGACGGGCATCAATGGCGACCACTATACACTGGCTGCCAAACTTAATGGCACCTTCGGAAATGACCTCGGGATTTTTGATGGCAGCAGTATTAATACCAATCTTGTCTGCTCCTGCTTTGAGCATCAATCTCATATCATCCACCGTTCGGATGCCCCCGCCCACGGTAAAGGGTATAAAAACCTCTTCGGCTGTACGTCGCACCACATCCAGCATGGTTGCACGCCCATCGGAGGAAGCTGTTATATCCAGAAAGATGACTTCATCGGCACCTTCCCGGTCATAGATAGCTGCCAATTCAACCGGATCACCGGCGTCCCTCAGGTTAACAAAATTCGTCCCCTTAACAACCCTACCCCCTGTAACATCCAGGCAGGGGATTATTCTTTTCATTAACATATTAACCCTCCCCGCGGGCAATGACCAGGCATCGGGCAGCTTAACTGCACCCGCATATAATGCTTTGCCCATAATGGCCCCCTCAACACCATCGGATTCCAGGTCTTTAACTGCTTGTATATCCTCCAAGGATGACACTCCACCTGAAGCAATAACCTTAAGACCGCTGGCCCTGGCCAACTCACCGGTGGCTGCTAAATTTGGGCCAGAGAGTTTACCGTCTCTCCGTATATCGGTAAATACTATCCTGGTGATACCCATACTTTTGACCTCCAGGGCCAGGTCCTGGGCTGTCCTTTGCACTGTTTCTCCCCAGCCTTGGATAGCCACCATACCGTCCCTGGCATCAATACCCACCAGTACCCTATCTCCATACCTTTGACAGGCCTCAGCCACCATATCTGGATTTAATATAGCCGCACTGCCAAGGATAACCCGATTAACTCCAATGGCTAGTAAATCCGCAACCGTTTCCAGATCCCTAACGCCCCCGCCAACCTGAACAGGCACCCTTACTGCTTGGACTATCTGAATTATTGACTCCCGGTTCCTTGGCTGACCGGCAAAGGCCCCGTCTAAATCCACAACGTGAATAAACTCCGCACCCTGCTCTTCCCAGGCCCGGGCTGTACTTCCTGGATCGTGGGAATATACAGTGGCGCTGTCCATGCGACCTTCAATCAGTCTAACACATTGGCCTTCCTTTAAATCTATGGCCGGGAAGATAATCATACCGTCACCAGCTTTCCAAAGTTTTCTAGTATACGCAGACCGAGGGTGCTGCTCTTTTCCGGGTGAAACTGTATTCCATATACCTTATCTCTACCTACTATCGAAGGGAACTTTAAACCATAGTCAGTATAGGTTACTACTATATTGGAGTCCGAAGGCTCCACATAATAGGAATGGACAAAGTAAAAAGCTGATCCTTCAGGAATTCCCTCCAGAAGTGGTGTTGCTTTTTTATCTCCACTTGATTCCAGCCCATATGAGGAACCTTTAAGGAACCAGCAGGAAATCGTTTTACCGTACCGGGAAAAATGCCTAATCCCTTTGTTTGGCCAATTCTTCACTTGACTCAAACAAAAGCTGCTGGCCAAGACAAATACCCAGCAGGGGTCTCCCCTGTTCCACCACACGTCTTATGGCCTTAGCATACCTGAGCTATGCAAATTATCCATAGCATCGGCAAAGGCACCCACGCCTGGTAAAACTATCGCCGGTGCTGCATCAACTGCAGCAGGGTCCTGGACTATTTCGGACTGGACACCCACCCTGGCAAAACCCTTTTGCACGCTGCGCAGATTTCCCATACCGTAATCAATAATAGCAATCATTATAATACCCCCTTGGTAGAAGGAATACCGGTTAAACGTCCATCTTCTTTTATCCCCTGTCGAAGGGCCCGGCCCAGGGCCTTAAATGCCCCTTCGATGATGTGGTGGGTATTTCTTCCGCTAAACATGCGAATATGTAGTGTTATCCCTGCATTTACTGCCAGAGCCTTGAAAAACTCCTCAATCAGTTCTGTGTCAAAGGTTCCAACCTTTGATGTCGGAAGTGATAAATCAATTTCTAGATGACCCCTTCCGCTGATGTCCAGTGCTGCTAATATTAAAGCTTCATCCATTGGGACCATGGCGTTTCCATAGCGGCAAATTCCCTGTTTGCTGCCAAGGGCCTCTTTGATAGCTAGACCTAGACTAATACCCACATCCTCCACGGTATGATGGTCATCAATATAGGTATCTCCTGTGGCCTTAATTGTCAAATCCAGCGCTCCATGTTTGGCCATAAGACATAGCATATGATCCAAAAATCCAACACCAGTTTCAATTTGATATTGACCTGTACCATCAAGGATTAAATCAAGCTTAATTTTAGTTTCCGAGGTCACCCGCTCAATACTGGCCTGCCTGACCTGTTCCACCTTAATCCCTCCCAACTTGCTGCATGACTTGGTCTAAAGCCTGAAGGAACTTAGTGTTCTGTTCAGGAGTACCGATACTTACCCTCAAAAAACCTGGCAGTTCCGGCCTCCAAGGCTTCGTATGAGAACTCCCCTTTCCAGCAACCCTTGAAAGATTACTTTACTGTCATGATTCGTTCTAAAGAGGATATAGTTTGTAGCCGAGGGGTAAGAATCAACACCCTTTATCGACTTCAAGCCCCGCTGTACCACTTCCCGCTGCTCTAAAACTGTTTGTATTTGCTCCTTAAATACATCACGATTAGCCAATACTGTTCTGGCTGCAGCTTGGGAAAAGGCATTTAAATTAAAAGGCTGTCTTACCTTCTGAATTTGACGTAATACATCAGTATTAGCCAGCATATAACCTACCTTAATCCGGCCAGGGCGAAGGCCTTAGAAAAGGTCCTAAGGATAATTAAATTAGGATATCTTTTCAAAAGTGGCAGGGCGTCTTCTCCACCAAACTCCAAATAAGCCTGGTCAACCACCACTAGACAGCTAACCTGCTGCAAAACCCCCTCAATCTCTTCAAGGGTGTAGAATTGCCGGTAGGGTTGTTGGGAGTGCACAAAAAACCACCTTTGCTTCGGGCTGTCGGGCATAGCATACCAGAGCCGGAACATCAATTGAAAAATCTCCTCTCCTAGGCACTGGGATAGGCCTTGCCCCTGCAATCTGGCTATGTATTTTATACATAGAAAAGGTAGGGTTGGTGATTAGCACCCGGCCCCCTGTTCCGAAAGTAAGGAGAATATTAAGGATTAGCTCATCAGAGCCGTTGCCAACCATGACCTGTTCCGGCTCTGTCCCTACATACTCGGCTATATCCCTACGCAACTCCAGAGCAGCCCCATCAGGATAACGACTTAGTACATCACCGGCTGCCAGTTCCCCTATTTTGCTGGAAAGGGACTCTGGAAAGGGGTAGGGATTTTCATTGGCATCTAATTTAATGGCCTCCGGGTACAGTTTAGCCTCATAGGGCATTAACTTTTCTAATTCTGGTCTCACCAGGCCTGCTATGCTAAAGGACTCTCGCACACTGGTCACATCCTTTGTCTATAGAAATAAACCTTATCAACCCTACTCTAAACCTAACCTAACTCGGACAGCATTGGCATGGGCTTTAAGCCCCTCAACCTCTGCCAGTCTAATAATATCCTGTCCAAGGGCCTGCAGGTTTTGCTGGGAAAAGGAAATAACACTGGATTTTTCATGAAAGTATCCACGTTAAGGGGAGAATAGAATCTGGCCGTTCCATTAGTTGGCAAGACATGGTTTGGTCCCGCCAGATAGTCCCCCACCGGTTCCGGGGAATGATGACCCAGGAATATTGCTCCGGCATTCTTTATGCGGCCTAACAAATTAAAGGGTTCATCCACCATAATCTCCAAATGCTCTGGGGCAAAGGTATTGGCTAAATCCAATGACTCTCCCACATCACCTGTAATGATAATTGCGCTATAATTGGCTAGGGCTCCCTGGCCATCTTCTCCCTGGGAAGTTTTGAAACTTGACGTTCAATCTCCATAGCCACTGCCTCAGCTAATACAGGGTCATGGGTCAGCAGAATAGCTGAAGCCATGGAATCATGCTCCGCCTGGGAGAGCATATCTGCAGCCGCATAAATTGGATTTGCCGAACTATCGGCCACTACCAGGACTTCGCTGGGACCTGCCAGCATATCAATGCCAACCTGACCATAAACCATACGTTTAGCTAAAGTAACATATATATTACCCGGTCCGGTAATTTTGTCTACCGGACGGATGGTTTCGGTACCAAAGGCCAGGGCAGCAATTGCTTGTGCTCCCCCAATCTTATATATCTCAGTAACCCCTGCCTCAGCAGCGGCCACCAGAGAATAGGGGTTTATTCTTCCATCCTCCCCCGGTGGCGTAACCATGACAATTTGTGCTACACCTGCAACCTTAGCGGGAATTGCATTCATAAGAACAGATG
This sequence comes from Desulforamulus aquiferis, assembly GCA_004143605.1. Taxonomy (GTDB): domain Bacteria; phylum Bacillota; class Desulfotomaculia; order Desulfotomaculales; family Desulfotomaculaceae; genus Desulfotomaculum; species Desulfotomaculum aquiferis. The sequence continues at coordinate 63,064 of AWVY01000018.1, forward strand.
AAGGATATGACGCTGTACCACCCGGCACATAAATACCCACCCTATCCAAGGGCAAAATCAGTTGACCCAGGATGGTACCGTCAACCTCTGGGTGAAACCAGGACTTGGCTAGCTGTTTTTGGTGAAAATCCTCTATGCGTTTACGAGCCACCCTGAGGGAGGCTAATACCTCCTGATCCACCTGCTGTAGGCCCACTTTATTTCTTCCTCACTAACCCGAAGCTGTTCAGGGGTAAGATCAGCCTTGTCAAAACGCCTGGTGAAACCACATAGTGCATTATCGCCACTCTGTCTTACCTCATCCATAATAGCCGCTACTCTCCCGGCTATCTCTGCTTGATTAGATACACGACTGTTTAGCAATGATTGTAAAGATACTTTATCTGAAGACTGAATAATACGAATCACTTACTTTAAACCTCCCTCTTCAACAACCTGGCGAATCCTTTCCACCAGAGGGTTAATTCTTCCGCTTTTCAGCCTGTGGCTAACACGGTTAGCAATTAGCCTGGTGGTGGAGCTAAGTACATCTGCCACCGGAACCAGCTTGTTCTCCCTGAGGGTTCTGCCGGTGGAAACCAGGTCCACAATCATTTCCGCAAGTCCTACAATGGGAGCTAACTCAATGTTACCGTGCAGCTTAATGATTTCCATCTGCATACCCTGCTGGAGGAAGAATTCTTCAGCAATGCGGGGAAACTTTGTGGCTACCCTGGTTTGATTCCAATAGGCAAGCTCCTTTGGCTTATCCTCCGGAACCGCCACCACAAACCGGCACCCGCCATATTTTAAATCTAGTAGCTCATAAACATCCTTATGTTGTTCAACAATGGTGTCTTTCCCAGATAAGCCTAAATCGGCAGCCCCGTATTCTACATAGGTAGGTATATCAGTTGGTCTGCATATGATAAAGCGAACAGCATCCTCTTCTGAATATAGCAAAAGCTGGCGTCCCGGTTCTTTCATAAATTCCGTATCTAGACCTGCCAAGCCTAATAATTTAACTGAGTTTGTATAAAGTGTACCTTTTGGTAAGGCAATGGTTAGAATATCTCTGGCAGCAACCAAGTATTATAACCTCCCTTTAGTTTATTAAATTACTAACATAATGATATGTTAAAACAGTGATGTTGACCTGTCAAGAACTTTATTGTCATCCTTAAAGAAAACTTGCTTTGGCACATCAGAAATTTATATATACCTGATACGCTAAATAAAACGCGGGGTTACCGGCGTGATTAATCCTGTATGGTGATATCCTCACTGGTTCCATTGGCGTAAAAATATATCAATCTGGGCACCCCAAGACTTATGGCTTCGCCTCTTGCTTTGGAGGGTAGGCATTCGGCCAGGGAGGTAATTACCCTGATATTTTGGCCCCTCAATTCCTTAACTTTGTCTAATGCCTTGGCCAAGCTTCCTTCTTCCCAAGCTACCAAAACCTCAGGCTGCGGCTCTTTTGGAGGACCCTGTAATCTCTCCAGGGTAACTAGTACCCTTTCCAGGTTAACTGCAAAACCTGTTGCCGGCATGGGATAACCAAAGTGTGCCAGCAGTTGGTTATATCGACCACCACCGCAAATGGGAAAGCCCATGGCTACGCTATAACCTTCAAATACTAGGCCGGTATAGTAATCTAGGCCCCTCAGCAAACCCAAATCCAGGGTAATATACCTTTCAACCCCGTAGTCCTTAAGGCAGCTGTACAACTGTCTCAGGTTATCTAAAGCATCTGTGGTGGGTCCTACCTGGGCCAATTCAATAGCCTTATCCAAAACCTCCGGCCCACCCCTGAGTTCAATCAAATCTAAAGCACGTCTGGCCTCCTCCGGAGTTGCTGCATGCTGCATTAGGAGTTCTTCAACCCGGACGTAATCCTTATTGCCTAGGGCATCTTTAAGATTTTGGGCTTCTTCTTTGGAGAGGTTAAGCTGCTGAACCAGGCCGTGAAATATTCCCACATTACCTATACCTATCTGAAAATCATCCAGTCCTGTCTGGATAAGATACTCTGTAACCAGTGCCACCACTTCGGCATCAGCTCGGGAGAGGAGTAGCCCATTAGTTCTACTCCGGCCTGATAGAATTCCCTTTGCCTGCCAACCTGGGGTTGCTCATAGTTAAACACATTTGCCAGGTAATATAATCTTAGGGGCGGAGTAACACCCTTCATTCTAGTGGCCACTAACCGGGCAATTGGTCTTGTCATATCCGGCCTGAGGGCCATCAAATGTCCTTGCCTATCTAGAAATTTAAAGAAATTCCCTTCCTGTAATTCCTCCGAGGCCAGATTCTCAATATATTCAAAGGTTGGAGTAACAACCTCCTGATAGCCCCAGGTCTCCACCAAAGCTGAAAAGGTATCCTTAAGTTTGCGCATGCGGTAAGCCTCCGCCGGAAGCACATCCCTTACTCCCGGTGCCAGGCGGCCAAATCTGCCGGAAATCATTCATTCACCTCGTCAATTTTTTTGTCTTCTGCCAATGGCTTAGGGTCTGAAAGCCTTGATAAAACCAGTTTATACCCATCTGCACCGTAGTTGAGGCAGCGCTTTACCCTGCTGATAGTAGCGGTACTGGCTCCGGTCTTGCCGGCGATATCTCCGTAGGTTCGGTTAGCTCCAGCATTTTAGCCACTTCCAACCGCTGAGCCAAGGAACGCAACTCAGACACAGTGCTGATGTCTTCAAAAAACCGATAACATTCGTCTACATCTTTTAATGAAAGAATGGCCTCAAAAAGACGGTCATTGAGGTCATCTCGAAGTTTTCCACTATACACCAAGGAACTCCCTCCGTATACTATTATTATGACCAGGAAAAGCTTTCCTCATCGATTCTCCTCAATCCCTTCTTCGACACTCAAAAGATAAATCCTTTATTAGTTTACTATTTTAAAGCAACAAATAATACTAACCCAAACAAAATCTTTAAATAAGTTAATAAGTTAAGTAAGTTAAGTGCCTGGCACCGTAAAAAAACTGCCGACAGTTAATTTATTCTTGTCGACAGTCTTTGTTATTTTGGATTATTCTACACCAAGTCTTTTTACAGCCCTTTGGGCAATGTCCTTGCGGTAGTGGGCACCTTGGAAGTTTATGGACTCCACGGCCTGGTAGACCCGCTGGATGGCTTCAGGTATATCTTTACCTATGGCGGTCACTCCAAGTACCCTTCCACCATCGGTTACCACTTTACCGTCTTTAGTGGTGGTTCCGGCGTGGAATACTTCCACACCTTCCCGGGCCTGGTCTAAGCCTTTGATTTCCTGGCCTTTAAGGTATTTTCCGGGGTAGCCCCTGCAGCCATTACCACACAGACGGAGGCTCCGTCCTTCCATTTGACTTCCTGTTGGGCGAGTCTGTTTTCGAGGATTGCATCAATTATATCAACTAGATCGGTTTCCAGCAGACTCAGGACAGGCTGGGTTTCCGGGTCACCAAACCTGGCGTTGAATTCTAGGACCTTTGGTCCCTGGGGGGTAATCATCAGACCGGCATATAATACACCCCGGTAGTTTCTTCCCTCGGAGCCATGGCCTTAACTGTGGGACGTAAAATATCCCTTTCAACAACTTTAGCTAATTCCTCGGTATATACCGGAGCCGGTGCATAAGCGCCATGCCACCGGTGTTGGGTCCTGTATCATTATCTCCCACCCGTTTATGATCCTGGGAGGAAATCATGGGTATGATGGTGTCACCCTCCACAAAGGCCAGCACACTGACCTCTTCGCCCTGCAAAAATTCCTCGATGACCACCCTGTCGCCAGCCTGACCAAAAATCCTTTGGGCCATGATGATGTCCACTGCTGCCAGGGCTGTCTCATCATCCATTGCAACGATTACACCCTTACCGGCGGCTAGGCCGTCAGCCTTAACCACACAGGGGGCACCATATTTTTGTACATACTCTTTGGCTTCCTCTGGATTTTCAAAGGTGGCGTACCTAGCGTGGGAATATTGTATTTGTCCATAATATCCTTGGCCAGGGCCTTGCTGCCTTCGATTTCAGCCGCAACCCGGGAGGCCCAAAGACCCTGAGACCTTCCTTCTCAAATATGTCAACAATGCCGTTAGTAAGGGGTATTTCAGGACCTACCACCGTTAGGTCAATGCCCTCCCCTTTGGCAAAGTCCAGCAGACCATAGACATCCCCTGCTTGGATATTGATACAGGTAGCCATTTGGCTAATCCCGGCATTTCCCGGAGCACAATAAACCTGAGTTACTCTGGGGCTTTGACGGAGTTTCCAAACCAGGGCATGCTCCCGTCCACCACCGCCAACCACTAAAATTTTCATTAAAACACTCCTCCGAAGCTTCGTTAAGGATTAATGCTTAAAGTGTCTTATTCCTGTAAAGACCATAGCAATACCATGCTGGTTGCAAGCCTGGATTGACTCTTCATCCCTTATTGAACCGCCGGGTTGGATGATGGCTTTAATCCCGGACCTGGCTGCCTCATCCACTGTATCACGGAAGGGGAAGAAGGCATCGCTGGCCAGTATGGCACCCTTGGCCTTTTCACCGGCCTGCTCATAGGCAATTTTAGCAGAACCTACCTGTTCATTTGTCCGGCACCTACACCAACTATTTGTCCATCCTTGGCCAGAACGATGGCATTAGATTTAACATGTTTGACAACCGTCATGGCAAAAAGCATTTCTTTTAGTTCTTCCGGTGACGGCTTGGTCTCGGTAACTACCTTTAACTCTTCAACATTAGCTACTATTCTATCCATCTGCTGTACCAGGAGGCCTCCGTTTACCTTTCTGACCTCCATAATGTCTGCCGTTTGTTCCGATAAGTCCCCGGTTTTTAATATTCGCAAATTTGCCTTTTTAGTAAGTATAGCCAGGGCCTCATCGGTAAAATCCGGGGCAATGATGGCCTCAAGGAATATTTTTGCCATTTCTTCGGCTGTAGCGGCATCAATCACCCTGTTTGCTGCCACAATACCACCAAAGGCCGAAACAGGATCAGCCTCCAGGGCCTTATTATAGGCCTCAGCTAAGGTTGACCCTGTAGCAGTTCCACAGGGATTGTTATGCTTGATGATTACCACTGAGGTATCAGAGAATTCCCTTACAAGTTCCAGTGCACTGTTGGCATCTAAAATATTATTATAGGATAGTTCCTTGCCGTGAAGCTGCCGAGCATTGGCCACACAGGGGCCGGTGATGGTGCTGTCACGATAGAAGGCTGCCTTCTGGTGCGGGTTCTCACCATAGCGTAAATCCTGGGCCTTTACCAGCGAAATATTTAATTCCGGCTGGAGTTCCTCTTCACCACTTGTAACTCGGCTTAAATAATTGGTAATGGCTGTATCATAGCTGGCGGTATGGGCAAAGGCTTCTCTGGCCAGTTCGAGACGAAGCTGTTCAGGAAGCTCCCCCTTATCCTGCAGGTCCTTAGCACTTGCTCGTAGCTGTTGGGATTAACAACTATACCTACATAGGCATGATTTTTCGCGGCCGCCCTAACCATGGTGGGGCCGCCGATATCAATATTCTCAATGGCTTCAGTCAAAGTAACGCCTGGCCTGGCAATGGTCTGCCGGAAGGGATAAAGGTTTACCACCACCAAATCAATGGGCGTTATGTTATGCTCTGCCAGCTGGTTTAAGTGTTCCTCACTGCGCAGGGCCAGAATGCCGCCGTGAACCTTCGGGTGCAGGGTCTTAACCCGTCCACCTAATATTTCAGGGAAACCGGTGACTTCGGAAATATAAATTACCGGCACACCGGCCTCACGCAGAGCTTTGGCCGTTCCACCAGTAGATACAATTTCAACCCCCAATTCAGACAAACCCCGGGCAAACTCAACCAGATTGGTCTTGTCCGACACACTGATTAAAGCGCGTTTAACCTTCACTAACACCACGCCTTTCTTAAATTATTCTTGGGCTTTTACCTTAACCCTCCGACCTTGCACCTTAATCCTCCCCTGGGCAAATAGCTTAATGGCCTGGGGATAGAGCAGATGCTCCTGTTCTAAAATTCTGCTTGCTAAAGTTTCCTCTGTATCATCATCCAATACCGGAACAGCTGCCTGCAGTATAATAGGCCCGGTATCTATGCCCTCATCAACAAAATGTACGGTACACCCGGACAGCTTTACTCCATATTCCAGGGCGTCCCTCTGACCATGCAGTCCAGGGAAGGAGGCAATAGTGCCGGATGGATATTCATAATTCTGCCCTGGAAAGCTTCCAGCAGGGTCGAACCAACTAATCTCATATAACCTGCCAGGCATACCAACTCAACCTCTGACCCAGCCAACAGGTCTGCAATGGCCCCTTCGTACAGTTCTTTGCTGTCGAAGGATTTTGGCTCCAGGCAGTGGACAGGAATTCCGGCCTGCTTGGCCCTTTCCAGGGCAAAGGCACCTGGCTTATCACTGATTACGATAATCACCTCACCAGGGATAAATCCATTTTGACAGGCGTCCATAATAGCTTGTAAATTTGAACCCCGGCCCGAGGCCAGTATTCCCAGGCGTAATTTCCCCATTATCTTGACCTCCTAGGCACCAAGATACTCAACTAAATTTTCTCCCTGCTCTACCCTGCCAATTAGACAAGCCCTTTCCCCAGACTCAGCAAGCTCCTTTAATATTAATTCAGCCTGTTCCTGGTGTACAATGATCACTAGGCCTATGCCCATGTTAAAGGTCCGCAGCATTTCTTCTTCCGCCACCTGGCCAATGCCTTGGATTACTTTGAATACAGGTGGTACAATCCATTTGGACCTGTCAAGCACCACCTTGACCCCTTCAGGCAGAACCTGGGGATGTTTTCAGTCAGACCACCACCTGTAATATGGGCTAATCCTTTAATATCAAACTTATTTAAAAGGGGTAGGATAGACTTAACATAAATTCTTGTGGGAGTAATTAGTTCCTCACCCACGGTATGACCAAATTCAGGTACAAAGCTGTCTACTTGATAGCCTGCCACCTCCAGCAGGGCCTTGCGGGCTAAGGAGTAGCCGTTGCTGTGCAATCCCGAGGAAGGAAGCCCGATGACCAGATCCCCGGCAGCAATCTTAGAACCGTCAATTATTCTGCCACGGTCCACTACACCCACGGCAAAGCAGCAATATCATACTCTTCCTCGGCATAAAATCCGGGCATTTCGGCGGTCTCACCGCCAATTAAGGCACAGCCGGACTGACGGCAGCCCTCTGCTACCCCACTAACAATATCAGCCACCCGCTCCGGCACCAGTTTGCCAACTGCCAGGTAGTCCAGGAAAAAAAGCGGTTCGGCACCTTGAACCAGTATATCATTTACACACATGGCCACAGCATCAATGCCTATGGTGTTGTGCACATTGGTTAGCTGGGCCACCCGCAGCTTTGTGCCCACACCATCGGTACCGGAAACCAGTACTGGTTCCTTATACTTTGCTGTATCCAGGGCAAATAGGCCTCCAAATCCCCCTATATCTGCCATAACTCCTGGACGGAAGGTGCTTTTTACAGCCTGTTTCATTAAACCCACCGCCCTGTTGCCGGCTTCGATGTCAACACCGGCCCCGGCATAGGTGAGAGAATCAGTTTTATGCTCCATTAATACACTCCCCTATTCCAAACTAAACTTCCCACTTTTCTTGGGTTTACTCACTTCCACCGGGTACTTTCCACTAAAGCAAGCTGTGCAAAAGTGATTTGATTTTGGCTCAAAAATATTTAGCAAGCTTCCAAACTTAGATAATGCAAATTGTCGGCATTGATATTCTTTCTTATTTCCTCCAGGGGCTTCTGGGCTGCTATTAGTTCCTGCTCATCGGAAGTATCAATCCCGTAATAGCAGGATCGCATGACCGGAGGTGAGCTAACACAAAGGTGTACCTCCTTGGCCCCCGAATCCCTCAGCATGGCCACGATCTTTTGACTGGTTGTGCCACGAACAATTGAGTCATCCACCATGACTACCCTTTTGCCTTCTAGCACTTCCCGAACCGGTTTAGCTTAAGTCGAACACCGATTTCACGCATTTGCTGGGTTGCTGGATGAAGGTCCTGCCAATATAGCGATTTTTCATTAGGCCTTCCTCAAAGGGTATGCCTGACTCCTCGGCATAGCCCCGGGCAGCGGCAGTTCCCGAATCCGGCACCGGGATAACAATATCCGCATCCACCGGAAACTCCCTGGCCAGTTGTCTTCCCATTTCCCGCCTAACCTTATTGACATTAAAGCTATCCATGGTGCTGTCGGGCCGGGCAAAGTAGATATACTCAAAGATACAGTGGGCAGGGTTACAGGCCCTTAGGCCCTGACTGGAGGTGATACCGTTTTTGTCAAAACGTATAATTTCACCCGGTTCCACATCTCTCACAAAGGTGCTCCTACGGTGGTCAAGGCACAGGATTCAGAGGCTACCACATAGCCATCACCCAGGCGCCCGATACAAAGGGGTCTAAAGCCGTGGGGGTCCCGGGCAGCATACATGCTATTCTCAGTAATAATTAAAAGGGAGTAGGCTCCCTTGACGTCGATCATACATTTCATCAAAGCCTCTTCCACCGTATTGGTATTATATCTGGCTATCAGGTTAACCAATACCTCACTGTCTGTGGAAGATTGAAATACCGATCCTGTTGCAGATAACTGGCTTCTTAATTCTGTTATATTCGTCAAATTGCCATTATGGGCCAATCCCAGCATTCCTCTGGCATAGCGGAACACAAGTGGTTGGGCATTCAAGGGTTGACTGGCCCCGGTTGTGGAATAACGCACATGGCCTATGGCCACATGTCCGGCAAAATTATCAAGGCTATGTCCGGTAAACACCTCGGGCACTAATCCCATGCCCTTGTGAAGTTGTACCTGCTTGCCATCGGCCACCGCAATGCCGGCACTCTCTTGTCCCCGGTGTTGTAAGGCATAAAGGCCATAATAGGTTAATCTGGCCACATCCAGACCCTGACCATACACACCGAAAACTCCACATTCCTCAACTGGTTTATCCGGTAGTACAAAAGGTGTTATTTCGTTAAACATTCAATCGCCCCCCGCCAGGTTTCTTTCATTTTAGATACGGGTAGATTAACCAAATTCCCGCCGCAACCTGTGCAGCCGGGGTTAACTACGTTAATAATCAAAGCACTGCCCGACACTTTACCCAATTGGGTAAAGGGAATTTCTCCCTCCACCAGCTTTTTAACCAGTTCTACCCCCTGCTTACTGTCCACTGAGACAACTATCCGGGACTGGGTTTCTCCAAAGAGCAGTGTATCTCCCCTGAACCTGCGGACCATAGTAATATCCGCACCAATATCCCCGGCAATACAGCTTTCGGCCAGGGCTGCCCCCAGACCACCCAGGCAACAGGGCTGAGCAGATTTAATCAATTCATTGCTTATTTCTTTAAGCACAAAAGCCTGCACTCGCTTCTCCAATAACAGATTCAGTGCAGGTGGTTTTCCCACTTCTAGGCCAAAGTGCAATTTAAGGTACTCACTGCCACCAAGTTCAGGCAGATTGTCTCCCAAAAGGAAGATAAGATCCCCCTCGTCTTTAAAACCTGGTCCAGTATAACTATTTAATGTATTAGCAAGGCCTGCCATTCCAATAACCGGCACCGGGTAAGCATGGCTTTCTTCCACAGCCTGCCGGCTAACGGCTGATATGCCTAAAGATTGCCTGGCTTCCTCAAGACCTTGCTTGCATTGTTCCAGAGACCAATGGGACTCCGGAGTATCCATAATACCATTATTCAGGCAAATACCGGCATTAACAGGCTGAAGCCCCGCACATACAAGCCTGCGGGCCATCCCTGCCATTGCTATAGCAGCACCTCTCCTTGGGTCAAGGAAGCAATAGCGGGGGAAACTGCCTAAGGTTAGGCCCACATTGTTAAAAGCTTCTATTTTAATCACTGCTACTGAAGACCAGTTTGTCACCGATTCTCCAAGGTCATTTCGGCCAATTATTTGTTGAAACAAGGCTCCCTTACCGGCAATATTTGGTGATGCCAGCAACTTTAACAGCAGTTCATTATAATCATCAGGAAAATTTAATGTATCAAGATTGTAGTTCCAGGTACTTTGCAGATTAGCAGGTGGGGTTGGCAATAGTTCAGCTTCATCAAGGATAATATTATTAGTCAAGTCTTCATCAGCTTGTCACTCATGCCCACCAGCATAACATTTACGATAGCCCTTTCATGGAGACTATTAGAAAATCCCACTTCTCCAGCCACAGGTAAATCTAACCGACCGGCCAAATTTGCAACTTGGTCCGCTGCTTCATTAATTTTAAGATATGTCTCTGGACTAGTGGGCTTATCAAAAAGAAACCGGCCAGGAGGGCCAGGGGTGTGGCCCTCCTGTAATTATCTTGCAGGTTTTTTTCAAATTCACCCTTTTCCTTTGATAAAGGCTTGATACTTATAATCATGACCATCCTTTTCCGGCAAATCTTTCGCCTGCTATTCTCCGGTCAATCTCCGCAGTACTTCCTGGTATGCACCTTCCACATTGCCCAGGTCACGGCGGAAGCGGTCCTTATCAAGCTTTTCACCTGTATTCTTATCCCAGAAGCGGCAGGTGTCCGGCGAAATTTCATCACCTAGTATAACCTGACCCTTGTGAATGCCAAACTCAAGCTTATAGTCAATGAGATCGATATTAACAGGAGCCAGATATTCCCTCATAATGTCGTTAACCTTTAGGGCAGTTGTCCTGATAAATTCCATTTGCTCGGGAGTAGCTAAGTCTAGGGCTGCTATATGGGAGGCATTAATCAAGGGGTCACCCAGGGCGTCATCTTTGTAGTAGTATTCCAATACAGTTTTGGCCATTACAGTACCCTCTGCCAAGCCCAATCTTTTAGCCAGAGAGCCTGCAGCAATATTTCTTACCACTACTTCTACCTTAATAATTTCCAGAGCCTTAACAATCATCTCACGATCATTGACCAGTTCAACAAAGTGGTAGGTATGCCTTTACTTTCCAGCATTTTGAAGAATACAGCGGAAACCTTGTTGTTTACTACACCCTTATTGTCAATGGTTCCCTTCTTCTCACCGTTAAAGGCTGTGGCATCATCCTTATATTCCACCCAAAAGAAGTCCGGGCTGTCGGTACGGTAAACCTTTTTAGCCTTACCTTCATAAATCATCTCTAATTTATTCATCTTAATATCCTCTCCCTACGATTTATAATCCAAACCGGGCATAAATATCATCAACATGCTTCAGGTGGTAATTATAGTCAAAGAGTCCGGCCAAGTCTTCCTGGTTCAAATGCTCCATAACTTCAGCATCCCCTTCCAGAAGTTCCTGAAATTTAGAGCCTGTACGCCAGGCCTCCATGGCATTACGCTGTACTAGCTCATAGGCCTTTTCCCTCACCAGCCCCTTATCCACCAGGGCCAGCAGGACACGCTGTGAAAAGACCAGACCAAGGGTTTTCTCCAGGTTGCGCATCATGTTTTCCGGGTAAACCAAAAGTTTTTCCATAATGCCTGTAAACTTATAGAGCATGAAGTCAAGGGCGGTGGTGCTGTCAGGAAGTACCACCCTTTCTGCCGATGAGTGGGATATATCCCGCTCATGCCACAGGGTACATTATCCAGACCCACCAAGGCATTGGCCCTAACCACCCGGGCAAGGCCGGAAACATTCTCAGCAGTAATAGGATTACGCTTGTGGGGCATAGCTGAAGAACCCTTTTGTCCCTTATTAAAGTATTCCTCCGCCTCCAAAATATCGGTTCTTTGTAAATTTCGTATTTCAGTGGCGAACTTATCCAGGGAGGATGCAATAATTGCCAGGGTGCAAAGGTACTCAGCATGTCGATCCCTTTGGAGGATTTGGGTTGATACCCTGGCCGGTTTTAAACCAAGCTTCTGGCACACGTGGGCTCGATGGCCGGCTCGATATTGGCATAGGTGCCCACCGCTCCGGAAATGGCCCCAACACTCACGGTTTTAATGGCCTTTTGTAGCCTTTCCATATTTCTCTCTGTCTCAGCAACCCAAAGCAGCATTTTGAGCCCGAAGGTCATGGGCTCTGCATGGATACCATGGGTACGGCCAATCATTAAGGTTCCCCTATGTTCTACCGCCTTCTCCAGTAAAACCTGGCGCAGTCTTTCCAAGCGCTTAAGGAGAAGTTCCCCTGCCTCCTTCATACGGACACACTGGGCAGTATCCACCACATCCGAGGATGTCAGACCCATGTGTATATACTTAGAGTCCTCTCCCACATTCTCTGCCACACAGGTTAAAAAGGCTATAACATCATGCGGGTAACAGCCTCAATCTCCAGTATACGATCTACTGAAAAAGCAGCCTTTGCCTTGATATTCTTCAGGGCCTGCTCCGGGATTTGGCCCAGCTTAACCATTGCTTCACAGGCAGCAACTTCAACGTCCAACCATTTTTGAAACTTGTTCTCATCAGACCAAATTTGCTTCATTTCCGGCAGTGAATAACGCTCAATCATTTAACAGAACATCCTCCAATCATAAGTGCAAAACTATTTAAACGGCTAGATAACCCTCCACACCCAGTTCCTTCACTTTGGCGTCCTTTGCTTCAACTTCCTGGACCATTTCTTCTTTATACTGGTAGAGTTTTTCCTTAATAGAGTTGTCGGTGGTGGCAATGATTTGGGCAGCGAGAATGGCAGCATTCTTGGCCCCGTTGATGGCTACCGATGCCACTGGGATTCCAGGGGGCATCTGGGCTATGGAATATAGGGCATCAACTCCGTCCAGCGCACCGGATTTTACAGGCACTCCAATTACAGGCAGCACTGTGTGGGCAGCAATAACTCCAGGCAGATGAGCAGCCAGCCTGCTGCGGCGATGATGACTTTCATCCCCCTGGACTCGGCAGCCCTTGCATAATGGGCAGTCTTATCCGGGGCCGGTGGGCAGAGGAAATATTCATTTCATAGGTGATACCAAACTTTTCTAATACCTTTACTGCATCCTTCATCATCGGCAAATCGGAGTCGCTGCCTAGTACAATACCTACCATAGCTGTCATTCTAATAAATACCTCCTATATCTTTTATTCGCCGCCCAGGAAGAGATAGCGGCTTACCACTAACACAAAAAGTATATACATCATCCAGTGAACTTCTCTGGCTTTACCAGACAAAACCTTGAGGGCAGTATAAAAAACAATGCCCGCCGCAATACCATTGGCAATACTAAAGGTGAAGGGCATCAATGTAATTGTCATAAAGGCCGGAAAGCCCTCGCTAAAATCATCAAAATCAATTTCCCGCACCGCTGATACCATCAGCACCCCTACGATAATAAGGCCGGGGATGTGGCGGCACCCGGTATAAGCAGTGCCAAGGGCGCTAAACCCAGGGCCAGTAGAAACATCAGGCCTGTGGTAACCGCAGTTAAACCGGTACGTCCGCCCTCACCAATACCTGCGGCACTTTCTACATAGCAGTGATGGTGCTGGTTCCCATAAGGGCACCAAAGGAAACCCCCCATGGCGTCAACCATCATAGCTTTGCCGATTTTAGGTGATTGTCCATTCTTGTCCAACAATCCAGCCTTATCTGCAGTACCCACCAGGGTGCCAAAGGTATCGAATAGCTCAACAAAGGTAAAGGTAAATACCACCGTCCAGATACCTAGATTTATTGCTCCCATGATGTCAAGCTCAAACACATGTAGGTTCTCAAAATCAGGCAAGGCAAAGGGAGAGAACTGCTCAGGTATTACCGTTACTCCCATTGGGATACCTATCAAGGTGGATGCCAATATACCTATCAAAAGGGAACCTTTCACCCGATTAGCCATTAATATTGCAGTAATGGCCAAGCCTATCAGGGTAAGTAAAGCATTGGGGTTATGAAAGGAACCCATTAGGGTATTCCACTCAAAGGACTGTAATGTAGCTACCCCGTCAGTTTCTAGGGCTTGTAAAGTTGGTGGAATCACAGGGCCAATCTTTACAACAGTCAGTTCAGCCATTTTTAGTCCTATAATGGTAATAAATAAACCTATACCAACTGTAATAGCCCGCTTAAGGGAATTAGGTACTGCTTCTACTAAAATCTGCCTAACCTTGGTTACTGTAAGAATTACAAATATTACACCGGAAATAAATACTGCACCAGGGCTACTTGCCAGGGAATTCCTACCCCCTGTACTGCCACCGCCGCGAAGAAGGCATTTAGTCCCATGCCTGGTGCTAAGGCTATGGGGAAATTTACAAATAGACCCATGGCTATAGTAACAACACCGGCGGCCACTGCCGTGGCAAAAAATACTGCATTTTTATCCATCCCGGTAGCGGAAAGAATGTTGGGGTTAAGGAAGAGAATATAGCCATGGTCATAAATGTTGTGAGGCCCGCAATAATCTCTGTCCTTACGGTGGTTTTGTTCGCTTTTAATTTGAAAAGTTGTTCCAGCACCTGGCAAGTCCTCCTAGCAAAAAGTCTGTTGCCAAGTATTATTACCTGCTGGAAAATAGTAATGCATTAACAGGAAGGGTGTGCCCTTCAGAATCAGGAAAATCAGCTATAAGTACAAAAAAGCCCAGAACGATAAGTTTCATTCTCAGCGAGTGAAACCTACCGCCTGGGCTTTTATCCCTCTGGTGTAGCGCAAATGCGCCTGTACCGCTTGGACCGAACCAACTCCCTATGGAGCTGTGGAACCCTAGGTACACTTTCCCTCCCGTACTCAATACCGGTACACCCCCGGAAATATACGGAATATAGATTAAATTGTACAATCACATACTAGCAAGCCAGTCAAAGTTTGTCAACTGAGCAAAGGCAAATTAAATCAAAACTTGACAAGATTTTAACGCAACTTAATATATATTTAAATTTGCCACTTAAATATTAATTTAAATAAAGTAACCAACTCCTTTCCGCAGCCAAAATATTATTTCTGAGGATAAAATTAAATATATTTTGGTTCTAAAAAGCAAGAACTTTCATATTAATAATATGTAGTCTTTGTAAATGACTAAAAGGAAAATCATTCCTTAGTTGTAGACACGTAGTATTTTTTATGATATTATGATATACTATCTTAGTAAAGGAGGGATGAGTGTGACGAAGGAATTAATTAATAAGATTCTTGAAGAAATCGGGTTAGAAGTAATACCCAAAGAAAACACAAACACAGAGTAAAAAAGCCGGAGGCTAGACTGAAGAGTTACGCCTTCGGCTTCTGTGTTTTTATTATTCCTCCTCAACCGTCCATTCTTCATCCCAGTTCATTATTTTACTGATTTTCTTTGAGTTATGATTAATAAACCTGGTTGCAAACCTATCAGCATCCTCTTCGGATTTTTCATCATCATTTCTTAAATAGTTATTTACCAGTTGATACCTATGCCTTAGTTCATGGGCTAAAGCGTGCAAGGAATATAGCTGCTTACTATGCAGGTCATCGCCGTCATCAGTCTGGGCAAAAATAAAAATATATACTATATCCAGGCTTTCATCATAACAACCTTCCAGCTCACCCCTAAGCTCCTCCAAAGAAAAGTTAAAGCATTTGGAATAAAACCTGAGAATGTCTAGTTTCGTTTCATAAATAACGATTTTTCTAGGTTTATAATCCTGACCCATTAATTTGATAATATCTTCCAGCTGTTTATTTGTAATATAATTTTGGTTGTTTAATATTTTCATGACTTTATGATGCCATTTTCCAATAATAAATACAATGGAGTAAATAATAAAACCTCCAAGAATTGCTTTACTGCCTATTTATATTGCATTTATTATTTACAATTGATAATTCATTAGTACTTTAGTGGATTTTCAGCGTTCCATGTCACTGAAATCAGCAAAAATCAGCTTCTAAAAATATTAGTTTTTAGTACGCCTGATTTACTTATAACTATATTATTTTTATTGTCAACTTCAGTTATTTTAGCTGCTTTGTTACATCCATCTTAGCATACAAAATTCTGTGGATTTCAACAATTTGTTCCTTCACAATATAAAAGACCAGATACTTATCAATCACCATTCGCCTGTAACGAAAGCCCATGACTTCAATCGGATATTCTCCACACATAAAAGGAAATTCCTTTAATGTGTTAATTTTGCCAATCACCCTGTCATACTGCTTCAGAGATGTTTCTGGACTGTATTCAGACAGGTAATCAATCATATAGCCCAAATCAATCCGAGCAGCAGGAAGCATCTTGATTTTATAACTTTTCAAGAAGTTTATTCCTCATTTCGGATGCCACTTCATCAAAATCATACCGAACATCAGTCGTTTGGGCTTCAACTGCCGCTTGCTTCAGCTTATCATAAATCATAACTTCTAACTGCATCTTTTCATAGGCTTCAATGCTCATGACAACCATATCACCATATCCGTTCTTGGTCAAAAACACAGGTTCAGCGGTTTCATGCACCAATTTGGAAATATCAGCAAAATTATTCCTCAAATCAGATACTGGTCTTATATGTGGCATACGCTCACCCCTTCATTAATTTATCATAATTTTATCATAATCACGATAAACGAACAATCATGCCTCCTGCGGAACTCTTATGTTTTGGGCAACTGTATAAATCTTCTGTTAGAATTCTTCTAGTGAACTTCTAAGTACTCAAACCTTATCGGATACAGTTACTTTATTTCGTAAGGGTTAATATTCAGGTGCACTGATGTAGATTTGTAAATTAAAATGGTACAAAATAGGCATTTTTTTCTCAAATGGAAGATTTTGGCCCAGTCGGCTGTCATACCGTCGTGGCTGTATACGCTGCTTTCTTTTCTTCCCTTGATTTTTATTAACCTAAATTCTTTTAACTCTTTCACTATATACCTGACTGGTAACTACCAAATTAATTTGAGAATCAACAGCTAATCTGCCACATTGATAACATGCAATCCTTTTCGCCTTGCATATCTCACTGTTCGATCTGTACCGCTAAGTGTATGCAACAAAGCACAAATGCAATAAGCTGAGCAATCAACGATATAGCGATTACGTTTTTTCATACAGCCATTATGGTATTCTTCCAATACATAAATAATCTCATCAGCTTCTGCCAATAGATTATTATAGAGTTCCCTTTGCTCTGCACTCCAAAGTTTATCCTGTTTTGCAAAATTAGCCTAACACCTCTCCCCATTTCTTTCTTGGCAATAATTAGTGAAGCTGCAACTTGCTCAAACCCAAAAGACCCACCGGAAATAAAATTTGTTACGCCTTTACTTATGAGGTTATCTATCTCATGGTTGAGGCGCTTTATTATGTGTTCAATTTTCTCTTTTGGTAGCTTGCGGTGTCCGGTGAAGCAGCAGGTATTTAATTTGTTCACTTCATTCTACTCCTCCACAAAATATTGTGCACTTAATTTTAGTGCATATGCTAATACTATCATAAAATGCACTTAGAATAAATGTGTAATTAGTGCATTATTAGTTGGTGAGGTTGATTGAATTGAATAAAAATAAGCACATCAGTATTAGAATCGATGAAAAAGTATTGCAAAAATTTCATTATGTCGCAAAATACGAAGACCGTTCCGCAAGTGGTCAGATCATGTTTCTTATCAACAACTGCATCCGAGAATTTGAAGAAAAACACGGAAAAATTGAAATACACGATAAGAGATAATTTGGCAAATTAATTTATAGGAGCATAAAACCCGTAATAACTTATAAAAATCTAAATATGCTTACAAACCAGTATCCAGAAAACTGAGAGTGCCTTAACCTTCGTATCAGGTTGTTATCAACAGATAAAAAAAGACCCCGAAATCCTTGATTTACCGAGTAAAGTGGACCCCAAGTCAACGACAATTAAAAAAAAGCCTATGCAACTAATTGGAGAAGCTGCTCCCGGTATTTTGCCGGAGGCAGCTTCTTCAGTTTCCACTGACCCCGTTCCTCATTATAGTATTGGATATAGTCATCAACGATTCTCCTCAGATCATCTAGGTTTGCGCAGGATTGGTAAGGTATCTCATCCTTCAGATGCCCGAAGAAGGACTCTTGTGGAGCATTGTCCCAGCAGTTCCCACGCCTTGACATGGACTGTCCTAGGTGGAACCCTCGCAGTTTCTTTCTAAAGTCAGGACTAGTGTAGTGCACCCCTTGATCGGAGTGAATGAAGGCATCCTCTCGCAGGGATATCCTATGGTTATGCATGAGGATTTCGATGGTCTGTAAAGAGATGTCCAGTTTCAGATTGTCTGACACATAGTGCGCCAGAATCTCCTTGGTTGATCCATCCTTAATGGTGGAGAGGTATCCAAGGAAACCTTCCTTTCCCGGTAGATACGTGATATCTGTGAGAAGAACCTTGCCGGCCACACCCTGGTCAAACTGGCGCTGCAGTATGTTGGGGGCGGTGCTGTGCTCCTTCGTGGCTTTGGCGATCCGTCGATACGGATTAGCTTGCGGATCGGGCAGACTATGCCAAATTTGCGCATTAAACGCTGCACTTTCTTGCGGTTGACGGTGATTCCTTTCCGGTTGTGAAAGTACATCACGATGCTTCGAGATCCTTTCTTGTAGCCGCGGTACTCATAGGCCTTCTGAATATGGGCTTTCCACTGCTGATCCTCTTTCTCACGGGCTTGCCGGGCGGGGGTTTTCCTCAAATGGCTGTAATAGCCGGATCGGGAAATACCCAACAGGTCACAGCCATCCTGGATGGTGCCGTTATAGGATCCGTTGTGCTTGAGCTTATGGAGCAATGCAAAGCTGTCACTTGATTTTTCCGCGCTTCCTCGCCTCCTTTCGCTCCAGTCTGCTTTTTTTAGCAGTTCTTTCTCCTGTTCGAGCAGGACAATTCGTTCCTTCAACCACTCGATTTCCTGCTGGGGTGTCCGCTCAGTCTTCCTGGGCCGGCCAGAACTATGTTTTCGGGTATCTTCTAGGGAAAGCATTCCTTCTTCGCGGTAACGTTTACGCCATTTCTTAGCGAACGCCTTGATGCGCTCTTCGCCCAGGATTTCAACGGCAAAGCCGGCTTCCTGGAAGATTTGCTTCGAATGCTTCCCCTGAAGCTTTCTGATACGAAGTGCCGTTTATATTCGTCAGTATAGGTGATGCTCTTCTCTGAAGCAGCCTTAACATACTGATTTTCCTTCAGGATTACAACCTGTTCAGCTGTGAAAGTGATTTTAGACATATCCGGACTCCTTTCGGATGTAGCTGGCAACACATGACATCTCTTATTTCAGTATACAGAAACAGACCCTGTAAAGGGACTTTTTTCAGTGTCCACTTTATAGGGTCCATTTTAGAWTCTCGAGAGGTRTTTTTTATGGTCTCTCCCTGTAAGAGGCATGGACATTCATCATTGCCAGAAGGGCCAGAAATTTTGACTTTTTAATATGACCTAGAAGCTGATTGCCCAAGGATATTGGCTCTTGGCCATGAATAAAACTGTAGCCAATTATTTCGTTAGTTATTGTTACGTGATAACTATTACTATGAATAATTAATTCGGTTATCTTTTCCAGGGGGGATATCTCCACAGAAGTAGTTTTTTTTATGTATTTTAAAGGTTGTTTGGTAGTACCCCGGTAAGCCATATTAAATAAAACACCAATATGTGAATAATGATCAGATATAAAAGAATTTTGCTCGTAAATATCTGGGACAAAGCCATGCCTCTCTAACACTACCCCTGCAGCAAGGCCTGACATACCAGCACCTAATATTGCTACTTTCATTTAAAACCTCCGAATATTTATCTGGCTTATCTTTTACTATTGTTAGAGCATTATCAGGGTTTTATTCAACTAAATCTGCCTGCTTAAACGTAGACTCAATTTACCATCTCTTTACTGGGTGGCCACCTCAAATTACAATAAAGATACGTTTTGAAAAAAATTCTATGCAGGCATGGTTAAGATTTGTAGAAAGTTTCCATATAAATCAAGATGTTGGGCCGCTTTTATGGTTGTTATAAATCACAACGGAAAAAATACGTTTCAGGTGGTGATATAAATGAATCAAGCTGAGCTTAAATATAGGGAAGCCACACCGGAAGATATTAAAGATATTATGTTTATTGAGGATAATTCCTTTGAACAAGGTATTAGAGAAGAAGAAGATGTTTTTCTAGAACGAATAATTACATTCCCCAACGGTTTCCTGCTGCTGGAATATAAGAATAAGGTCATTGGCTATATATGTTCAGAAATCTGGGAGTATCAGGAAAACATAGATTTGTTAGATCTTAAACTAGGTCACAGTATTAAGACAATCCATAATCCTGCAGGTGAGGAATTATATATTTCATCTATGGGTGTCTTGCCGGAATTTAGGAGGAAAGGGTTAGGAGAGTTGATGTTTGAGTCCCTATCAAATAAATTATTGAAAACATATCCCAAGATTAAAAGCATTTTATTAATAGTTTCTAAAAATTGGTTGTCGGCACAAAGGATTTATCGAAAGAACGGCTTTAGGGAGGTCGCAACTATACCAAACTTCTTTCAACCTCTTAATCTAGAGCACCAAGATGGTATTGTTATGCGTAGCAGGGTGAGATAGCATTTGACCAATTTATTTCGACAAACTTCCTTAAAGAGCAATAGGAATAAATGTAGTTTGTGGGGGAATCCTCTCGTATTAATATACCACCCCGAGGGTGGTTATTTTTTGATTGTCACGGTGGGCAATTTTGTGATTGCAACTATCTTGGGATTCTGCCTGGAAATGTCATTTACTAAAGCGTATACTCTTAATATATGGGTTTTTAGAGGAACGATATATAATGAAATTTTTCAAGTTTATCAGTAAACACATGATTAAATTTTTGCTTTTGGCTATAATTTTAGGACTTATAATTGGGTATGTTTTCCCTGGACTGGGTCAAGAGATGCAATTTTTTTATCCTATATCTTTATTTATTATGCTCTACCCGATGATGATAGGAATTGAGATAAATGAGGTTAAAGAGGCAACTAGACGGATAGGTTTTATGTCTGTAGTGATGCTATTTAATTATCTAGTCTCTCCCTTGCTGGGGGCGTTTTTAGCAAAGCTTTTTTTAACTGATTACCCTGACTTTGCCGTTGGACTTATATTAACCGGCGTAGTACCCTGTGCTGGAATGATTGTTGCCTGGACTGGTCTGGCCAAGGGGAATGCGCCAATGACATTGGTAATTACCGTGGTAAGCCTGCTGGCTGGTATCTTTTTAATCCCATTTTGGATGTTAAACCTAGCTGGAACTTATGTGCCAATAGATGTTTTTAAAATGTTCAAGACCATTTTCTTGACAATTTTGTTACCACTTATTTTGGGCAATATTACACGTGTATGGTTAGTGAAAAAGTTGGGGTCACAAAGATTTGTGGAACTAAAAGGTATTTTCCCAGGCATCTCAGCCATTGGTATGTACTCAGTCTTTTTTATTTCGATGTGTGCGGAATCTGTTACGTTAGTTAGTCATCCAGAATATTTGTTTCGCATCTCAGTTCCTCTCGTAATATTTTACACTTTACTCTTTAGTGGTTCAGTGTTATATGCACGCTTAGCTAAAATAAGCTACCCTGATATGGTGGCTTTTACCTATGGGGTAAGTGGTAAAAACATTTCCATCGCACTGGCGCTGGCAGTTATGTTTTTTTCACCTTTAACTGTTATGATTATTGCAATAAAACCTTTAATTCAGGTTACATTTATGGCTGGTTTTTACCGTTTGACACCTATACTTAATGGTTACTGGGAGAAGAAAATTCCCACGACAAAGGAAGAAAACAATGAGTCATTAAATTATCATCGCTTATCGTAATAAGGAACGGGAGCTCCTTATTATGCAGGTTCTTAAAGACGAAATCAGTAACAAAATATTGCAAGCTGCTGAAAACATGGGTTAGGTGGATATATTCGCAATATTATAGTAAAGGAGTTCATAGTTTAATGAAAAGAAAAATTGTTCTAATGTTTATCATTTCAGCATTGCTGGTGCTAATGAATCCTGTTGGGTCATTTGCCGTCAATATGATTTCTTCAAAGGAGGTGTAAAAAGATGTGGGTACTCGCTGGAATGCAAATGGTAGCAACTATCTGTATGCTTGGCAAGTATGATTTTACCTACAGGGATAGATTTGCCCACTTAAATAAATTTCAAAGTGAACTTCCGGAGAAGACACATCTTTATACTAACCTTATTTAGAAATCATTAAGTTAGTATTTTTTTAAAGGCGGTGGAGTTTTCTAGCGTCTTTTTTTGTGTCCTCTCCGCAATAAATGAGGAAGGACGTTTATTATGAACACAAATCTACAGGATGAACATAACTCATCATCATCGTTGGCCTGGGCAACGATCGCTAAGCTTTAAAATTTCGGGGTACTGTCCTCTTTTGGATTAGCTTTTTGTATTGACGATTAAGAGGTAATTAAATATAATAATACCTAGATATACAATGCATCGAAAAACGATGTTTGGTGAAAGGTGGCGATGTTTTGAAGGTTAACAAAGAGCTCCTTAAAGGAAGTACAACTATTCTTATCCTAAAACTACTGGAGCGGAAAACCATGTATGGTTATGAAATGATTAAAGAAATAGAAAATGTCTCCGGTGGGGTGTTTGCCTTTAAAGAAGGAACACTATATCCCATTCTTCATGCTTTAGAGTCAGATGGAATGGTTGAGGCCTACTGGTCGGATGACAACGGAAGCCGTCAGAGAAAATACTACCGAATCACTGAAAAGGGCCGGCTGCAGTTGGAAGAAAAACGTAAAGAGTGGGTGGTATTTCGTTCTACTGTGGATAGAGTTTTAGGGGAGGCTATTGTATGGGGTTAGAGCAAAACCAAAGGGTGCAGGGTACTTAAATCTTGTTTGTGCCCAGATTAAATGGGCCGAGGTGCATGAGCAGGTTAAGTTAGAGCTACTTACCCATATCGAGGATTGTGTGGGGGAGTATTTAGCCGAGGATATTCCAGAGTCAGAGGCCATCGAAAAGGCGATCCATAGGATGGGAGATTCAAAAGAGCTGGGGAGGCAATTGCATAAGACCCATAAACCTCCGATTAATTGGAAGTTGTGTTGGGTAGTGGCTTTCTTAACGGGGATGGGATTAATTACTCTCTTATCAGTAGAGTTACAGGGAACGTTGATGAGTAAACTTTCATTTTCTGTTTTTACTAATAGCGTTATTCACCTTGTTCTTGGCTTTGCCGTGCTTTTGGCAATCACGTTTTTTGATTATCGAAGGCTAAAGGCTTATGGCTGGCACATATTTATCGGTACAATGCTGATTTGGCTATTGCTACTAGGGGTGGGTGGGACAGTAGTTAACGGAAAGCCCTATTGGACCCCGGGTTTTATTAACATAGATTATATAGGTATTACACCATTTCTGCTTTCTGTTTCACTGGCGGGGATTTTTTCAACCAAGCTGGGTTAAAGGGGCATGGGATTATAAAGGCATTTGTTCTATTTACGGTACCTAATGTCTTTTATATCATAAGTAATTCTTTGAGTACGGCATTGATCTATACCTTGGTCTTTTTAATTCTATTGTTCCTGGCTGGAGCTAGCAGAAAACTGTTAGGTTACTTCATGTTGTTGCCAATCTTTTTGTTTGGAGTTGCTTTATTACAGAGTCCTTATCAATTGGACAGGTTGCTTGCCTTTATGAATCCTTACCAGAACCCCGATGGTAGTGGGTATATCTATATTCAATCATTAGAAGCTATAAAGTCCGCCGGTCTATGGGGCCAGGGGTTTACCTTTCGGGAAATTTACCCGAATTTCATACAGACTTAGTTTTTTCTTATTTAGTCTATACCTTTGGTTGGGTAGTTGGTGCAGTGGTGATTATTTCAGCCCTTGCTTTACTTATCATTATGGCCAGTGTTGCAAAACAAGTTAAAGATTCCTATGGTTTCTTGCTAGTTAGTGGCCTAACGAGTATTCTAGCACTGCATTTTATCTGGAATATTTTCATGACTGTAGGATTTGCCCCGATCAGTGGAATTAATCTACCTTTATCAGCTATGGTGGCTCTCAAATGGTTATTAACTTAGCCATAATGGGTATAGTTTTAAGTGTTTACAGACGGAAAAATCTTTCAGATCCTAACAATATTCATACGAATTGCAGCTAATCTTTGTGAGAAGTTAATAAAATTATGACTAATAAAAAATGTGCGAAGCAAAACTTCTAATCTTTAGTTTCCAGAAAAATCACCACAATTGACAGCTTTCTATTGTTTAAGATATTTATAACCTTATAATTCCTGAAGTTCATTGATGGTTACAAACGTATATCCTTCGTTTGATAGTGCTTGTAAAACCCCTTCGATTGCTTGGAGTTCTTTACCAGTATCATCATACATTGGATGCATCAAGATAATTGAACCTGGCTTTATATTATCCATCACATAATTAACTTTGTCTAAAGCAGCGACGTAAAAGCTATCTGGTTCAATATTCCAGGTAATGGTATCTCTATTGTGTTTTTTAGATAATAGGGTAATCCAACTAGTTTTTTTCCATTTGGTGGTCGAAAATCAATTTCACCATTATACCCTGCCCTTCGAATTAATTGGTCTGTTTTTTCAATTTCTTTCTTTATATAGGAAGGTGTTTTAAAAACCATTCGATTATGAGAAAAAGTGTGATTTCCAATTTGATGTCCTGCTTCTACAATTTTTTTAGCACCTTCTGGGTACTGCTCTATTTCTTCACCAATTAGAAAAAAGTAGCCTTTGCATCGTATTTATCCAACAATTGTAATACCTGATTTACGTTCTTAGTTGGACCATCATCAAAAGTCAAAGCAACCACTTTTTGGTTTGTCTCTACCTGATAAGTTAAACCTCCGAATAACTGGTATGTTCTAGAATTCATTAATTTATTTGCACCAAACGATAGAAGGAAAACTAACAAAATTGAGAACCCGATAAATATTAATTTCTTTTTCACTAATGTTTCCTTTCTTACTTAGAAATTTGCATTGTCTTTTTTATTTATCCTTGTTCAAACCATAAAAATTCTCGGCAGCTTGCAGCCAATTTTGTTTCATAATTCTGCCGGCTGCTTCTTTGTCTTGACGTTCGAAAGCGCAGATTATTTCTTCATGATCCTTGGTGCACGTATGGGCAAGAACAACCGACTTTAGAAAATATAAGCGGCGTCCATGGGCCTGTAGAATGGAGTTCATTGAAGAGATATATTGATTGTCAGTAAGCTCGACAATTCTTTGGTGGAACTGTTCATCCAGCTTTAAAGCATCAAAGGAATTTTCCTCACTGATAGCCAGGGCTATCTTAGAATTTAAGTCACGTAAATAAATAATAGTTTTCTGGTCTATGAGAGGGGTTGCCAGTTCTGCCGCCAGAGACTGCAGCGCACCAAGGGGTGCAAATATCTTAAATATATCCTCATCCTTAATTTTTGTTACTCTAGTTTCCTTACCCGGTAACATCTCAATAAAGCCCTGATCTTGCAGAGTCTTGAGAGCTTCTCTAACGGGTGTTCGGCTAACACCCAAAGCATCTGCCAACTGACCATCATAAAGCTTCTCGCCTGGTTGAAAAGTACCATCAATAATCCATTCTTGTATTTGATTTAACACATAATCCTTAGCAGAAATTCTTGTAAATATCGGTAGTTTGGTGGGTATAGGCATAGCTGTTTCCATCCTAACTCAAATTCTTTATACATTATTTTAATGCATTGCTCATTTTTTTCAAGCATGATATATTGTTTGTAATATATTGCATATTACAAAACGGTATCGCTAGAAAGAAGGGCGCGTGTGTTAGTGAAAAGAGAATATGTGGTTTTATTTCTCATCTTGGCTAATATGTTTTGGGCAGGAAATTATATAATTGGGCAATATGTTGTAGCTGAAATGTCTCCCCTACAAATGACGTTCTCGCGATGGCTGATTGCATTATTGTTCTTATACCCAATAGCCACATGGATTGAACGTCCAAGTTGGAAAAAAGTCTGGCGGCAGTGGAAAGTTCTTTTGGTGATGTCCTTGCTAGGGGTTATGGGATATAACTTGCTTTTATACAAGGCTTTGCAGTTTACCACTCCACTGAATGCGGCACTGGTTAATGCCATTAATCCTGCGGTTATTGTGCTATTTGCAGCGGTTTTCTTAAAAGAGAAGATATCCTCGATAAATGGCTTGGGGCTTATAATATCACTATTAGGAGTTATACTCGTCTTAACTAATGGGCAATTGCAGCAAATATTTAGTGTTCATTATAACTTTGGCGATCTGTTAATGCTTTTAGCAATCCTGGTTTGGACTATTTATTCAATCTTAGGAAGAAAAATAAGGGATATCCCCCCAATATCGGCTACAGCCGTATCTGTATCTTTAGGCTTATTAACACTTTTTCCTTTTGTATTATTTTCAGATTTAAATTTTCACCTCAGTAAAGAGGCTACACTAGGTATTTTATATATAGGGATTTTTCCTTCTGTGGGGTCTTTTATTTTCTGGAATATTTCTATTAGGCAAATAGGAGCAAGCCGGGCAGGTATCTACCTTAACCTAATTACAGTGTTTACAGCTATTTTTAGTCTGCTGTTGGGTAAGCCTATCAGCTCAGTACAGATTCTTGGTGGAGTTTTAGTTTTTGTTGGAGTTTACCTATCTAATAAAGTAGTCAAACAGGCACAGGAGACACTGGACGATGGAACAAGATGTATCTCTAAAAATATTTAAGGTAAAGGAACCTAAAGGGTCGGCTGCAGTTGGAATGTAAAGAGTGGGTGATACTTCGTTCAACTGTGTGGATAGAGTTTTTGGGGACTATTGTATCAGATTAGAGCAGAAATAAAGGGTACTGAATTTATTAAGAGAAGGTCTCTGGACAAACCAGGGACCTTCTTTTTGGGCGTATCAGCAAGTATAAATACTTTTGATGTGCACAAGGGCAACTAAGGCTTCCGCCGGCGCCTTAAGGCTTGGTGCAAGCCAAGTTTTCTTTGTTATTTATGAAATGTTTTTAAGCTTATACACCAAACTCTGGTGGATATTTAACTGTCCCTTTGATGTTGGTCAATGCCCCAGGGCTAAGTTCGAGGACCATGAATGCTTCATCTGGTACATCAAATGAGGCTTCCAATCCTAAAGACCTTGCTGGTAAGAAACCAAAACGTGGGTAATAATTCGGGTGACCAACTACAATTACAATCTTATATCCTAATCTCCTGCAACTTTCTAAACCTTGTTCAATAAGTTTACTACCGATTCTGCGGTTTTGATATTCTGGAAGTACCGCTAACGGTGCAAGACTTAGAACCGGTATATTCCCATTATCAGTTTCTATAGCAATGGTACTGAACAGTATATGCCCTACAACCATGTTGTTAAGAATGGCGACTAAGGATAATTCGGGGATATAATTCTCGGATTTTCTAATAGCTTCTACAAGATTTGGCTCAATAGACTTATTAAATGCTTTTAGATTAACGTTAAAGACTGCTGGATAGTCGTCTTTGTCCTCGGGACGAATTTTGAGCATCTTTTGGATTCCTCCTAAAATTTATTGTTACGGAAGAATCCTTACAAGCAGCAATTCGACTACTATGAAGGATTCCCGTAATCCCTTCTGAGTGTTTCTAATATTACCGACACCTCATCAACTCCTTTATATATTACTAGATAAATTATAGCTACGATTTACAACCTATGCAATAATTAACCAGTTTGCGGCAACTTCCCGCTAACTGATTGCCGGCATTTATTGCGAAGTATGATAAACTTGTTTAACTTTCTACCGATTAATATAAATAATATGCTTATATAATGAGGCGATGGCTATGGAGATTAAACCGATAAACATAAAACTAATGAATGATATCATGATTAATCTGTCCCTTGGGAAGATGATAAGTCAAGGGGTTAATTGGCAGAAGGGGGAAATTCGTCAGGGTTTTGTTAGAAGTAATGTTTCGGGCAACGAGTATCTTATCCAGTTAGGTAATAGGGATATTACGGTCCGGTGTAACGAAGCCCTCCCTACGGAAGGTAGGATTTTACTGGAGTTGCAAGGAGTGCAAGATGGTAAATTTGTGGTAAAGCTTGTGGAGCCTATTAAACCTGATCAAGTTAGCCAGGAACAACTATTAACCAGAATCATAAACCAATTACAAATTAAAGATACACCATTAAGTAGGAGTTTAATCCAAGGTTTCATAAACCAGGAAATACCCTTAAAGGCCGAAACGTTAGAACTGGCAGAGAGACTGGTCCAACGTTTAGGTGGAGACACTCCGGAAAATATTGGAAAGACCTTATTGGCTATTAAAATGGGGATTCCCCAAGAGCCCCCAATAATTGATATGGTTTACTCCTTTCTAAAAAACACAAACAATCTCAAGCATGGCAACGATCCACAGCTGTTTATGTTTATGAATAGGCTAATGGCCATCTTGGGACAGGAACCTATTGGCGAGCAAATCAAGGCACCTGATGCGGTGCAAGAACTACGTGGTGTTGTACTACCACAAGAAGGATACGATCTTATTAGAAAAATACAGGACTATTTTAGAAATATTAGTATTGACACCCCAAAAGGTGTGGCCAAAGTAGCAGCACAACTAGAAGTCCTTTTAAATTCCCAGTTGGCCCAAAACAATATATCTCTACAAAACAATCAAAAACAGAGTAGATTGACTTTTAAACATAGAAACTCTGTAAATATACTAGAGCTATTTAGCAAACTCCTTGAAAACTTACGAGAGTCAGCTAGAGGTGCAAGTGAATCTAGCCCAGCTAGACAATTAACTCAGGAAGGTACATTGATCGAGCGGCAAATAGCAGGGCATCAAATATTCCAAATGTTGAATAAAGCTGAACAACAGGATTACCTTTATTTTAATCTACCCTTTATTAAACAAGATGAAACTGAGACCTGGGGGCAGTTAAAAATTATAAAGGATAATAGTGAGCAGAAAACTATTGATCTTAATCATTTTAGTATGTCATTAATGCTAAATACCCTAAGTTTTGGACCGGTGCTTTTAGAGCTTAAGGTAAGAAACAAGGATATTATGGCAGGGGGTAAGGTCACAAAAGAGTGGGTATCGGATTTGTTTAAAGCTTCATGGACAAAACTTCAAAAAACCTTTGAGAAAATGGGATATAATTTACACTTGTGCTCCTGGAAAGTCGATTCCTTTATGGTGGATCTTCAACCAAAGGGACTCATGAATGACAACTCTGAGGGTTACTTGCAATCAGTTGATGTTACTGTTTAGAGATAAGGGAAGGTGAGCAACAATTACAAAGGAGATAACAAGAAAAAAAGCGGTAGCACTTCGGTACGACAAAGAAGAAGACCATGTCCCGGAGGTTATTGCTGCAGGTCATAGTTATCTAGCAGAAAAAATTTTGCAGATTGCCGAAGAGAAATCTGTACCTGTTTATAAAGATCCTGTTCTAGTGGAAATGCTCTCACATTTAAATGTTGGAGAAGAAATCCCACCGGAACTATATAATATAATCGCCGAAGTACTAACGTTCGTATACTCCCTTGACAAAGAGACCAGGGATAAATAAATCAATAACTACTCCTGTAACTAAATGGATTAAATTACCATATAATACTAAAAATGCAGGAGGGTGAGAACAATGGGCTTTGGATATGGAGGAATAGGAAGAAGAACTCATGTTCATCGTTATAATAATATAACTAGCCTTGATGTCGGACATAAACATGGAATGAATGGTATTACTGGTCCTACTATAAGGACTGGAACAAGTCATGTGCATAGCTTGAATGGAGTCACTACATTTGACCAAGGTCACAGTCATAATTACAGAACGGTTACCGGCCCAGCAATACCAACAAGACCAGGCTACCACGTACATAGGTATAGTGGTAGAGTTACAATCGCTGGAAGAACTCCCCACACTCATACATTTAATGCTTTAACTGCAGAGGCCCCTGATGACATTGGTTATTAATATGACAAATTCTTTAGACATCAAGATATTGTTTTGGTATTATGTGGTATGTTAATTTAAATTAGAATGTAACTTCTCCAAATGGAGAAAATAATATTGCCAGCTTGGCAAATAACTCTCTCCGTTGAGGCCTGGTCTTAGTACCGGGCCTTAGTCTTTATGTGACCAATTATCTACTGGCAGGTGATTTGGAATCACTTAGAGTACAGAATTTTACATTGCAGGCCACTCTGTGGGTGGGAGCAATTGTCTTTAGCTATATGGCCCGGCACAACGGATTTGGGGGTATCAAAGCTTGCACTTTTTGCGCCTGTTTGAATTTAGCCGGGTAATTATCTTTATTTTGTGAGAACAAAGACCATTGATTTTGCAATCTTTATAAGTTAAGCATCTAAGACTTGTCTTGTATTAATGAAAGTCTGGCTCTGTTAAGGGCAAATATAATAATAGCTGGGATAAGTGCATATTTAAAATTAGGAATACTGACACCTTTTGCAAGGTATGCTGATAACTGTATAAGCCAGGCATTAATCAATAATGTAAATAAACCAAAAGTTATAAAATTTATAGGCAGTGAAATAAGAAGTAGTAATGGTTTTAAAAATAATGATATCGTAGCTAGGAGCAAACCAGCCCAAAGCACGGCCGCTATTGAGGATAAAGTTATGGCAGGGAAAAGTAAACTTGCAATATATAAGCCTAAGGCGTTGGTCAATGTAATGAGAATATAGTTTTTCATGATTTCACCTTATTAATAAAATGAAATACTGATGTGATCTCTGCCTAGAGTTATGTCTGCCATTTGCCAGCGGCCAAGTTGACGTAATTCGGTTAGTAATTGTAAAAGTGTACTAATTGCTATTCTGGGTAGTTTCAGACGGGTAGTTAAACATTCTCCAACGATTAGTAAATCTAATAAGGATCTAAGTAAATCATCAAAAATATATAAAGGTACGGGGAGAGTAAATGCCAGTTCAGATGATTAATTTTAAATAAAGCGAAATTACTCTTGTGCTTATTCCACATATATTTCTACCTTAGTATGACCTTCCTTCGGGTCATCGGTATCTACATCCACCAATTTGCCATCTACCAAGCCGGCGTCAATCAATTGCACCATTTCCTCGATATTAATCCCATCCAGGTTAATACCATTTTTCTGCATTTGATTGCGAGCTTCCTCAGGGATTAATTTTAACCCAACATCCGCTAATTTTGTAGCTACTTTTAATAAGCTTAAGGGGACATTAACATTTACCTTGGTATGATCGCCACTGGTAACACGAACTCTTAAGAAACGTTCGCTCGTATTTGAAGGGTTAACTGCTTTAACATCGGGTTCTTCGATTGCCTTTAATAATTCTAAACCTTCAGTGGCTGTTATGGTACCATTCTGGACCATTTCCAAAATCTTAATCTTCTCATTACTCATGTGTACACCGTCCTAATATTTTTTATATTACCTTTTTGCTCTTCTTATTTGCTGGGTAGCTTCTTCAAGGGTAATTTCCCCTTTTTCCAGAGCGTCCAATATTTTCTGGCGGTTAGTTGATTCCGGAAGGTTTTCGGTTCTGTCGGCTCCGTAACCCAGACTTTGTAAAACATTATCCAGGCGATTACGGACAGTGGGATAGGATATGCCTAGTTCCTTCTCTACATCTTTAATACTGCCCCTGCACTTAAGAAAGACTTCAATAAATTCTAGCTGCTCTTGTGGTAAGCGGCAAAACTTGGAAGGTAGAAACTCACCTTCGATTTTGGTACGGCAGTGATTGCAAGCTAAGTTAGTGACAATCATTTCATGTTCACAGACGGGGCACCGATTTAATATTTTATTGTTGATAATTATCACCTCGAGTATTAATATATCAGGCCCATCGAAATAAATCAATTTATATTTTAAATAAATCAAAGAAATTATTAATAATAATTAATTTTATTAATAAGTAGTTTAAATATATAAATTATAAAATCAGGCAGCCCACCTGCCAGGCGAGAAGAAAGCATATAGTTATAGGGCGATTATACCATTGGGCAGCATTTATGCTGCCATTTTTATTATCATTGACAAAGGGGGTAGACTTTCTTTTTTAAGAGTACTCCAATTATTCCTTTGCTGAAAACATTTAAAATAAACTGTATAGTTAAATGAACTTTTCCTATGGTGATATACTCTTATAAGTGAAGAGAGGTGCTGAGGTGGGAGTAGACGAACTTGTCAGAAAAGCAAAACAAGGGAATAGGGATGCATTAATTGAGTTGGTTATGCTGCGGAAGCAGGAATATTATAAATTGGCCTATGTCTTTCTAGGCAATAAAGAAGATGCTTTAGATGCCATGGAAGATATGATTGTAATCTTATACGAAAACATTTCTAGGTTAAAAAAAGACGAAGCTTTTTCCACTTGGAGTAAAACCATATTAGTAAACTGCTGTAAAAAGATACTCAAAAATAATAGGAATACAGTATCAATAGAAACCATCGAAGAAATTGTGGCTGAAGATGGCATTGAACATAAAGATAATCAAATATTGTTAGAAAAATATCTGTCGCAATTAAGTGATAAGCACCAAGAAGTCATTCGATTACGGTATTTTTTAGACTTGGAATATCAAGTTATCGCAGACATATTAAAGATACCCTTGGGAACGGTAAAATCCCGGATTGCCTATGGAATCGAGAGATTAAAGGAATGTTTTGGAGGTGAGACTTCTGAATAACATTGAAGAACTTCTTAAAAAAAGGAAAGATCAGCTAGACCAATTAGAGGTTCCGGAAGAATTAGAAACTAAACTGCGCAGTGCCTTAGTGAAATCAAAAAAACCAAGGATAAGGGGCTGGGCCATTAGGGTAGCTGTTGCCTGCCTGGCGGTTTTGGTTATTAGCTATAATTTCAGTACATTCGCTTACTATGGTAAAAGCCTTGTAGGATATGATAACGTTATGAACGGAGCTTTAAAGGAACTTAACGAGTTAGGCAAGGGCAGATAATTGGAACCAGCTTTACTTTCGAAAATGGATTAACTATCACCTTAGATGGAATTATGCTGGATGACAACCAATTACTAGCCTTTTATCGTATTAAGGACCCAACTGAGAAGTAGACTTGCAGCAACTACATCATCATATCGAAATCGAAGGATTTTTGGGTCGATATTATATGAAAAGTGGCCAAGGGGAATTAGATGAGGAAACAGGAGATATGAAATGGATGGCAAGCTTCGAGGTTCCACAATTCTTTGAAAAAAAGCTGCACTTAAAGGTTGGGATTTCGGAGGGTGGTATGACCAAAGAGGGTGAGATAGTCTTTCACTTGGATAGGGATAAGGCTATGAAGAACACATTAAAAAAGAATATCAACCAAACTATAAAGGTAGATGGCACTAAAATTCATCTTGAATCTATCTTAGCTTCCCCTACCCGCACTGCCATAACCGGAACCATACAAAACATTTTAGAATTAGCCATCGACCAGCTTAGGGACGAGCGGATAAGGCCTAAAAACTTATCTATTAAGCTAATTGCAAATGGTAAATATGTACCGGAGCAAGGGGCAGGGATGAGTACAGATATGAAAGGGATAACTTTCGAATATTATTTTGAGCCTTTGCCGGAAAATATACAATCAGTTCAAATAGAGATTGATAGCATTTCTGCGGACTATGATGTTAAAGAGGAAGTTAGTTTAAAGAAAGATATGGAGAAGCTAAATCTAGAGGTCTTAGATCAAAAGATTGAGATAAATAAACTCTACCAATCCCAAGAAAGCACCTATGTCACGATTACTACGGACGAAACAACTACCCTTACAAGGGTGTACCTGATGATAGATGGAAAAAAAGTCGAGCTAAAGGAAACTATAACGGATGACTACAGCAAACTAGGTGATGGTAGAGTTTTGCATACTAGAACATTAAATTTCCCAGCAACAGGCCAAGACTATAAGCTAGAAATCGAGAGAATGACCTTTTTGAAAAGCTATAATAAGATTATTGATATCCCTGTTAATGAATAGGTAAAAATAAAAGGAGCCATATATGAGCATTAGAAGCTTCAAAGATTATCAATTAAGTGAAGAAATCCTTCAAGCGCTGGAAAGTTTGGGCTATAAGCATCCAACGGAAGTTCAGGCTGAAGTAATACCCATGGTCCTTCAGCACAAAGATGTTGCTGTCAAAGCTGAAACAGGAAGTGGTAAAACAGGCGCATTCGGTGTTCCTCTTTGTGAAATGATTCAGTGGGAAGAGAATAAACCCCAAGCTTTAGTATTAACACCAACCCGAGAGCTTGCGGCCCAAGTAAAGGAAGATATAACAAATATCGGAAGACTAAAAAGAATTAAAGCTACGGCTATTTATGGTAAAGCACCTTTTGCCAGGCAAAAGCAGAATTAAAGCAAAAGTGCCATGTTGTAATTGGCACACCAGGACGTGTTCTGGATCATATCCAAAAAGCAACCTTTAACTTAGAACGAGTGAAATATCTTGTTATAGACGAAGCTGACGAGATGTTGAAAATGGGTTTTATTGATCAAGTTGAGGCTATTATCCGTGAACTGCCGGGAGATAGAGTTACAATGTTGTTTTCTGCAACCTTACCCAAGGGTGTAGAAATCTATGTCAGCAATACATGAAGAACCTAATCAACATCGAGATAGAGGCAACTGGACATACGATGGAGCAAATTGAACATTCTCTTATCATGGTAAATGAAGACGATAAATTTGAGCTGCTTAAGGATGTGACTATTACTGCTAATCCTGATAGCTGCATTATTTTCTGTCGAACTCAAGAACAAGTAGACCATATGGCTGCACAGCTAGATCGTCTTGGCTATAATTGTGACAAAATTCATGGGGGGATGATTCAGGAAGATCGTTTTAATGTTATGAATGAATTTAAGAGGGGTGAATTCCGTTACTTAGTGGCAACGGACGTGGCTGCTAGGGGGATTGATATAGATAGCATTTCACTAGTAATCAACTATGACCTTCCATTAGAGAAGGAAAGCTATGTCCACCGGACAGGAAGAACTGGACGTGCAGGTAAAAGAGGAAAGGCCATTACCTTTGTTACACCCCAGGAAGAAAAATTCTTGAGTGAAATAGAAAAATACATCGGGTTTAAAATCCTAGAAGGGACATACCCACCAAACAAGAAGTGGCTATTGGTAAGGCTGCCTTTGAAGAAAAAATGAACCTTAGGCCAACTATCAAAAAGGATAAAGGTGAGCAATTAAATAAAAAGATCATGAAGCTTTATTTCAATGGTGGCAAGAAAAAGAAGATTAGAGCAATTGACTTTGTTGGGACCCTTGCTAAAATTGAAGGGATAACTGCAGAGGATATTGGAATTATTACAATACAAGACAATATTTCGTATGTTGATATCTTAAATGGTAAAGGCCCCCTAGTTCTTAAGGCTATGAAGAATACCACAATTAAAGGTAAGCTGTTAAAGGTTCATAAAGCATCCAAGTAAAAGGACGGGAGCAGAACCTTAAATTCCGGGCAATTAGCTCTTATAAAAAAGGAGTGGCAGCAAGTGCCACTCCTTTAATAATGTGTTTACTCCACTTCATTAAGGGAAATTCCGAGGCGTCTGCCACTCCTTTGCCATAGGCAGGATCAGCTTTAAGGCAATTCCCGATATGTCTGATTTTGATTTCCTTTGGAGCATCTCCCATAGCACGGGCGGTATTTTCAAATAGGGCTTTTTGCTGTTCAGGATTCATCAGTCTAAATAATTTACCTGGCTGAGTGTAGTAATCATTGTCATCTTCTCTAAAATCCCAATGGTCTGCGGCGCCATTTAAAGCAAGTGGGGGTTCCCTGAATTCCGGCTGTTCTTGCCATTTACCATAGCTATTAGGTTCATACCCTATAGTGCTGCCGGCATTGTTATTAACCCTCATTTGACCATCACGGTGATAGCTGTTAACTGGACAACGAGGTGCATTAACAGGTATCTGGTGATGGTTAACTCCTAATCTGTAGCGCTGAGCATCCCCATAGGAGAATAATCTCCCCTGGAGCATTTTATCAGGGGAAAAACCTATACCAGGAACAATGTTAACAGGGTTGAAGGCTGCCTGCTCAACCTCTGCAAAATAGTTTTCGGGATTATGATCGAGCTCAAGATAGCCAACCTCTATTAAGGGGAAGTCCTTCTTGTACCATACCTTTGTCAAATCAAAAGGATTGTAGGGCATATTGGCTGCCTGCTCGTCAGTCATTACCTGGATAAACATCTTCCACCGTGGGAAGTTACCAGACTCAATACTTTGGAACAAATCTCTTTGGTGACTTTCACGATCCTTGGCAATAATGGCTTCTGCTTCAGCGTCAGTCAAATTTTCGATCCCCTGCTGGCAAACAAGGTGAAACTTGACCCATACACGCTCATTATTGGCATTGATCATGCTGTAGGCATGGCTGCCAAAACCGTGCATGTGCCTGTAAGATTTTGAGATTCCCCGATCGCTCATGGTGATAGTGACCTGATGGAGTGCTTCCGGAAGGGAAGTCCAAAAGTCCCAGTTGTTTTTGGCACTTCTCATATTTGTATGGGGGTCACGCTTTACAGCATGATTTAGGTCAGGAAACTTTAGAGGATCACGAAGGAAAAACACGGGAGTATTGTTCCCGACCAGATCCCAGTTGCCCTCTTCTGTATAAAACTTTATAGCGAAGCCGCGGATATCACGCTCAGCATCTGCAGCACCACGCTCGCCGGCGACGGTTGAAAAACGAACAAACAGCTCAGTTTTCTTACCTATCTCGGAGAAGATCCTGGCCTTTGAATATTTTGTAATGTCATTTGTTACAGTAAAACTGCCATAGGCACCGGAGCCTTTGGCATGCATTCTTCTTTCGGGGATCACTTCCCTGTCAAAATGGGCAAGCTTTTCCAAAAACCATACATCCTGCAGCAGCATCGGGCCTCTTGAACCGGCAGTCATAGCATTTTGATTATCTGCGACTGGGGCTCCGGCAACAGTAGTCAGCCCTTTCTTATTTTCCTGAACCATGGTTGTACCTCCTTAGATTTGTTTTTTATCAAAAAGATCCTGGATAGGCACCTTTGGTGTCAGATATATAGATAAAGAGGACTGCTACATCCCCTTTAATAATTCATTCTTATTACTTAGCTATTACACTCTGGCATACCTACAACTTAATTTAAGAGATGATGATTTACACATAGATGTATGGATGGAGCGGCATACACTACAAATGACAGGGGTAAGGAGGTCTGATTAATAAATCAGTTGAAAGGAAAAGGTCAGAGCTTTATATCCTCTAACGTGTTGCCAAAAAGGGTTTAAAGCTGATTCAACCCTTGACCACATTGTACCACCTACGACATTGACCTCAAAGACAATTTCAGCAGAACAAACCATAATATGGATATGATTTACTGAAATAGTAAGAATTTAACATTATTTAAATATATTCTTACTAAAGCTAGAGTAATGGCGGATTCCAACGTTTTTACAGGGAACTCTTTGGGGGCTATATAAGAACAATAGAGCTGGAAATGAAAAATTTAGAGGGAGATTTAACAGTTTTTTTATTTCTGAAGAGAATTGTTTTAAATAATATTAAATAATTGTATGCAAATAAACCACTTTATTTATTTGTAAAGAAACGTTAACATTAGCTAAAAGTCTTCAAGTAAGAAGGTGAGCCGAATTGAACTGGAGCGAGGCAATTTTAAGTATGATTGGTGGAGTAGGGTTATTGCTTTATGGTATGTCTTTACTTAAAGATAACCTTCAAAAAGTTGCAGGAAAAAAGCTACGTGAAATACTGCTATGGGTCACTAGAAATAAACTCATGGGTGTAGCTCTGGGAGCTTCAATTACGCTGCTTTTCCAAAGCAGTACAGCAACCATGGTCTTGCTGGTAGGGCTAACTAGTGCTGGAATAATTACCCTGATAGAAACCCTTCCTGTTATTTTAGGTGCTGACATTGGTAGTACCGTAACAGCACAACTCATAGCATTAAAGGCAACTGAATTGTCATTACCAATAATATGTGTTAGTGCCTTTGCGTTTGTTTTTTCGAAAACGGCTAGGATTAAACGTTTTTCTTTAATATTTTTAGGATTTGGTCTCCTTTTCCTAGGACTTAAACTAATGGCCGACACAATGTACCCGCTAAAGAATGATCCTTCGGTCAGTGCATTGCTGCTTAAGGTTAGCTCCTACCCGGCTTTAGATATATTGATTGCGGCGGTGTTTACCTTCCTTATAGCCAGCAGTGCTGCAACTATAGGAATTATAATGTTACTTGCTATGCAAAATCTTATTACCCTTGAAGCGGCCTTATATATGATATTAGGGGCCAATATTGGAACCGCCTTTACGGCGATACTATCAAGCTTAGGTTCATCAAAAGAAGCACAAAGGGTTGCACTGGCTCATTTACTGTTTAAGGTAACCGGAGTATTATTATTCTTGCCGTTTATTTCGCGCATAGGTAATATTATGCAGCTAATCACACAGTCAAGGGGTTTTCAGGTGGCCAACATCCACACATTTTTWAATATAATGATAGCAATACTATTTCTTCCTTTTACACGGCAGTTTGCTAAACTACTTGAATTCATAATTCCAAATAAAAATAATGCAGGGGTGGGTATGGTACCAAAATATT
The DNA here is from genome assembly GCA_004143605.1 of Desulforamulus aquiferis. GTDB lineage: Bacteria > Bacillota > Desulfotomaculia > Desulfotomaculales > Desulfotomaculaceae > Desulfotomaculum > Desulfotomaculum aquiferis. The sequence goes on from AWVY01000018.1 coordinate 101,600, forward strand.
TAGATGAAACACTTTTATCAAGTCCTGAAATTGCAATTGGTATGGCAACAAAAGAAGCAGTAAGGATATCAGATTTTGTGTCAGATATGATTAAACCTATATATACGCTTTTTGAGTCTTACAATCAGGACCATGCTGATGCATTGAGGGAGAAAGAGGAGCAGGTTGACCTGCTGTCTAGAGCTACGAATAAATACCTAACCCAATTATTAAGGCAACAATTAGTAAAAGGTGACTTAAATAGAACCATGAGCTTAGTAAACATTGTTCGTGAATACGATTTATAGGTGACATTGTGGAAAGGAACATCTTGAGTAAGGCAGAAAATTTGAATATAAGAAATCTTGAATTTTCTTCTTCTGGTAGAGAAGAGATTAGGACATTACACGGAAAAGTGGTGGAGCATTTACAAATTGTTAACACTGCTGTAGCTACTAATAGCAACACCCTGGTAGATAAGGCCAAGTTATCATATGAGGATATTGTTGATTTAGAATTCCGTTTGAGAATGAGCCACATAGCCCGTATGCGAAAGGGAACTCCAAAGACTGAGAATACCAGCTTCATCCATATGGATTTAATAAATTCCTATCTAAGAATAAGTGAGCATTTAAATCAAATTATCCTGCACATCAACCAGGACTCAACTAGCACCTGGCATAAGGAAGCAAATTTCTTGACTTATAAGCAAGGGCTAAGGTTAGGTAAATGGCTAAGACCCTAACAATCCTGGTTAAAATGTAAAATTTTAACAAATACTTGATGCTTAGGTATATAAGTGGTAATCTATAATAAATTTATAATATAAGCAATAAATTAGGTGTCAAAAGGGGATATGTCATGAACAAAGGCGTCAAGACAGCAGTACTGGCATTCATTATTCTAGCCTTTTTAGCACTAGGAACCAAACCTTTATGGCTTGGGAATGGTCTAGAAACTGCTGAGGAAGTGTCAAAAATGGAAAGCATACAGGGAGAACCAGTTATAAAAGAGCTTCCAGAAGGCAATAAAGCTGGCATAAAATCCTTGGCTCAATTGCTTGATGACAGCTTTGCCACGGGTAAGCCGGTAATGGTTGTCTATACATACAATGCGGACTGTTGACCCAGCACCATGGAATATATTTCCGCCCACCGGTCGGTGGTGCAGCAAATTGAGAGGGAATATAGTGCTCAAGTGACCTTTGCTTGGATTGATGTTTCAATCTACCAGGAGACGGAAGCTGATCTTTTAATGAAAACGGCTAGAGAAATGAAGGTTCAAACTATTCCTGCCCTAGTACTGATGGATAATAAGGTACATTGGTGCAGACCTGGTATGGAGAAGTGGATAAAGACGAGGTGAACAAAATTATCGAAAAGGTGTTGAAGTAATATGCCTTCTCTTGAAGCCCTCCTGGGTGGTTCTCTAATTATTTCCCTGCTGGCAGCCCTATCAGCCGGCTTGTTGAGCAGCCTTAGCCCATGTACTCTACCTACTGCGGTTATGGTGGTTGCCTATGTTGGGGGATATGATAATAGCTCCCGCTACCAGGGTTTTACCCTGTCACTGGCCTTTGTGCTGGGATTGTCTCTGACCTTGGCCACCGTGGGAGCAGTTGTTTCAGCTATAGGAGGTTTGTTTTTAGAAAACACGCTGGTGTGGTACTTGGCCGCACTTATAGCGGTGCTGATGGGTGCCAACCTGCTGGGGCTTTATAAGCTGCCAAGTCTGGGGTTTAATCCCACCGGGATCAAAAAGGGCAGCGGTGTAGTGGGTGCTTTTTTGCTTGGAATTCCCTTTGCCATAATAGCTTCCCCTTGTACCGTCCCTATAACCGCAACAGTTTTGGCATATGCTGCTGCTAAAGGTAGTGCCTGGTACGGATTTTTACTTCTCTTTATCTTTGCAATGGGAAGAAGTATACCACTATTGGCTGCGGGAACATTTACATCAATTTTAAAGAATTATTCACGATTTGGTGTGTTAACTCGGTCAATACAAAAGATTAGTGGTTTAGCTCTGATTATTCTAGGCTTTTACCTTCTTTACACCATAGTTAACTAGTTTTGCTACTGGTAATAAAAACAGGTTGCCCTAAGGGTAACCTGTTTTATTTCCAGACAGTGATACAACATAATGGGGCAAATACCATTTTATGATCCATTTTGTATATATTAGTTAAAGTAAATAATTATTGTCTTTAGGTTATGTTAATATTTATATTGTCAGTAAATATTTGTTGTTTTACTTTTCTTGAAAGAAGTGATAAAAATTAATAAAGAACCTGAGCAATTATTAGATGAAATAAACAGGCTAAAGGATGAATTGTATCTGCTAATATCAAAAAATATTGATATTAAAGATCCCCAGTTTATAGAAGCAAGTACCAAACTAATGAAACTAATAAATGAGTATTATAAACATAAAAACAGAACTAATGTTCAAATATAGCATTAGTGAATCTCGGTTGTTAAATCAACAATAATCAGTAATAATAGATTAAAGTTGGTGAAAAACCCTATGTTTTTTAATAAATCACTTTTTATTAAGAGGTTAAGAAAGCTACGATTAGAAAGAAAATTAACTCAGGAAAAACTAGCTACTATGTTGAATGTTTCTAGGGGAGCGATTAGTCATTGGGAAGTAGGAGACCGTTCACCAAGTCTTGATATTATTAATGCTTTAGCTAAAAGCCTTAATTGTACACCAGCATATCTACTTGGTTTTACGGGGAAAAGGAACCCTTTAGATGAACACACACATACAGTAGACAATTTTTTTTTAATGTCTGATATACCTATGTACCTATCGAATTATGACTCGGAAGGTAACCCGAGGTTTATGGAAGTCAACAATGCTGTATTGCGTATTTTAGGGTATAGTAGGGAGGAATTTCTTAACCTGGACCCTAGGATGCTTTGTGAAAGAGTTTATTTAAGCAAGCTATCTAAAAATATTGATGTGGTGAACCAATGCAATAAGCTAATTGTAGGGTGGGTTCATGTCACTAAAGACGGTAAAAGATTACCCGTTGAATTAAATATTTATAAATTTTGCTTTGATGATAATGAAGCTTATTTAACTATAGCCTTATATCATTAGTGATGGCTCGCTGAAAAACCCTCTGGAGAAGAGTTTTTCACAGATAAGGGGTTGTTTGTTATATTACACCTAATTATTCACGAATTGGTGGATCTATAGAAATTATTGGATTCAGAAAAACCTGGTCTACCCCGGCATATCCAAAATTTCTTATGCCAATAAAGATAACACCATAGGAGGAGTATCTGAGAAGGTTAATCGACTAACTGGAATAGTGAAAATAACCTGACGATACCTATAAAAGGGAATCTCAGTCATAGGAATTAAAGCTTCATAATTAATATCTGCTGAAAAGTTTAGATAAACAGAACCGCTAGTGTTTTCTGTAAATCTAGCCATATAAAAATTTAGTCTATAATCTCTGCTAGTATCTAAAGGAAGGGTATATTGAGCAATATAACTATCAGTGTAAAGGAAGCAATATTGTCTCCCTACAAAGGCTGCATCAGTATACAGCCTACCTGTGCCATACCAGGGATATAATGTTGGATTTTCAAAACCGCCATTTTCAATGGCCCCCCAGGCGTCTGTCTTGCCATAATAGTATCTTTATGACTAAAGCTGTTGTTTATTTTACCTTCTATGAGAAGGGGATGGTTAGCAATATCTGACATTACTGTACCTCCTTACTACATCAATTAGGAAGTGGCTTATCACTTAAACACATTAAAACATTGGAACTTTATTCCATATTAATATTATGCTGAAAAGGTATTTTTGGTTCATATGAAAGAATTAAACCCGCAATAAAAGGAATGAGTCCCCGGTATAAAGAATTCTTACAAGAAGCCGCTCGCTCGGCCTGAGCAAATTTGCTTAGCTTAATATGGAGGGATAATTAATAGTGGCCTATTTATACTTAATGCTTGCAATTGTAAGCGAACTTATTGGGACTTCTCTACTTAAAGCATCGGAGGGGTTTTCTAAGTTGTTTCCTACGCTGGGGTTGCTGGTAAGCTTTACTGTAGCTTTCTTCTTTTTGTCTTTATCACTTAAGACAATACCATTAAACATGGCATATGCATCTGGTCAGGTTTAGGGACAGTAGCCACTGTCATCATTTCTATTTTAATTTGGAAGGAAAAGGTCAATTTTGCCAGCATCACAGGAATTACCTTAATTATAGTGGGAGTCATAGTATTAAACCTTTATGGGCCGGGACATGGGGAGTCCGCTACTAAGGAAAATTCGGTTCATAATAGCAACGAAAGCTCTTTTCAAACAAACAATTAATCAAGAGAAGTATAGGCAATGGTGTATGCTACTGGATAAAATATAACAAAGGTATCTAAAGAGAAAATATTTGCTGCGGTAGGGTACAAATGGGATAATATAAGCGAAACGGTTAGTGAAGGAATGAATCAGATAGTTTTTTAAAGAATGGAAAGGTAGTTTGTTATTTGTATGGTTATCCGGAAAACAACGGATATGGTATTAGTTTTAGAAGTAAAGACCATAATCAAGAGTTCGCGGTTTTAAATATAAAGGACAACTTAAACTTTCAGATCACAAGAACTGATGGGGTAGTATATTTGAACAAATAAATTCCATTGACTTGACCAAAGGTAAAGAATCGCCTGGGATATAAAACAGGCGATTCTTTTATTAATCTATCCCTTACAAGAAAAAAATGTAATTGTAATGCTGGTTTAACAATGGTCTAGTATTATATGGGTAAATAAAACAATGCTTTGCTGTGAGGGTATGAGAATATGAGAAAACCCTGTGTACAGTGATAAAAGTATACCCTTGGTAGTAAGGGCACTTTTAACTGTGCATGAGGGTTTTTGTCATTTTTGACGTAAGGAGACTAGCATGACAGTCAATGGAGACCTTTTTGAAGCTTACCTTTTTGATCTTGACGGCACAGTTTTTATTGGCGATAGCTTACTTCCCCATGTGCAGTCGACTATAGAGTATCTGCGGCGAATAGGCAAGGACATAGCATTTTTGACAAACACTTCGGTTCAAACTCGGCGGGATTGTCAAAGGCGGTTAGAAAGATTTGGGCTGACGGTGCCGCTAAATGAAATAATTACGTCCGCCTATATGTCAGGACTCTATTTCAGTGAATGTTACCCCGATGCCACAGTTATGCTGGTGGGAGAAAAGGCACTGGCCGATGAGTTGGAGGGATTTGATATAAGGACCACCCACAATCCAAAATTAGCAACCCACCTCCTGGTGGGGTTAGATCGGGGTTTTAATTATGAGAAGCTCCATCGGGGTGTTCAGGCCTTACGCAGGGGGCCATGCTTGTGGCAACTAACCCCGATCCCAATTGTCCAGTTCAGGATGATGTAATACCAGACACCTGGGCCCTGGTAAAAGCCTTGAGGTGGCAAGCTCCGTTAAGACCCACGCTGTCATTGGAAAACCATCTAGGTATTACGCACAAAAAGCCTTAGACATAATTGGCAGACCGAGGGAAAGGTGCTTGATGGTCGGTGATCGGTTAGAAACAGATATTTTACTGGGTTTAGAGAGTGGAATAAAGACCGCCTGGTATTAACTGGGGTTAGTAATTATGATGACGTAAAACAAAAGGCTATTTTTCCCGATTACATACTATACAACATGGGTGAATTAATCGGTAAGGGAGGTGTATTCAGAAATGCAAAACTGGTTTAACTGCCTGGGGCAAAGCCGGGTCATTGCTGCTGTTCGCAATGCCGGGGATATCCAGCAGGCCTGTAAGAGTAAAGTGCCGATTGTATTTCTGCTGACCGGCGATCTGCTCACCATAAACCAATATGTTGAAAGGATCAGAGGCTGTGGAAAGGGAGTCTTTTTACATACCGATTTTATTGCCGGTTTAAGCAACGATCCTGCTGGAATTAAATACTTAGCCCAGCAAGTAAGACCCAACGGAATAATTTCTACCAAAGGGCATCTTGTAAAAGCAGCTAAAAATGAGGGCCTTCTTACAGTGCAGCGATTATTCCTTATTGACACCAATGCCATGGAGCAGGGTGTAAATAATTTGAGACAGATCAATCCCGATGTAGTTGAAGTAATGCCAGGCCTAATCCCCAGAGCCATTTCTGAACTAAAGGAACAACTTCCTATACCCATTATCGCTGGAGGCTTAATTAAAAACAAAGCAGAAATAGAGGTTGCCCTTAGGCAGGTGCCTGCGCTGTATCAATGTGTGACCAAAACCTATGGAATTATCAATGACGAATTTAAGGAGGAGGAGATTTTTTGGCCAAGGTAGAGCTGCAGCAGGTTTCTAAACTATATGGGCAGCAGCAAGTGGTCTATGATATCAATGCAGAAATACAAGACGGGGAATTCTACGTGCTGCTTGGTCCCTCGGGTTGTGGCAAATCAACCACCCTTAGAATGATAGCAGGATTGGAAACAATTAGTTCAGGTTTAGTGCTTATTTCCGGACAGCCCATGAACCATGTTCCCCCAAGCAAGCGCAGCATCTCCATGGTATTCCAAAACTACGCCCTATATCCCCATTTAACGGTAGAGGAAAATATCCTTTTTGGGCTGCAGGTTCGTAGGATTGCAAAGCCTGAGTGCCAAAGGAGACTTACCAAGGCGGTGGAAATGCTGGGCATTGGAGAACTCCTTAAGCGTAAGCCCCGCCAATTGTCCGGTGGACAGAGGCAAAGGGTTGCCCTGGGAAGGGCCATTGTAAGTCAGCATCCCATTTGCCTCATGGACGAGCCCCTTTCCAATCTTGATGCTCAATTGAGGGGACAAATGAGAACAGAGCTAAAAAAACTACAGCAGGACCTTGGCATCACCATGATTTATGTAACCCACGACCAGGTTGAGGCTATGACCATGGGAGACAGGATGTTGATTCTAAAGGAGGGTAGAGTTCAGCAAATAGGCAGACCCCTGGATGTTTACAACCGGCCTGAAAATCTCTTTGTAGCTGAGTTTATTGGTTCTCCCACCATCAATACTGCATCGGGGGTATGGGAGAGGCGAGGCAATCAATGGGGTGTTAGGCTGAAAAACGGGATTCAGAGCCTCTTTTTGCCAGTGGACCAAAGGAACATTGCCCCTAATACCCCCTTGGTTTTAGGGATCAGGCCGGAGTTTCTGGAAAGGTATAGCCCGGATAATTCAGTCTCGGATTTACAGTGTTTTACAGTTAGCGTGGAGGAAACAGAACTCCTTGGTTCAGAAACTCTGGTGGGCTTTAACCTGGCCGGGCAAAGATGGCGGGCTAAATGGATGGGCCAGTGGCAGTTTAAGGTGGAGATTCCCTTGAGATAGGTTTCCGTTTCGAAAATATACTGCTCTTTGAGCAGAGTACGGGTAAATTAATTACCGTTAATGAAAGGACAATGATGAAGGAGGAAAAGTTATGCGGTTAGTATTAAAGCTTGTTAGCCTGTGCCTAATCTCTATGCTTATTTTTACAGGCTGCTCCAATGGAGCGACTCTGCCGGAAATGCAGCTAAAGGGGATGAAGAAAAGCAGGTAGAACTTACATTTTATTACCCCATAGCCGTTGGTGGTCCTTTAACCAAGGTAATTGAAGGGATGGCCAGCGAGTTTACTAAAGAAAACCCCAATATTACTGTGAAACCAGTTTATACAGGCAGCTATGCCGATACCAATGTAAAGGTACAGGCTGGAGTACAGAGTAACAATCCACCGGATGTGGCTGTGCTCCTATCCACGGAACTTTATACCATGCTGGATATGGATGCCATTATACCCCTGGATGATCTTATTGCTAAGGATGGAGGCAGAGAATATATCAACGACTTTTATCCGGCCTTTATGATGAATTCCCAAACCGGGGGCAAGACCTGGAGTATACCCTTCCAGCGCAGTACCATCGTTTTATACTATAACAAGGATGCTTTCCGGGAGGTTGGCCTAGATCCTGAACAGCCGCCCAAAAACTGGGATGAATTGGTTGAGTACTCAAAGAAGCTCACTAAGCTGGCCGTTATGGTGTTGAAATCCCCACCACCGGCTACCAATACTGCTCTTCCAAGCCTTCGCCTTACAAAACGGTAAAAACCTAATGTCCAATGATGGCAAGAAGGTATTCTTTGATACACCAGAAAACATTGAGGCCCTGGAGTTATGGGTGGATTTGGCCCAAAAGCATAAATCCATGCCTGAAGGTGTACTTGAGTGGGCTACTGTTCCTTCAGATTTCCTGGAGGGTAAAACTGCATGATGTATCACACCACCGGCAATTTGACCAACGTTAAGAATAATGCCAAGTTTGATTTTGGAGTGGCCTTCCTGCCTGCCAAGAAAAATTATGCCAGCCCCACTGGCGGCGGCAACTTCTATGTATTTAAAGGAATCTCCGAAGATAAACAGGAAGCTGCCTGGAAGTTTATCCGGTGGATGACCGAGCCGGAAAGGGCTGCCCAGTGGAGTATTGATACAGGCTATGTTGCTACCGCAAGTCTGCCTATGAAACTGACCTCATGAAAGGGTACGTTGCTGACTTCCCCTACGCAGCGGTTGCCCGGGATCAGTTAGAATATGCATCTGCAGAACTTTCCACCCACCACAATGGTAAAATCTACAAGACTATCGGTGACAACATTCAGGCTGCCATAACCGGCACAGCGCAGCCGGCGGAGGCTCTGAAAAAAGCCCAGGAGGAAGCCGACAAGGTGCTGGCCCCCTTTAACAAGTAAACAATGTTAGGAAGCGAAAAATGAATAAGGGAAAATTCCTTGAGCAGTTCAAAGTGAATATATATGCCTGGTTATTCCTCCTTCCCTCGTTCATATTTCTCCTGCTGTTCACCTTTTATCCCGTGATGCAAACCTTTTACCTTAGCTTTTTTCAGGCGGGTCTGGGAACCCCGGACCCCCTCTTCACCGGGATAAACAACTATAGGGAAATGATGGACGACCATGTCTTACAGAAAGTATTGACTAATAACCTTTGGTTTGCCCTGGGCACAGTACCAACAAGCATGGCCTTAGCCATAATAATGGCCCTCTTTGCCAATAAGTCAATCCGGGAGAAAAGCTTTTTGCGCACAGCTTTCTTTTATCCCACCATCATTCCCATGATTGCAGTGGCCAATATATGCTGTTTATTTACACGCCGGAATACGGATTAATGAGCCGGCTGCTCAAGTGTTTTGGCATGCAGGGCTTAAACTGGCTGGGAAGTCAGGAGCTTGTCATGTGGGCCATGATTGTCATGATTATATGGAAAGAGGCCGGGTATTTTATGATTTTTTATCTAGCCGGTCTGCAAAGTATTTCCCAGGAGCTCTATGAATCGGCAGAGCTTGACGGTGCTTCCCGGTGGACTGTATTCTGGAAAATTACTTTCCCGCTGTTGATGCCTACAACCTTATTTGTCATGATCATTGCTGTGACCAATTCCTTCAAGCTGGTGGATCACCTATTTATAATGACCAGAGGTGGTCCGGAAAACGCCAGTAATCTATTATTGTACTACATATATGAAACGGCCTTTACCTTCTGGGATAAGGGTATGGCCTCAACCTTGACTATTTTGTTAATATTTATACTTCTGGTTTTGGCAGCAGTACAGTTCTTCAGTCTGGATAAAAAATACACTACAACTAGGAGGGGAATCATGCTGGGTAATATAAGCCGCGGGGGCATCTTGGCCCTGGGAATCCTTTGGCTGATTCCCCTTGTTTGGGCCGTATGGTCAGCCTTTCAGACCCGTGAGAGTGTTTTGTCGGCCAAGCTAAGTTTTAGCTATACTCTAGCCAATTTCAGCAAGGTATGGGATTCAGCTCCCTTTGCAACATATTATCTAAACACCTTTATTCTGGTTTTGGGAATTCTCGCAGTACAGCTTGTGACCACCACCCTGGCAGCCTATGCCTTTGCCAGGATGGAGTTTATAGGCAAGGATGTTATCTTTATGCTGTTTCTTGTACAGATAATGGTGCCTGCTGACATCTTGATTTTTCCCAATTACAATGTATTAAGTGATCTTTCACTGCTTGATACAAAGCTGGGCATAATGATGCCCTACTTTGCCTCTGCCTTTGGAATATTTCTTCTTAGGCAAACCTTTAAGACAGTACCCTACGAATTGGAGGAAGCCGCTAAAATGGAGGGCTGCAGTTGGTGGCAGACCCTATGGAAAATTTACATCCCCTTGGCCCGCCCAACATATATTGCCTTTGGGCTAGTTTCCGTTAGTTATCACTGGAATAATTTCCTATGGCCCCTGATTGTTACCAATTCAGTGGAAAACCGTCCATTGACAGTGGGGTTGGCTATTTTTGCCCAATCCTTTGAAACGGGAGCCCAATGGGTAGAGGTTTCGGCAGCAACCCTTATGGTTGTTTTCCCTTTATTACTTGCCTTTCTTCTCTTTCAGCGTCAATTTATGAATAGTTTTATGCATTCTGGTATTAAGTAGGTGTGAAGCTTATGAATAACAGAGACTTTTCCATTTCCTCATATGCTCTCTATGAGCAGCCCCTTCAAGCTGCACTTCCATCTTTAATCAGGGAGGGGTGGAGGTCCATAGAAATTTTATTGGAACAGCGGCATCGGGAACTATTAAACTGGCCTGACAAAAGAATAATAGCCTTAAGGGAATTTGGGTTGTCAGAAGGGATTAATTGGACGTTGCATGCCCCCATAGAACAAATTAACCCCATCAGTAATTCCCCGGCAGTTCAAAAGGAGACACTAAAAGTACTACTTCAAAGCCTGGATATTGCCGAGCAGATATCTTGCAAATATATGGTTTTGCATCCTGGTGAGGTGGAAGGTGATACTTCAAAGGATTTTTTCGAAGGGAGGACAAGACTTGTCTGCTTTTTGCAGGAGCTTTTAGATAGGAGCAAGGGCAATAAAACCATTATAGCCCTAGAAAATGTTCCTCCTTACCCTAACCTATTTGGCTGGCAGGTTGATGAGCTGCTGTATGCATTGGAACAAATTAAATCTTCCAGGCTGGGACTAGTATTTGATTTCGGCCATGCCCACATGGTTAACTTCAGTTATTGCTTCGAGGTTTTTGAAAGGATACTTCCTGAACTGGTGGGGGTTCATATTTCGGATAATAATGGTGAAAGGGATGAGCACAATCCTGTGGGTGCGGGCAGTGTACCCTATAAACAAATAATAGCAGCACTGAAAAGGGCTAGTTTTACAGGCAATATTGTGCTGGAAACCCGCAGTATAGAAGAAAGCCGTGCAAGTTTGGAAAACCTGCAAGGCCTGTATGGCAGCACTTAAAGTGCTTTTATATAGATAACCCTCCCCATTATTCAGCTTCGCCTATGGCGGGGCATTTTTTTAGGCAATTTACATGGAAGTCCCTTGATGTCAATTWAAAAAAAATTGCACCCTAGGGGGTGCAAAGAGACTTTACATTAGAATATTGTATCGGATACCCTTTGCAGCATGTCTAAGCCTTTGATTTCCCTTTCAAACATGGGAACCTTAAGCATTTGTGCCGATGGAAAACTATCCTTTATTTCATTAAGGTATTTCTCTTGCATTTCCCTTCTTTTTCTAAAGAAAGGTGTTATAGCCTGTTCCTCAGGAATTATTAAGTTTGCCACAACCAATTGGGTCTTAATTCCCACGGTACCCAATTCCTCAGAAGCCCTGTAGGCTTCTATAATAGGGGTTTTTTCCGGGTACATGACAAAGGCAAAGGTGTGGAATTTTCGTCCTTCATCATTTGTATTACCTTGTCAAACTGCTCCTTTTGCCTTTTGTCAGCCTCACTAATTTCTGTAGTTAAGCCGGCCTTTAGCTGGATCTGTTTGCTCCAGTCCATAGGCAATTCCAAAAGCCGTAAGGTATGCCCGGTGGGTGCCGTATCAAAGACAATTACCTCATAGTCCTCTAGGCTGGCGTATTCTATAAATTTTTGAAATGAAGCCATTTCTTCGGTGCAGGGGGAATTCAATTCTTCCTCCATTGTCCTAACGGTGTTCTCATCGAAATTTATTCTGGCATCTTCCAATACCTTATTTTTATATTCTTCCGTTGCCTTTTTCTGCTCTATCTTTACTGCATATAAATTTTCTAGCCCATCAATTTTAGTGATTTCCTCGGTTACTGGTCTATCCAGGACATTGCCAATATGAGCAGCGGGATCTGTGGTCATAAGAAGGGTTTTAAAGCCCCTTTTAGCTGTCTGGATGGCAGTAATGCAGGCTAATGAGGTCTTGCCGACACCACCCTTGCCTGAATAAAAGATATTTTTTCTTTGTCCCTTGTTGGGATAAATTAGTTTGCCGATAGTATTAATTTTGATCACTTCCTGAAAATAATTTACTGGCAGATCTTCTAAACATATCAATTCCCTTAAGCTCAGAATCAAATAACTTCATTGTTTTGATTGGCAAGCCTTTAAAGGCAGCCCTTGCTTTGCCCAGATAGCCCTGCTGCATGTCATACCTTGATTTAAAGAAGGGGTTGACCGCTTCTTCCTTGGGGATAAAACCATTAACAATTATTGTCGATGTCTCGATTCCAATTTGCCTAAGTTCCTTTGATGATCTGATGGTCTCATCCAGGGAGGTTTGCTCAGGCTGCATGACAAATATAAAGTCTGTTTGGCTAGTGTCCTTTAATTTTGCCACCGCCTCATCATACTTTTTCTTGCTGTCTTGAATGAGGGCCACTGGACCATACAGGTTTGCCCACTACCCTTAGAGCTTTCCTCAATATGTTTACTCCAATCAACGGGCAGTTCCAACAGCCTTATGGTATGACCAGTTGGGGCAGTGTCAAAGATGATAATATCAAATTCATCCTTATCCATAAAATCAATAAACTTATCAAAGGAGGCCATTTCCTCGGTACAGGGACCGCTTAATTGTTCATCAGCAATCCCGATCATTTCTTCATCAAATAAATCCCTTAGCGGAGCTAAAGACTTCTCCTTATATTCGGCGGTGGCCTTGTCCGGATCAATCTCCATGGCAAACAGGCCATCTATCCCGGTTATTTTTGTAACCTGATGTCCAATTTCTTGCTCAAAAACATCCGATAGATTAGCGGCGGGATCTGTTGTCACAATAAGTGTTTTTTTACCTTGATCAGCATAATAAACACCTGTTGTGGATGCCATAGAAGTTTTTCCTACACCACCTTTACCTGAAAAGAATATATATTTTGTTTTCATTAAATTCATCTCCTAGCTTTTCTGGATTATCTTTTCCATCTCATCTAGAGTGGGATAGCCACCTGTCTTAATTACCTCACCGTTGAATGTTGCGATTGGAAGTACGTCTTTACCCTGCTCTTTTACTAATTTATAAACGCTATCATTTTCCTTGAACTTTGAAGGCTGCTGAGTCATCATATAGCGCTCAATTTCTAAACCAGTATATTTCTTTTTAAGAGTATCTATATTTTCAACCAGTTTGACCAGTTTCTCATCCACACTCGGGCCACAAATGCCGGTGGGGCAACACATGGGTGGCTCGTAAAATTCAATTTTCATAAAATAGCACCTCCAATTTTGTTTGTTTTTTACTAGCCCGGATTTTTATTTTGCCCCTTATCAAATTGTATAATTCGGGTAAGAGGTTCCGCAAATTAATTATATTACAATATTATAATATAAATCAAGGACATTTTAATGTGCTTTAAGCAAAAAGATTCCTTGGCAGTGAAGCAAAGCAAGTTGCTAAAAATTAGGTTATAATATATATATAAATAGAATAATTGTTCAAGGGAATTTAAAATGATTGGAGAATATTTAAAACAATTTAGTTAATATGATTCTTCATTGCCTAGAGAAAGGGGAGCCAGCATGGATTTGCTTAAACAGCCTGGTGTTGTTCTCTGCGAATTTAAGAAAGGTGAATATATTATAAGGCAAGGGGAAGAAATTCAGTATTTGTACTATTTAATGAGCGGCACTTGTCATCGGTCAACCATTACGGAAAAAGGTGATGAAATTGTCTTTGGTGTTAAAAAATCATCGGAAAATTTTGTCCAATCTACCCTGGGTGTTTTGATTATCTATAGCAATGGTATTAGTTCGAACAATTTTATTGCAGATACCACTTGCAAATGCTATAGAATACCTAAGAAAAATTTTCTTCATTATATAAAAGACAAGCCAGAACTTTTAAATCAATTAATAACATTAGCCATGTATGAGTTAAGGGAACTTGCTGGTTCCTTTCAAGCCAGACAGGAGGGGAAGGTGGCAAACCGCCTTTGTGAGCAGTTGTTGAAGAATGCGCAACTTAGACAGGGCAAACTTATAGTAAATAAGGACTACAGCAATTACACAACAATAGGCCGCTTTTTAGGTATCCATAAGGTAACTGTGGCCAAGATATTAAAAGCCCTCAAAGAGGAAGGCATTATTGATAAAGACAAGCAAGGTATTATAATTCTTAATGAAAAACTATTAACAAGTTATGCCAGGGCAGAAAAAACTATAGACTATTAGCTAAAAGCTATGGGTTATTAACCTGTAGCTTTTTATTTTCCTTGTCCGGTATAGTACCAAAATAATGTCATCTAAATATCAAAAACTTACTGAAGTGTTAGTCTATGTTATCTTTTATTTAATGATAAAGCTGATATTATAACCTTGTAAAAAAACACACAAAATGCAAATGAAAAGGGGGAGATTTATTAGGCTTATATGTAGTTAAAGTTATAAAAATAGTGGTTTTTCGGTTATTTCCACCTTAGTTGAAGAGGAGTGAATTAATTAGTGAATAAAACCATTAGTGCAAGCGTTGCACAAACAGCACCACCAAATAATACTTTATATTATATTCACTGTGTAATCGGTCTTTTATTTATGTTCGGCTTTGGTTCCCTGGCGCCTTTGAGCCTATTACACCAGTTGGTATGCAGGTTCTTGGTGTGTTTATTGGTTTGATTTACTTATGGTCGTTTGTTTCTATACTATGGCCCAGTTTGCTAGGTATTGTTGCTTTAAGTATAACTGAATATGCCAGTTTAAAAGAAGTGCTAATGTCATCCTTTGGAGACACTGTTCCTGTACTGGTGCTTTTTGCAATGATTCTATTTGGTGCAATACAACATGCAGGTGTTACTCAATACATTAGCAGATGGTTTTTGACAAGAAAAATGATTAACGGTCGTCCGGTAATATTTAGTTTTATTTTTATCTATACTGCTTATGTATTAGCTGCTCTGTCAGCAAACATTCTACCTGCTTTGCTATTAATGTGGTCTATTCTTTACAATGTGTTAAAGGACGTAGGATATAAAAAGGAGATAAGTACACAGCCATAATGGTGGTTGGTACTATGTTTGGGGCTATCTCTGGCCAAGCGGCAAAACCATTTACCGGCTCAGCTTAATGATAGTTGGTTCCTTTGAAAAGGTAACAAAAACCCAGTTGGATTACCTGCCTTACATGGTCTTTGGCTTTGTTATGTGTTCTCTAGGTATTGTAATTTACAGCCTGTTAATCAAGTTTGTTTTTAGACCTGATATGAGTAAAATTGCTAATATTAATACCGAACGATTCGAACAGGACAAGCTGCCTCCAATGACTCTGCAGCAAAAAATCTTGTTTGGATGTTTATTTGGCTACCTGATTTTAATTTTATTACCAAGTATTTTACCAAAAACAATTGGGGTTATTGCTTTCATAGATAAAATCGGTCCAGTGGGAGTAGTACTTTTCTTCATTGTAGGACTGTGCTCAATTAAAGTGGATAATAAACCAGTTATTGATTTCAAGGAGATTATTGGTCGTTATGTTACCTGGGATGTTTACTTTTTGGTATGTATGGCTATGGTTATCTCCGGGGCGTTAACTGGAGAGGGGACCGGCATTAAAGAGTTTACTATCCAAGCGTTAAACCCCTTATTGGGGGATCGCTCTCCTATAGTTTTTGCTACAATCCTGCTATTGTTCTCAATGACTATTACAAATATTGCCAACAACGGTGTCATGGGTGTACTCCTAATGCCCATTATTTATACCTTTGCTTCACAAAATGGCGCCAATCCCGTGGCAATTACTACAGCGGTAATTTTTGCCTTGCATATGGCCATTTTGACACCGGCAGCCTCTCCCTATGCAGCTATTTTGATTGGCAATAAAGAATGGGTGGATCCAAAGGACGTATTAAAGTATGGCGGCATCATTGTAATTAGTTCCTTCTTTTTATATTTATTAATCGGTATGCCTTTAGCAAACCTGATCTACTAGCTAACTAACTATAAAATTAAGGAGGATGGAGATGACTGTAAAATTTAAGCAGTTTGACCACATGATTACCCAGCAGTACCAGGCGGAGCAAGCATTTTTGGCAGAATATCAAAAGGGTGATCATACTTTTGAGAACCCCTATGTAAAACTAAATCCCTACCTAATTGCTCCTTTAACAGCTTTGCTAATGTTTAAAACAGCGGAACCGACCACAGTTTCCATAGTTGTTAAAGGAAAGGAAGAGGCCGGGGATATTAGCTTCAGCTTTGCTGAAGCAACCGAACATATGATTCCCATCTATGGGCTTTATCCAGGTTGGATTAATAGGATCGAACTGGTCTTAGGTAATGGGGAGAGTAGGGTTGTTACTATTCAAACAGAGCAAGCACCAGATAAAGTAAAGCTTCCTACTCAACTCACAACCACTGCCGAATATTTCCAGGATAACATTATGTTTGTTACTCCAACCTCAGATGCATTTACTGCAGGCTATGATTATCGTGGAGATGTCCGCTGGTACGGTACACTAAACTTTGCCTTTGATTTAAAGAGAGTAAAGAATGGTCGTTTGCTCATTGGCACACATCGTTTACTAATGCCTCCTTACCATACAACCGGCATCTATGAAATGGGCATCATCGGAAAGATCTATAAAGAATATCGTTTGCCAGGTGGGTACCATCATGACCAATTTGAAATGGAAGATGGCAACCTGTTAATCCTAACCCAGGATCTGCCCAGGGGTACAGTGGAGGATATGCTGGTACTTGTTGATCGCCAAACCGGGCAGATATTAAAGACTTGGGATTATCAAAAGGTTCTGCCTACAAATGTAGGCGGCTCCGGCAGTCAGGACGGTCATGACTGGTTCCACAACAACGCTGTTTGGTATGATAAAAGGACCCACTCCTTAACACTATCTGGACGACATCAGGATGCCATTATCAACCTGGACTATGAAACCGGAGCCTTGAATTGGATTATTGGAGACCCGGAAGGCTGGCCCCAGGAATTAGTGGATAAATACTTCTTTAAGCCGGTGGGTGAGGGTGATTTTGATTGGCAGTATGAACAGCACGCCTGTGTTGTATTGCCGGACGGTGATATTATGGCCTTCGACAATGGTCACTGGAGGCTAAGGTTAAAGAAAAATACTTGCCCGCAAAGGATAATTTCTCCCGGGGAGTAAGATATAGAATTGATACAGGTAAAATGGAAATTCAACAAGTATGGCAGTATGGCAAGGAAAGGGGAGCAGAGTTCTTTTCCACATACATCTGCAATGTGGAGTATTATGGGGAAGGCCATTACCTGGTACACTCTGGTGGCATAGGAACGTTCGAGGGTGAGACCTGCAATAAGCCCCCGGTACAATTTAGGGGTGAAGATGAGAAAAAGGTAGTGCTAAATTCCATCACAGTGGAATTAAAAGATAATGTATTAATGTATGAAATGCATCTGCCGGCCAACTTCTATCGAGCAGAAAAATTAAAACTATATTGTGCCGAGGATGTATTAAGTCTGGGAAAAGGTGAGTTATTAGGTACTTTAGGTGTTACCGAGGAGTTCACAACTATTCCCCCTGCAGAGGCAGGTGGGATGGTTCCAGAACAGTATAATGTCAAGCTGGGTCAAGAAGAAGATAGGCTAATACTCAAAGCAACCTTTGAGAAGGGCCAGATGGTCTTGCTGCAGTTGGAAGGAGAAACAACCCACAGTTATTTTATACCTACAACTAAACGACCATTCCTAGCCATGTGCGTGGGCACCTTCCAGGAAAGTGATGAGCGGGCTGTTGAATTCCCCATTAGTAAAGAAAAGCTAGTCGGTGAATTTAAAATTTCTTTAATCATCGATGATAAGAAATATGAAACAGGGGTAACTGTTAATCTCTAAAAAATTATATTTAGTAAGGAAAGGCACTAAGGAGAGATTTATCTTTAGTGCCTTTCTGAGATCTTTTTTAAGATTAGAGACTAAAGTTGATAAGTGTTAGTGTATGTTATCACGATTACTTTATCTTTTTGATAAAATTAGTATAAGAATTTACTTTGTTTTACAGTGGGAAATTGTGGAGGCGATGAAATGGCTCAATATGATGTGGCAATTATAGGTGCTGGTCCCGCTGGAATGACAGCGGCCATTTATGCAGCAAGGGCAAATTTGAAGGTGCTGCTTCTAGACAAGCTGGCCCCAGGGGGTCAGATTGTCAATACCTTTGAAATTCAAAACTATACCGGCATGGGAACAATTAACGGTGCGGAGCTAGCAATTAAAATGTTTGAGCATACCCTGGAGCTTGGTGTTAACTTTGATTATGGGACAGTAACTTCCATTAGAGCAGAAGGCAACCTTAAAGAACTAATTTGTGAAGAGGGGCTGTCCTTTACAGCAAAGGCTGTCATTATCGCAACCGGAACAAAGCCAAGAATGCTCGGGGTGCCTGGAGAAATAAATTTTGCCGGAACTAGTATTAGCTGGTGTGCCATTTGTGACGGTCCCCATTATAGGGGTAAAAAGGTAATCGTTATTGGCGGGGGTAACTCAGCCGTTGAGGAGGCTATCTATTTAGCAGGTCTGGCTCAAGAGGTCACCGTTGTTACTTTATTTAATTTAACTGCTGATCCGTCGGCCTGTGATAAGCTAAAGGCATTGGCAAATGTTAGAGTCTACGAGTATTACGATATATTGGAGTTTCTGGGCTCGGATAAATTTGAAGGATTAAAGGCAAGATCCACAAAAACCCCAGGGGAGATTACTATTTTTGCAGATGGGGCCTTTGAATACATTGGATTAAAACCAACAGCAGAAGCCTTTAAGGAATTGGGAATCTTAAATGACTATGGCTACATTGAAACTGATGCCTATATGGCAACTAGTGTGCCAGGTATTTACGGGGCGGGTGATATTATTAGCAAGCACTTGAGACAGGTCATAACTGCTTGCAGTGATGGAGCCATAGCTGCCCAGTCGGTTGCAAAATATATTGAAAAACTAAACTAAAAAGGATGGTCCTAACATGGCTGTTACAGTTAAAGAGATAAGTGGGGCAGAATTAGAACAGTTGATCAGCGGAGGAAGGCTGTTAGTGGATTTTTATTCAAAGACCTGCGGACCTTGCAAAATGCTAAGCTTCGTATTAAAGGATGTGGCCAAAGATATTGAAGGTGTAGAAATCGTGATGCTGGATTATGATGCAAACAAAGAAGCTGTAGAAAAGTACGGAGTAGAAGGCTATCCAACGATGATTGTTTTTGATAAGGGACAAGAGCTAACTAGGTTAAAGGTTTGCAACAGAAACCCAAAATTATCCAAATGATTAATGGTGGGTAATTTTTGGCTAAATTTAATTGAGGCATTATGACAAGCGCTGGCAACCCTGCCAGCGCATTTCTACAGGACCTTGCAAAAAAACCGCTAAATGTGTAGCTTAGGCTACTGACGGAGAAAGCAATAATTATTAAAATAATTACAAAGCAAGAAAATATGATAGTAAAAGAATAATATTTAAATTTTATATATACGGAGGACAAAAAATGAAGGAGATAATTCAATTAAGGCAAGAGATAGCCAAAATGCGTTTAATGGACTTGACCGAGGAACATGGCTATGATTCATCCCGGGTTAAAAATTACCGGCGAAAAATCCGGGAGCTAAAAATGATAAATGGAGATTTAGAATTCGATAAATCCCCGGTACAACCAAAAAGAGGAACTGCTGCCAACAAGTTAGGGTCTATCGAAGGATTGTTACTTACTAGCTTAGCTTAATGGATAATAACCAAGGCAGTAATTGGAACCTGAGCTGAGATGATATATAAAATTCATCTCAGTTTTTTGTGTATCAGAAAGATGGCTAAAGGCTTGTTCGGAAGCCAAGTTTTCTTTGCCTGGGGGCTAGGTTTGTTCTGTGGTCTGGACTCTTAAAAATTCTTGTGCCCACGTAGTGCAAACTACCGCTCCCGGTTATAGGACTATGTTAATCTTATAACAAGAATACAGTGAAAACTTTCTCAAAGTACAGAAAGGGTGTTTATCATGACAAAGGTCATTACCGAATTGAATTTTCCAACGGATATTTACTACTTCCATGAACACACCTGGGCAAGGGTTGAGGGAGATGTGGTTAGGGTTGGTATCTCGGATTTTGCCCAGGATAGTTTAGGGGATATTATCTTTGTAGAATTACCCAATGAGGGTGAATCCTTTGATAAAAACGATGAATTTGGCCAGGCCGAATCTGCAAAACCGTATCTGCCCTTTATATGCCCCTTGGGGGAAAAATTCTTGAGGTGAATGGTGATTTAGAAGAAAATCCACAAAATGTAAACCAGGACCCCTACGGAAGGGGTTGGATGATAGTGGTTAAGCCAAGCGATCCTGAGGAAATAAAGGGATTGCTTTCAAGGGACGATTACCTCAGGCAGATTCAATAATGTTGTCTAAACAGCTTTATCATAGGGGAAGGAGATGAAATGGGTGGGCTTTACTATCTATACAGCCACTGGCTGTACCCGTTGCAAAATAGTTAAAGAGCTAATGAGGGAACGAGGCATCGACTTCATCGAGCAGGATATGAAGGCTGAGGGCAAGGATGCTTTTCAGAAATTTTATAGTACCAACCGTAAAGCCATTTTTCGTGGACCTGACGGAGTAGAGTTCCCTTTGCTAACCGATGGAAGGGTGATTAGGCAAGGTATCGGAGCTTCGGTGGCTTATCTGTACTCGGGCAGTAAATTGGACGGATTCTTTAGTGTTGGTGTGCTGCACAAAGAATGGGTGGATGGCATCCATGTTTCCGGCGGCAATCCCCAGTATGCTAATGAATTTTTAGAGGTGCTACGTTATATCAAAAAGGGCAATAATATGAAGCTCCAAATGGACACAAATGGTCAAAATGCTGCAATTCTTGAGCAAATCCAGGCGGAGGGACTGGCGGATGTAGTGATTATGAATGTGCTGGGTCCCAGGGAAATGTACAGCCAAATTTTGGAGCAGGAAGTAGACCTTGCAGAGATTGAGAGGTCCATTTCCCTGGTGACTAGCTTCCCGGAATACAAATTCCAGACTACCATTATCCCTGTGTTCAGGAGGGAAGGGGAAGTTAGCTATCTAAGCACCAAGGAAGTTGCAGACACAGCAAAATTCATAGCAGAGGCAGCGGGCAGTATGAAAATGCCCTATTTAGTTAAAGTGTTTAGGCCTAAGGAATGTAAGGATGAGCGTTTTAAAGGGATAGAGGCTATGGCGGCGGATGCATTGCTGCCTTACCGCACAGCAGCCAGAAGGCATCAGGTTTTTGTAGAAATTGAAAAGGCGTAGATATGTGGCCCGGTATGAAGCAGAAGGGCAGCAGAAAGGTTAGATGGGGGGCGTAAGCCCCCCATTCCTATAAACAATTGGGGAGGTTAAATATATGACATACAATGCAGTTGTTATTGGCGGCGGTCCAGGTGGCTATGTTGCAGCCATTAGGATAGCTCAATTGGGTGGTAGGGTAGCAGTGGTAGAAAAGGATAAGCTGGGCGGTACATGTCTAAACAGAGGCTGCATTCCCACCAAAGCCTTGATTGCTGCGGTAGAGAAACTTAAGTCCGTGCAGGAAGCAGCGGACTTTGGCATCGAAGTGGTTGCCCCAAAAATCAACTTCTCGAAGGTTCAGGCCAGAAAATCAGAAGTGGTGGAGAAGTTGGTGGGGGGCATTAACTTTCTCTTAAATAAAAACAAAGTGGATTTATTTGCGGGAGCAGCTAGGATTAAGCTGCCAGGTATTGTGGAAGTGGAGAATAATGGGGAGACCCAAGAATTACAGTGTGATAATATTATTATTGCCACCGGCTCCAGGCCTGCTTTAATAGAATCCCTGGGTTATAATGGCACTACCATTATAAGCAGTGAAGAGGCCCTGCAACTAAGCGAGGTGCCTAAAAGTATGCTAATCATTGGCGCCGGTGTTATAGGCTGTGAATTTGCCATATTTATGGTAGTATGGGAACGGAAATAACTATGGTGGAGGCTGCACCAAGTATCTTGTCTTTACAGGATAAAGATATTTCCCGTCGAATGCAAACCATATTTAAGAAGAAAAAAGTCAATATCAAAACCAATGTGACTATAAAGAAGATAATCGAGGCTGAAGGCAGTATTCAAGCTGAACTGGAGAATGGAGATGTTCTTACAGCAGAAAAGGCTTTAATCTCCATTGGACGAACCTTAAATACAGAAAATCTCGGCTTAGAGGCTGTAGGTGTTGAATTGGGCCATAGGGGCCAGATATTGGTAAATGATCGAATGGAAACCAACATTAGGAGCATTTATGCCGTAGGTGATGTGGTGATGAAATACCAGCTGGCCCATGTGGCTTCAGCCCAAGGTATTGTAGCTGCTGAAAATATTATGGGTAAGGATTTACATCAAGATTATACTGGAGTGCCCAGTTGTATTTTTACCAGTCCTGAGGTGGCCTCGGTAGGTATGACAGAACAGCAGGCCAAAGAAACTGGCATACAGGTAAAAACGGGAAAATTTAATTTTATGGCCAATGGAAAAGCCTCAGCATGGGTGAGGGAGAAGGCTTTGTAAAGATTGTGACCAATTCGGAAACAGATGTGGTATTAGGCGTCCACATCATTGGCCCCCATGCGTCAGACTTGATTGCCGAAGCTACCCTGGCAGTTAAAAAGGTTTAACGTCTAAGGATTTAGCGGGTACAATTCATGCCCATCCAACTTTGGCGGAAGCATTCTGGAGGCTGCGGAGAATGTGCATGGTCTAAGTATTCACGGCTAAGGTTTGCTGAAATTGGCGGATGTAGAGGTGATACTGATGGAGCTGTTAGTTGCTATGTTGGATGAGACAGATTACTTGGAAGCATTGGATATCCAGAAGCGACTTTTACTGCTGCGGCAGCAAAATAAAGTACCCGACATCATGCTGCTCTTACAGCATCCACCTACCTTGACCCTGGGCACCAGGGAAAATTTTGCCAACATTCTTATGCCAGAAGCTGAGCTTGCTCGCCAAGGAGTATGTATTTATAAAATAAACCGGGGTGGGGATGTTACCTACCACGGTCCTGGACAAATAGTGGGCTACCCAATTTTGAATTTGAATGGCCATGGCAAAAGTGTTCGGGTTTATGTTGATAAATTGGAGGAAATCTTTATTCAGTTATTAAGGCAGGAGTATTCTCTAACTGCAGGCCGAGATAGTAAATATACCGGTGTTTGGGTKGGGGGGCGAGAAGATTGCTGCCATTGGCTGCTCGGTAAAACGCTGGGTAACTATGCATGGCTTTGCCTTTAACGTAAATACCGACCTAAATCATTTTCGGTGGATTAATCCCTGCGGTATTACAGATAGGGGTGTTACTTCACTGCAAAAAATACTGGGTCAACCTGTGGATATTGAAAAGACCTATAGGCAGGTAGCTGAGCACTTTTGCCTGGTGTTCAACTGCAAGCCTAAACTCATCAACCTACAAAAGCTACAAGGGATTTTGGGGGTACAAAACCATGAATAAAAGGAAACCTGAATGGCTAAGGGTAAAGCTACAGGGTGCTGAAAAAACCCATGAGGTTAAGGAGATGCTGGATAGATTATCCCTTCATACCGTATGTCAGGAAGCTAACTGTCCCAATCTTATAGAATGTTTCGCCCGCAAAACCGCTACCTTTATGATTTTGGGCAGCATTTGCACAAGAAACTGCACCTTTTGTAATGTAACCAAGGGACAAACCCAAGCCCTTGATCCAAAAGAACCTGACAATGTGGCTAAGGCCGTTGAGGAGTTGGGTCTTAAACATGCCGTTATTACCTCTGTCACTAGGGATGACCTGCCGGACGGCGGGGCCCATCACTTTAGCCGAGTTATTGAAAAACTCCGGGCTACCCAGGTCATTGTGGAAGTGTTGGTTCCTGATTTCCAGGGCAGTGGTGAGGCCCTGGCCACCGTCATTAATGCCAAGCCACATATCCTTAACCATAACATCGAAACGGTACCCCGCCTGTATCCTAGTGTCCGCCCTAGGGCCAGTTATGCCCGTTCTTTAGAGCTGATTAAAAGCTGCAAGGAACTTGATAATAGTATTTTTACAAAATCAGGTATCATGGTGGGCTTGGGTGAGCAGGAAGAAGAAGTGATTTCTGTGCTGAGGGACTTGCGTTTAGCCGGCTGTGACCTGCTGACCATAGGACAGTATTTGGCCCCCTCGGATAAACACCATCCGGTGATTGAATATATTCATCCTGATTTATTTAAAAGATATAGGGATGTGGCTTATGAAATGGGCTTCAAATACGTGGCCTCCGACCCGCTGGTCAGAAGCTCCTATCATGCAGCGGAGGTTGCCGATATCCTTAATAAGTAAGACCCTGACTAAAACTGCACCCAATGAAGGCAATGAACTAGTACTGGTTTTATAGTTCAAAGTTGTCATTGGGTGTTTTATATAGCTTAACATTTTTTGGAGGCTCAAGATGTGTGCTAAGCAGGAGTTAAAGCAGAAACTTATTCAACACCTGGTTGACTTCGAAGAAGCTCAAGCTGTTATATTGGATGATTTTTTCCGAAGCCCTCATCCGAACGGGAGGTAATTCAAAAGCTAATGGACAAATATATCAGCCACCTGGAAATGCTTATTATTAATATAAATGAAGGCCGGGAGATTGAACTGCCAGTACTAATTGGTGGGCGGTTGGAGCTTAAGGATCGGTTGACCAAAGAGGTGGTAAAAATAATAGTGGGTTCACCCTATGGGTACGAAGCCCAAGATGGTCACTATCATCTGTCTTGGCTCTCGGAACCGGGTCAGTATCTAATGCTTAAAAGGATGACGGAGCAGGTAAAGGTCACCCTAGAAGGCAGGGAGTATTGTGGGTGGGTTACAAATATCAACCATCCGTTTTTATAAAGGTAATTGGTATTTATGAGAGAACAATTGTTGCAAAATTAAATAAGTAGTAATATAATTGCCATGACAACTAAAATTTTAGAGGGAGATTTAAGTGACTTTTAAACTGGATAATAGCCTGGGTTATCTGTTAAACCGCACAAATACACGGATGAAGAATAATTTATTACACCACTTAAGGGATTATGATGTAACCCCCGAACAGTGGGCAGTCTTAAATCGTTTATGGGAAAAGGAAGTCATCTCCCCAAAGGAGTTGGCAGAGCTAACCTCTAAGGATCTCCCAACGATAGTCAGAATATTGTCAAAGCTAGAAAAGAAGGGTTTCATAACAAGGAAAATTAACCCGGAGGATAGTAGGGCGTATTTAATTTTTCTTACTATTGAGGGGAGGGAATTACAAGGTAAACTGACCCCTTTAGCATTAGAAGCCTTGATAAAGCAACAAGGGGGCTTGATAAAAAACAAATCGAGGAGTTTAAGGTAGTTCTCAATAAAATGTTTGAAAATCTAGACAGCTAAATTTTTATGTGGCAATACTTGTTCTGACAACAAATTAGACCGTTACCCATTGTTCCTAAAATGAAGTAGTTTAAATTTTCTTAGGGGGGGTAATGAAAAATGCTTACGACCGAGACGGCATTAGTTTTATTCCTACTAGTTGGCAGTGTATTATATCAAATTGCCAAAAGGTTATCTTAAGCAGAGAAAAGGGGGAGGAATTATGGTAAGTGCTATAGTTTATAAATTCTCCTATGATGCCCACATAGCTGCTTGTTTTGACCCCGAATGCCTTCGACAAAGTGGATATAAACTTAAGAAATTTAAAGATGGATATAGATATTACCCTATTGACAGCAACCAAACATATGTAGTTAGAAACCAACAAACCATTGAGCTAGGTGAACATATTTCGACATTCTATTGGTCAAAACAATATGATGTTTATAGATAATCAGTTATTTAACAAAATATAAGGAGCAATTTATGAGTCAAGGACAGTCTCTATGGACAAAGGATTTTATCTTAATATGTCTTACCAACTTATTTATATTTACTAGCTTTTATTTTTTGCTTCCTACACTGCCCATATTTGTAACCAATGTTTTGCAAGGCAATGAGAGCAATGTTGGGTATATAGTGGGAGTGCTTACAATTACAGCAGTTTTGGTTCGTCCAATATCAGGCTATATGTTAGACACAGTAGGTAGAAAGAGTATTATACTATTTGCATTGTTGGCCTTTGTACTAACCACACTGGCCTATAATTTAGTAACTAGTTTGGTTATGTTGTTTATGTTAAGGGCCATCCACGGTTTATCCTGGGGTTTTGCTACAACAGGGGCTGGAACCATTGCCAGTGATATTGTCCCTGCTTCCCGAAGGGGAGAGGGTATGGGATATTATGGACTAGCCAATACACTGGCTATGGCTGTGGGACCTATTTTGAGTCTTTTTATACTGGCTCGCTTTGGCTTTCATACCTTGTTCACGGCGGGCTCTGTAATAGCGGCATTGGGACTGGTATGTGTGCTTACTATCAAGGTATCCGAGGATAATCTTGTTAAAAAGAAAACAAAGCTTACCCTAAATAGCTTTTTTGAACCAAGGGTCTATTCCTTATCACTGGTAATGTTCTTTGTCACCTTTACCTACGGAGCTATTGTATCCTTTATCACCCTTTACGCAAAGGAACTAAGCATAAGTAATGCCGGGATATTTTTCCTGATCTATGGTATTTCACTGCTTATAGTCAGGCCCTATGCCGGTAAGGTATTTGATGCCCATGGTCCCAACCGAATTATGGCTATCGGTTTTTTAGGTATGGCAATTTCCTTTATCTTGCTTTTCTTGGCAAAGGGCTACTTGTTCTTTATTTTATCTGCCGTTACAATGGGCATTGGTTTTGGCATAGTGCAGCCTACAATTCAGGCTATGGCCATAAATAGGGTTGAACCATATCGTAGGGGGGCTGCAACCGGAACAATTTTAACTGCCCTAGATTTAGGAATAGGGTTAGGTTCTATGCTGTTAGGTGTGGTTTCTAATAAAATGGGATTGTCTTATATGTATCTAATCTGCAGCTTTATTGCTTTGATTCCGTTCCTGGTATTCTATCGCCAAGATGCGGTTAAGCCAAGTACACAGTCCACTTGATTAAAAAAATACAATATAAAAATTGTTATAAGAGTCAGGCTAGCACCAAGTTGTGCTAGCCTGATTTATTGTTTTGGGGAGAGCAATATAGCTAGTCTTTATACCCCTATAATTGTTATATATTTTACAAGCGCCTTTGGGTCTATTTATAATTAGTATGTGAAGTGCAGCACTATCCTAACAAATAGAGGTGATAAAGAATGAGAGCATCAGACATACAACTTTTGGAACTCCGTATAGAGGTAGGAAACCAACGGCTTACGGATATGTCAAGTAATTACGGTAAAAACAACCAAAGGGTCAAAAACTACCGTAAAAGACTGGAGAGAATGATTGATCTATTAAGCAAGGTAAAGCATGCCAGTGCTTCCTGAGTTTACTTAGATTAATCCTGGGGGTATAGGCTTGCTTAATGGCTATTATTTCATAATTTTGTCCACCATTGGTTATGCCACACTGCCAATACTTATTAAAATTGGCTATCAACTTAATATGACAATTGATATTCTTTTGACCTTACGCTTTTTTATTGCCAGTATTATTCTGATTGCCATAAGATTTTTATAGTAAGAAATAATTATGCCAGTATGAAGGGCCAATTCACAAGATTGATTGTGCAGGGCCTATTATTTTTTGGATGTGCCTATTGTTATACATCGGCCATAAAGTATTTGGCGGCATCCATGGCCAGCATTATGCTTTATGCTTATCCAACCATAGTTGTCATCATAACCACCTTTTTTCTAAAGGAGAAAATTGATCTAAGAAAAATTACTGCGTTGGTTTTATCCTTTATTGGGTGCCTAATGGTAGTAAATATAGTCAATGATCAACTGCAGCTAAGTTGGCAGGGTGTAATGTATGGTCTGGGTGCGGCCTTAGTATATGCTTTATATATTATAAATGGCCAATATTTGACCTCCCGGTTGGAACCAATAACTATTTCTATTTACGTTATGGTGGTGTGCAGTATAGCAACTGCCTTAGTTTATCCTCCCATGGGTTTAATTACAAGCAGCTTAGATCTATCTGCCTGGTTGGTGGGGCTAGGAACAGCAGTATTATGCTCTGTAATTCCGGCTGTTTTTTACCTGAGGGGAATAGCCATTTTAGGGGCTAGCAAATCGGCTATAGTTAGTACAATAGAACCTGCCATAACAATTATGTTGGCCTTTTTGATATTAGGGGAAAGACTTACGGTATTGCAGTTATTTGGGGCGTTTTTCATTATATCAGGAGTGATAATCCTGCAAGCTAGAAAGCCGCCAGCAAAACAGGCGATCCTAACCAATAGGTAGATTCTTGAAATTAATTTGCATATGGAAAATTATCACTTATACCGGGTATAAGCACAATGTATTTTACAACAAAGCTAGTGGTTTTTATAATCTAAATTAAAAGTGAATGAAGTAACTTACTGATGAAACAAAAGAAACCAAAAGTCCAAAAAGGGGCTTTTGGTTTCTTTTGCAGGAAAATGTCATAATATGTCGAATGATCCATAGACAGCCTAACTTGGTAAAAATTAAAAGTTTATGGCAGTAGGAAGGGGTATTATCAACCATGAAAAACTTTTTTTTCAATTAAAAACAGGTTATTAGTCCTCTTATTAAGCGTAGCATTGATTCCTACAATTATATCGAGTCTTTATTTTGGGCAATACGCTTCTAGTATTGTTAAACAGGAGTTCATTAAAAGTACTGACGAACAAATTGAACAGGTTAATAACGCCATCAATATATTCTTTCAAGGCATAAATGAAAACTGTCTATTTCTGTCAATGAGTGACACAGTTAAAAGTGCGGATACCTCGGTAACAGCATATATGGATGTAGAAGGAGGGCCAGATGGTCTTATCCAAATGACACCTTCATTAAGCAGTGGGGTGGAGAAAAATATTTATGATTTCTATGCTAATTTTGCAGAATCACATCCTAAGACTGCTACGTATATTTGGCAACAATTCATGGAGGCTACACCCAATGGCCAGATGGTAAAATAATGAGCCAATATGATCCCAGGGGCAAGCTTTTTTTTAAAACTGGTATGGAAAATGTAGGACAGGTAGCGAGAACAAAGCCCTATCATTTTCGGCAGACAACGTGTTTTTGGTAAGCACAGTTACAACTATTACTGATAATGCCGGACAAGTTATCGGAGTTCAGGGTTTAGATGTAAGTTTAGAAAGCATCACAAATATGATTAAGGATATCAAGATAGAAAAAACGGGATACATAATATTAACAGATGGTGATGGAACAATTATTGCCCATCCCAAAAAACCGGAAATGAATGGGAAAGAAATAAATGAACTTAACAACGAAAAATTAACTACTGCTCTTACAATGGATTCGGGGGATTTTGAAACTAAAATTGACGGAAAGGATTGTTATGTAAATACTTACACATCCAATGAGACTGGCTGGAAATTTATCTCTATTGTGGAAAAGTCAGATTTGATGGAAAAGTTTACAGGCATGGCCATAAAGTTTGTAGGTTTGTTTGTAATAATTATAATACTTATATCAATAATCGCTGTAGTGCTTTCCAACAAAATTACAAAACCAATAACTGCATCGGCAGAGTTTGCCCAGGAAATTGCTAACGGCAATCTAAAGGTAGAGTCAATTAAGATTAAAGAAAATAATGAAAATGGCGTCTTAATTGATTCCCTAAACAAAATGAGGGATAACCTGAAAGAGGTAATAGAGGGGTTGTATGGTTCCTCGGCGGATTTAACCAAGTCAGCCAAGCAGTTGGCAGAGCAATCACAACAAACATCGGAAGGATCCTCTGCCACCGCAGCCACGGTTAGTGAGATTGCAATAACTATTGATCAAGTAGCAACAAATGTAAGTCAAGCGGCTAATTTGTCAGACCAGGTTTCCAAAGAAGCGGAACAAGGCTTTAAAGGTGTAGAAAGAATTACTGCTCAAATGGATTCGATTTCCCATTCAAATAATGATGCTACAAATGTAGTAGAAGAATTGGCTAAGACTTTAACCCATGTCAACAAATTTGTAGATTAATCACCAGTATTGCAGAACAGACTAACCTGCTTGCCCTTAATGCTGCCATCGAAGCAGCCCGTGCAGGGGACCAGGGACGTGGCTTTGCAGTAGTGGCTGAAGAAGTTAGGAAGCTGGCTGAACAATCTGCCAGTGCTGCAAAGGATATCACTGAATTAATCGGTGGGGTACAGTTAGGGTCCGAAAAGGCTGTTGCAGCAATGTTGGAGGGACGGAGACAAGTTAGTGAGGGAGTTTTGGTGGTTGAGGAAGTAGGCAATAGTTTTAAAGGTATTACAACTTCTATCGAAGCACTGGTAAAACAAATTCACAGTGTTGCAGCTGCCTCTGAACAAGTTGCAGCTGGGATACAAAACGTTTCGGCAACCGCCGAGGAACAAACCGCTGCATGGAAGAAATATCTGCTGCCAATGAACAACTTAATTTGATGGCAAATAACCTAAATAAATTGGTGGAAAAATTCACTCTATAATAGATATATGATAAAACCTCCTGGCAAGTCAGGAGGTTTTATCAGTTATTTGGAATAATAATGTACGAAATTGAATAGGTTAAAGTTTGCAGCTAAATGAATAAAAGAACAACTTACTCTACCCCTGATTTTAGGTATATAGTATACTGTTTAAAAATATAAGCCAAGAAAAATTGAGGTGATGGAATGCGTTTAGAACAACTATATTATCTTGTTGAGATATATCGATCTAAGACAATATCACTGGCAGCAGAGCGGGCGCATATTTCACAACCTGCTCTTAGTGCCTCCATTAGCAAATTAGAGGATGAGCTAGGAGTCCTATTGTTAAAAAGGACAAATCAAGGAGTCTATCCAACAGAGATTGGAGAAACCATTATTGAAAAGGCAAAGGATATTATTGAAAGTGTTGAAGAAATAAAGCAGATCGCAAAAATTAATAACATGGAGCTGAAGGGCAATATTTCAATGGCCGTGGAACCTGGTGTTAATCTAACCATCATGCCTGAGGTACTTACAAATTTTAAATACAACCATCCAAAGGTAGATATTTTCATAAAAGTAGGTGAGTCAAACAACATATTGAGGGATATTCAATCGGGTAAGGCTGACTTTGGTATAATTCTGAAGTCAGAGGAGCTTTTGCAGGCGAAGGACATTAACCTCAGGGATCTTTTCGTGGATGAGCTAGTATTAATTACAGGCAAGAACAATTCCATTGCTAATAAAGAAACACTAACATTAGAAGAAGCTCTGGCCCAGCCCGTTGTGTTATATAATACAGAATATGTTACCAACTGTGGAATATCCAGTCTATTAAAGAAATATGGAGATATTAATGTGCTGTTTAGGGTAGATAATCTAGAGATGCTGGAGAAAATTTTGTTACACAGGGATTGTGTCTCCTTTATACCTAATTTTATGGCCGAAGAATACGCTAAGTTTAATGAGCTGGTAGTAATTCCTATTAGTGATGTTTCCTTAGATATTACAATCGATATAATATGGTCAAGCCGTCACCATCTCTCTATGGTAGAAAAAGAATTGATAAAGGGAATTAAATCTACCTGTTGTGATGTTAATTAATAGATAGTCTAATAATATAAGTCAATCTTTAATAATAGTTTTATATAATCCCCCTTTCTTGGAGATGTTAAATCATAATGAAAGGAGGAAGAACAAAGATGTTTTTACATGATAAAAGATTATTGGAGAATGTAAGGGTAGAAAGGCCAAATCCAACCTATGCCGCACTATTATCGGAACAGTTAGGAGGTCCCCAGGGAGAGTTGAAGGCTGCCATGCAGTACATCTCCCAAAGCTTCAGAATTAAGGACCCGGAGATAAAAGACTTATTTTTGGATATTGGTGCCGAGGAACTGAGCCATATGGAAATGGTGGCAACTACCATAAATCTTCTTAATGGGCATGATGTGGCAGGTTCCACTGTTCAAGCGGGACATGTTGAAAGTCAGGTACTGTCGGGTCTTTCCCCTATGCTGGTTAATGCCTCAGGTTTTCCTTGGACAGCAGCTTATGTAAATGTAACAGGGGATCTGGCTGCTGATATTCTTTCAAACATTGCAGCTGAACAAAGGGCTAAAGTTGTTTATGAGTATTTATACCGACAAATCAATGATAGATATGTACGTCATACCATCGACTTTTTGTTGAACCGTGAGGAAGCACACAATACCCTGTTCCGCCAAGCCCTTAACAAGGTTCAAAACACAGGTTCGAACAAGGATTGGGGTGTAGACTCAGACGCCCGTTTGTACTTTAATTTATCTAGGCCCGGGACAAACCACTTTAGCGTCTCTAATCCCCATCACCCGGCATTTCAGAATCCAAACGGACATTAAGTAAATATTAGATCTAATAAAAGGCCAGCATTCAGAATGATGCTGGCCTTTTAACGTATTAAAATTATAAATACTTGCTTTACCTTAGGGAATGTGAACAATTGCACTTTTGAAGCTTATTCGTAACATTTAGTTAATTGAAATAATAAGTACTAAAATGTTATAATATTCTTAAATATTTATTTAGCAGACGTAGGGGAGGACATCCATGAAAAAGATTAACATTCAATCCAAGGAAAATTTGACTGGTGGAAGTATAATAAAAATGAATGAAAATTTATTGCTGCCCGCAGATCAAAGTGCTACCGAAGCTCTGTTATTGCCAACGGAAGAAGGCTATAAAATTATTCCCCTGCGCCGTGATTTAAAGAAAATTTATATTGAAGTTACAACCCTATGCAACTTTAGCTGCACCACTTGTATCCGTAATTCCTGGCAGGACGAGATGGGTATGATGGAGTGGGCTACCTTCGAGAAGCTCCTGCAACAATTAAAGGAACTGCCAAATTTAGAGTGTGTACATTTTGGCGGTTTTGGTGAACCAATGAGTCACCCTCGGATTTTTGATATGCTGAAGGCCGTAAAGGACCAAGGCCTTCGTATTGAAATGATTACCAACGGCTCATTTCTGAATGCCGAGAATATTGAAAAGCTGGTTAAATTGCCCTTAGATGGTATATTTATATCCTTGGATGGACCGGACGAGGAAGAATACAATGAGATACGTCAGACTGATATTTCCCCGGTCGTAGCTAACATTAGGCCCTCAACAGCATTAAAGAAGCAGCGCAAAGCAAGCTGCCGGAGCTTGGTATTGAGTTTGTGGCCATGAAGAAAAATTTTCACAAGTTGACTAAGCTTATTCGCCTATCCCTTGATTTAAAGGCCCGTAAAGTTATAGTTACAAATGTTCTTCCTTATAATGAAGAAATGAAGGATGAAATACTATATGACCTGGATGATACCTTGATCAATCATGGTAAAGATACCATTTTAGTTGATTTGCTGGCGCAGATGCCATACATGAAGATACGCACAGATCGTCAGTGTAAGTTTGTAGAGGATAAGGCTGCAACCATAACCTTCCGGGGAGAAGTGGCTCCCTGTTATGCCCTGATGCATTCATACCACTGCTTTATTTACGGACGCAAAAAGGAGATCTTACCCTTCTACCTGGGAAATGTCAATGAAAGCACCTTGGGGGATATATGGATTGACCCTGCCTATGTAAACTTCAGAAATAAACTTAAGGAGTTTAGGTTTCCCTCCTGCAGTGATTGCAAGTACTTAGACGGCTGTTCCTACACCGACACTAACGAATCCGACTGCTGGGGAAACAATCCTTCCTGTGCAGAGTGTCTTTGGTCCCGCAGCTTATCGCCTGTCCCTAAATGGTCAAAAATATGGCAGGAGTTTTTGATTAATTGTAGAATAACAATTAAATCAAATTTTAGTCAAGGCAGCGCTGGGGCTAGCATCGTTCATTAGATGCTAGCCCCTCTTGAAATAGTAGAGAGGGTAATACTTGTTTATGACTAATTATGTTAAAGGCATAATTTTAGGAAAAATTTGCCTAAAGCTGTTACGAAATCATAATTACACAGTCATATATATTTAGTAAATTTAAGTCAAGGGGGGATTTGTCATGTATAAAAAGCTTTTTTCTCTAGTTATGGGGATATTGCTGGTTTTGATGTTCAACGGAACAGCATTAGCCTCAGAACCGCGTATTGCCAATCAGCAGGAGGCCATTGAGGCAGCTAGAAAGTTGCTGCCAGATATCGTCAAGGATTATCAACTGGTGCAGATTACCAGGAGGATGATTACAGGGGTGTAGGGATTTGGTATTTAAGGGCAGATAGACCCCTAAGCAATGGTCGTTATATGCACTTTAGCATTGAGTTAAATGCATCTAATGGGTCATTAATTAGTTATTATTGTCATGACCAGGAAGAGAATACGGGTGGCCAGCAGGTGATTGACCGTGAACAGGCCCAAGAAATTGCTTATAATTTTATTAGAAAAGTGCAGCCAGGGGTTATTAGCCAGCTCAAACTTAATGAGAATAACTCATCCAATTACTACCTGGGTTCAGGTCTGAATTTAGGGTATAATTTCCATTGGTCCCGTGTAGTTAACGGGATACCTGTACGTGAGGATGGAATAACCGTTGCTGTTGATGGCATTTCCGCAAAAATAACTAATTTTAATTTTAACTGGAATAATAACGTAACCTTTCCTGCTCCCGGTGATAAGCTATTCAAGCCAGAGGAATTAACCAATTTAGTGGCAGATAAGCTGGGTTTGTATCCTACATATATTAATGAATCTAATAATAATGTTAATCAGACCGCAAAGTTAGTGTACAAAATTAATAGTAATACCTACTTCTTTGATGCTGTGACAGGAAAACCCGTTGACTATAATGGTAGCAGCAAGGAATTTTCAGAAGCAAAGCTTTATAAGCAAACCTTCGTCCCCGAAATTGGGGGTAGGGCAATAACTGCGGAATCCCAAAGTAGTCAGACATTAACCATTGAAAAGGGACAAAGTATTGCCGAAGAATTTTTTAAAAAGCTTGGATACACAGGTAAAGTAGTGCGCTCAGGTGGTGGCAGTGAATCTGGACCAGGATATCGCATAGATTATTGGAGCTATCGTATAGAAGCAAATGATGGCGAAATATCTTCTGCGGATAGGGATGTTAGCATATCCATTGATAGTAGTTCCGGGAGAATTGGTCAATTTAATATTTGGCCTAGAGGAAGCATTGGCAAGTCGGAGAATGCCATAAGCTATGAACAGGCCCGAAATACTGCGGAGAAATTTGTACAGAAAGAACTGGGGATAACATATCCGGTAATTTTACAAGAAAGCAATAATCAAATTAATGAATCAGAGCCTTATACATTTAGCTTTGTACGCCTCTATAATGGTGTTCCCTGTGATTGGAGCTCCATCTATGTTGGGATTGACCGTTATAGCGGAAAACTAGTGAATTTTCATTCTAGGGCCTTGCCGGTAAGCATTCCCAAGCTAGACAGTATCATTAGTCCTGATGAGGCGGATAAGCTTTTTAGGGAAAATCAGTCCTTTGAGCTTAGTTATACCTATACCCGGGATAAAAATTACCGACCAACGGGGAATGCACAACTAGTCTATAATTACAATAATTTTGGTAGTGGTATTGATGCTGTTAACGGCAAGCTATTATCCAGGGAAAATGTTAATGATAATCTCGCACCCTTTGAAAATCACTGGGCACAGGGACCTCTCAGAATATTAGCCGAAAACGGACAACTGCCGGTAAAGGATTTTGATCCGGACAATAAAATTAATCGCCGGGATTCCTTGCGAATTTTGACTTCCCTAAGCCGTTACTATAATGAAGGCATTCAAAATCTCAATTTCAATGATGTACAGCCCAATGATAAGGATATCCAAATCTTCAAGCGGGCAGTGGATATGGGCATTATTGAAAATCAGGGAGATTTAAGACCGGAAGATTCTTTAACTAGGGAGCAATTAGCCGTTTGGCTGGTTCATTGTGTCGGCTATAAAGAAATGGCCAATTTACCTCTAAAAATAGAGGTTCCCTTCAGTGACATACCAATGGATCACCCCTATAGAAATCATATTGCCATAGCCAATGCCATGGGTATCTTTGTAGGTGATAAGGACGGTTTATTCAATCCCCAGCAACAAGTTAGCTGGGCAGAACTGGCCACCGTTGTAACAAGGGTAGCTCCAAGGATAAGTCAGCAGCGATATTTTTAAAGTGTTATAATGGAAGAAACCACCCTTCAATGCAAATTGAACCAAGGGTGGTTTTTCTATTACTTAATTGTCGAAAAATGTAATAATTTCCATAAATAAATAGAATATTGACATTGGTAAATATTCCATAGATAATCAGCATATGGGTAAGCGAACGATTACTTACCGAATAAGGGGCGAGGGAGGTTGTATAAGTAATGAATATCTATTTAATCAACCAACATAATCACATAGAAAAAGATATCTTTCATGGAATTGTGCTCTTATATCAGAATCAAGTGTACTCCCTGGCCTTGCGTTATCTGAAGAATCCACACGATGCAGAGGATCTTTCTCAGGAAGTGTGGATAAAAATTTATAATAATCTTTCTTTAATAAAGAAAGAAGCTAGTATCAAGTATTGGGTTTTGAATATTGCTAAAAATGCTTGTCTAGATGAATTGAGGAAAAAGCAAAGAAAGAAAATACCTTTATCAATTGAATATATGGCAGAAAATAATTATTTCTTAGACAGATGCATCTGTAGACTTCCGTTACCAGATGAGAAAGCAATCATTAAAGAATCAGCAAAATGCATCCTAAAAAAAGTCGAAACCTTATCGGAGCAACAAAGAAAAGTGATTTTACTTCGAGAGTATCTGGGTTTTACATATTTAGAGATTTCTAGACTAGAGGGCTGTTCCATCGGTACCGTCAAATCTAGACTCAACAGTGCTAGGAACATTTTGAGAAAAAAATTGGCAGAGACCTGTTAGAAGTCTGGGGGATAGTATGACATCAGTATTAATACATCGAAAACTTAGTATTATCATTACTGCTGTTGAAATAATAGATGAATTAGGGATACAAGGATTGTCAACCAGAGAGATCTCTAAAAGACAGGGAATGTCCGAAGGTGCATTATTTAAACATTTTAAGAACAAAAATGAATTGCTTTTAGCGGTGTTGGACCATTTTTCTCAATATGATGAGGATATTATTCAATCAACTAAAATAAAAAAGATGAGCCCCTCTGCAGCAATAGTTTTTTTTATGAAATCTTTTGCTACCTACTATGAAAATTACCCAGCGATAACAGCAATTGATCAATCCTATGATGTTTTACGATATGATCCTCAATTAGAAGGTAAAGTTAAGGAAATATTTAATAATCGAATAGGTTTTATCAAAGATATGCTTGATAAAGCCCAGGGGGCAGGAGAGATAGCCGCATATGTTAATAGTGAAAGCCTCTCTGAAATAATCTATGGGTCATATAGCACCCTAGTTTTGAAATGGAGAATAAATAACCGCAACTTTCCTTTAAGAGAGAGGGTTGTCTCAACCCTTGAAACAATACTCCAAGCTTTTTAGTGATGTCCTTATTACTATAGATTTTGTATTTACCCTAAAGAGAAAGGACTTGTTTCCGAAAAACTAGTTAATTATAAAGATAGAGCTACCAATGGCCAGCGATTATTTAACAACCAGGGGGACTCTATAATGAGGATGTTGATCGCCGAGGATGATTTTGTAAGTAGAGAGTTTTTGTTTAAGCTCCTTTCACGATATGGTGAGTGTGATCTTGTAGTTGATGGACTTGAAGCATTAGATGCCTATCTTATCGCTGTGAAGGATGAGAAACCCTATGATTTAATATGCCTTGATATTATTATGCCAAGGTAGACGGGGTAAAGGTGCTAAAGGCAATTAGGGATTTAGAAAATCAAAAAGGATTTCCCTTGGAAGGGCGGGCTAAGATTGTCATGACTACGGCCCTGGCAGAAACACAAATTGTACAAAGGGCCTTTGATATTGGCTGTGATGCCTATGCGGAGAAACCTATTAATCCAGAAAAGTTTATCGAAGTATTAAGGAACCTGGGAATGGTAGACTGATTATAATTTTTTTAGGAGGTGTGATATACCGTAATTTTACTTTGGATGATATGAATAACGGGAGGAGCAGCAAGAAATGTTACCTAAATTTTTTTCTTCTTCTAAAAAGGTGGGGATAACGTCAAAAAGCTTTCAAAGTTATGCTGATTTTAGTAATGCATTGAACATCTTCTCACTAACCCATACAGAATTAATTTCCTTTAGAGCAATGCTGGCCGTTCAAGAAATCACACACAATACATCTGAGTTGGCTCCATGAGTGAAGAAATGGCCGCCACAACAGAAGAAGTCTCATCCTCCATTCAAGAAATTAATTCCCATATGCAGGAAACTGCCACCAGCTCAGAGGATAATGTCAAAAAGATTGAATTTCTAGCTAAGCTGCAGGGCGAAACAAATCTAACCCTTAATGAAATGGTTAGCAATGCCAACCAATTGAGTAGCCAGATTGTTTTTATCAATGACATTAGTCAATCCATATCCGACATTGCTGACCAGACTAATCTATTGGCCTTAAATGCTGCAATCGAGGCAGCAAGGCAGGGGAACAGGGACGTGGCTTTGCGTGGTGGCCGATGAGGTAAGGAAATTAGCAGACAAGACTAAGGGCGCGGTGGGCAACGTAGCTCAAATAGCTACTGAAATGAATGAGAAGGCCAATGTTACTGGTCAAAATGTTAGTAGTGTCAAGGATTCCTTTACTCAGTATATAGATAGTTCTGAAGAGGTAGCTGATACCATAAGGAAAGGCTCGCGGCAAGTAGATGAATGTGCGGGAATGCTGGAGGCTATATCCAGTGCAGCCCAACAACAGACAGCGGTAGCAGAAAATCTATCTGCAGTGGCTGAAAACATATCAAAGAATACAGAAACCATAGGTAAATTATTAAGCATGAGGCCGATAATCTTTGCAAAGTATTGACGCCTGCCTTGGTAATATCCGACAGTCAATCCATGGGCACGGTTTTAGCTGCCGCTTAGTAGACCATGCCAATTTTTTAAGAAAGGTTATGAATGAAGCGGGGCAAGGCAATAGGGTTGCAAGCTACACCGAATGTAATTTTGGCAAATGGTATGAAGCAAATAGGAAAGAATACAGTCATATTAAAGCATTTACAGAGGTAGATGAGCCGCACCAAAGGTTCATATTGCAGCAGAAAAGTTATCCCAGGGCTGTACATCGGAAAATGCCCAGGCCCTTATTAACGCATCGGTGGATTTGCTGGGGGTCTTTATCAAATTATATGAAGAGTTTAAGGACAAGTAGTATTATTGAGTAAGTACTATCTAAAAACCTCCATTCGGGGGTTTTTTGCTTTTGAGGTTGACAAAACTGTTATAACTGTATATATTGTATATAGACAGTAAGTTCGGTGGCTAGAGGGGATGTTAATTGATGAAGATTGTCATAGCCAACTCATCCAATCAACCAATTTATGAGCAAATCACTTCTCAAATTAAAGAGTTAATAATGAAGGGTGAACTTAGGGAAGCGGAACCTTTACCTTCCATTAGAAATTTGGCCAAGGAACTACAGATTAGTGTGATTACTACCAAGCGTGCCTATGATGAATTAGAAAAGGAAGGGTTTATTGTAACTGTTCCAGGCAAAGGGTCCTATGTCGCTGCTGAAAACAAAGAGCTGCTGCATGAAAAAAGAATTAAGGTTGTCGAAGAGAAACTTGTTGAAGCAGTGACTGCAGCAAAATCTATTCAGATATCCCTCGGGCAATTACAGGAAATGCTCAGTCTGCTTTATGAGGAGGAGTAAAAAGTGGAGCCTATTCTAGAAGTGAAAAATCTTTGCAAAAATATCCGGGATTTGGCCTGAAGGATATTAGTTTTACTATGCCCAGGGGATATATCATGGGCTTTATTGGTCCTAACGGTGCCGGAAAGAGCACAACCATAAAGCTAATCTTAAATTTGATAAAAAGGGATAGTGGAGAAATTAAACTCTTCGGAATGGATAACATTCAGAAGGAGCTTGCTATTAAAGATAGAATTGGTTTTGTTTTTGACGAAAATCATTACTATGAAGAGCTAAACATCCAGGAGATGAAGAAGATTGTTGCCCCCTTTTATAGGAATTGGGATGAACACACCTTTGCTAAATATTTAGTAGATTTTAATTTGCCCCGTAAAAAGAAAATCAAAGACTTATCCAAAGGAATGAAGATGAAATTTTCCTTAGCCATAGCACTTTCCCACCAGGCTGACCTTCTGATCATGGATGAGCCAACCTCCGGGTTAGATCCGGTTGTTAGAAATGAATTGCTGGAGATACTAACCTATTTAATTCAAGATGAGAATAAAGGTATATTTCTTTCTACCCATATTACTTCTGATTTAGATAAAATAGCAGATTATATTACCCTTATCAATGAAGGGGAAATTATCTTCAGTACACCTAAGGATGAACTTTTGGACTACCATGGTATGGTTAAGGGGGGCAAGGATTTATTGGATAAAGAAGTTAGAAATAATTTTATTGGCATTAAGGAGCATCAGTATGGCTTTGAAGGATTAGTAAAGGATCGACAAAAGGCAAGTAAAGTATTTGAGAAGCATAAAGTTTTGGTAGAAAAGCCAACTCTAGAAGATATCCTGCTTTATTATACAAGGGGGTATTAAGATATGTATTATTTGATATTAAAAGACCTGTTAATTCAGAAAAAGATAATAGCCCTAAGTATTGCCTATGTTATTTTCTTTATTATTGCCATGCAAGGTACTGGATTTGTTATGTATGCAACGGCTATAACTGCACTAACCTATATGTTAGTTATGACCTCCTGTGCCTATGATGAAAAAACAGGTCTGACCTTATGCTTAATAGTCTACCCTTAAAAAGAACAAGTATCGTCATAGCAAAGTATATTTCAATTTTTGTTTATGTTGTTATGGGAACTATTGCTTATGTATTGACAACAACTGTTATTTTTCTAACTGGTTTACCAATAAAGTATTCTCCAGTATCACTGGAAGGCTTTATAGGAGGTTTATTGTCCATATGCATTATAAATTGTATCTATCTGCCTGCTTCTTTAAATTTGGTTATCAGAAGTCCAGGATTTTAAATTTTCTTTTGTTTTTTAGTTTTTTCTTTGGCATAACCAGTGTTGTGAATTATTTATTTGTGAATCGGGAAGCGGCCTGGGCCCAGGGTATAAAGAGTTATTTTCAGACCTATACAGATGGGCAGATTTTAATTTTAGTAATTGGACTAATAATATGTATGCTGACGGCATCCCTTATTCTATCTATAAAAATCTATAAGAATAAAGACTTATAACAAAAGGTCGGTAATACCAATACCGGCCTTTTTGTTTTTGAATATAAATACCACTTCGGGTAAAGATAACCATAATATTGGACTGTGATGGTGATATATGAAAACTATATCGAATCGGCAGTTTGCATTTATTGTAATCATCTTTATTTCCTCCACTGCCGATATATTATTACCCACAATGACAGCAATTCTTGCCGGCCGTGATTCCTGGCTTTCTGTTATATTAGCTGCCATATTTGCCAGTGTAATAGTGCTAATTCAAGCCAGGTTGGTCCAAAGGTTCCCCGGCAAGTTTTTCCCGGAATATGCAAGGATTTTGCTTGGGCCATACCTGGGCAATTTACTTACGGTACTTTATTTACTTTTTCTAATCTATATATCAGCCGCAATAATAGGGGAAATAAATCAAATAAGCAAAACCGTATTCTTTATGCAGACACCGGAAATCATTCTTGCACTATTACAGACCATAGCTGCAGCTTATGCTGTATTTCTTGGTATTGAGGTGGTTGCCAGGGTTATTGAGGCGGCATTCCCCATAGGCATTTTCGTTAGGGTAATACTAATATTTGTTGTTTATGGTGATTTAGAGATGAGTCGTTTTCTACCTATTTTTGATCAAGGCTTTATTCCCATATATCAGGGTTCACTAAGGGTCACGGGATGGTTAGGGGAAAGTATGATCCTTCTGTTTCTTTCCCATCATATACAAAATATAAAGAAAATAGGAAGAACAATGGTACTTTCAATATGGTTTGTAGCCTTGATCCTATTATTGGGTTCCCTTTCTATTGCCTACTTTGGACCACAACAGGCTGCCAATATAACCTTTCCCATATTTGAGATTATTCGAATGTTTGAGGTTGGGGGGATTAGGGGACTGGATTCCTTGATCATGACCTTTTGGTATTCGGCAACCCTCTTTAAAATTATTATTCTTTTTTACATTGTGGTTATAACGGTAAAAAAGTTAACCAATGGACAGGGTAATACCTTCATCTTTCCAGTAGCACTAGTATTTACAGTGCTGCCTATTATACTTTTTGTGGAACTAAGCGGAACCATGGAATTTTTAACAAATACTTGGCCTGGAATGGCTATGACCTTTGAGCTTTTTATCCCGGCACTTCTTCTCCTGGTAGCAATTTTGAAAAAGCAGCCTAGGGGGGGAGTTTAGAATTAGTTCACATATTCGTATTTCCTCCTGGCAGGCCACTGCTTACATTATTATGTTAATACTACCTACGGCTATTTTGTTTGTTCCGTCAATAACGGCCCAAAGTGCTGGGCCGGATGGCTGGGCTTCATTGATTTTAGCCCTTGTTTTTGGACTATTGGTGGCTGTGGTTTCTTCAAGCTTGGCAATGAAATTTCCCTCCCAAACTGTAATTGAGTATGCCCCAAGATTATTAGGTCCCTATGTGGGCAAATTAGTAGGGTTTATCTATTCCTTTTATTTTTACTATGTAGGGTACTATGTGTTAAGGCAGTTCGCAGAGGTAATGACCACCGGCTATATGACTAAAACTCCCCTATGGGTACATCTCATAATATTAGTCATGATTGCCTCCTATGCACTATATTTAGGGCTTGAAACCCTTTGTCGGACAAATGCGGTGATTACCATTTTTTTCTGGCAAGCATCTCAGTAATTGTTTTATTTGTCTGGTTCAATATTGATTTTGAAAATTTTAAGCCAATACTTGCCACAGCCCCAGAAAAGATTATTCTTGGCTCCCTTTCACCGGGAAGCTGGTTTGGGGAATGTGCAGTAATATTGATGTTAGCACCTTTTTGGCAGATAAGAAGAAGGCTACCCATATTACTGTTTGTGCTGTAGCAGCGGTATTTTTATGTATGCTGCTAATAACTGTGGGGGTCATTGGTCTTTTTGGGGCTGAATCAGCTTCTAGAATGGTGATTCCTACTTTTCCATGGCCCGTAATGTAAGGTTTGAAACTCTTCAGGCCCTTGAAAGGGTTGATGTTTTATTTATGGCTGTGTGGGTTGCAGGAATGATCTTTAAATTGGCTACCTTTTTTTTTCGCAGGTACTGCCTTTGCCCAATTGTTTAATATTTCGTCCTATAGGCTACTGATAATACCCGGAGCTGTATTGCTAACAAGCTTAGCCCTTGTGTCCTGGGGTAATATAGCAGAACTTATAGAGTTCTCCAGCCAGGTATTTCCAGTGTCTATTTTGTAAATCTTAAGGCAGAGGGGAGGGCAAAGGATGATTAGCTATCTTAAAAGACTCGGGAAAAAAAGAAGAGGAAAATCCTTGCCCGAGGGTAAGCTGAGCCAAGATAATAGGCAGGATTCAGCAAAGGTTTATTCGGAAGACGAATTAAATCAAATAACCTTTACCAAGTCTGTTGAAAAAAATCTTGAATTGGTTAAAGGGATTGTTGGAGCAAATATTGACCTGGTTACTAGAAGGATTAGTCTGGGCAGAAGTGAAATAGTACCGGCAGTAGTACTGTATTTTGATAATTTAATTGATCCCGCCATTTTAGATCAACATATTATCAGGCCCATGGTACTTGAAGCATATAGCTCGGGACTTCACACTGGTCCGGAAATTGCGAGGCAATTGCGCGTAGGAAATCTTATTACCCGGGCAGAATTAAAGGAAATAAATAATTTTAAGGAACTAATGGATGGTTTATTAATTGGGGAAATTTTAGTATTAGTTGAGGGCATGGAGCAAGGTCTATTAATAAGCTCTAAGGGTTACAAAAGTAGAGATATTGCAGAACCAGATTCTGAGCCAGTTGTCAGAGGGCCAAGGGATTCCTTTATTGAGTCTCTAAGCATCAATATTTCCTTAATCAGACGAAGGGTTTTAAGCCCCAATCTGGTTTTTGAATCAATGAAAATTGGCAGTGTAACCAGAACGAAAGTATGTGTAGCTTATATTAAGGGTGTTTGTTCACCTGAATTGGTAAAAGAAGTCCAGGATCGCTTAAGCAAGATCGAG
This sequence comes from Desulforamulus aquiferis, assembly GCA_004143605.1. Classification (GTDB taxonomy): domain Bacteria; phylum Bacillota; class Desulfotomaculia; order Desulfotomaculales; family Desulfotomaculaceae; genus Desulfotomaculum; species Desulfotomaculum aquiferis. Next base: position 146,174 of record AWVY01000018.1, read on the forward strand.
ATTGATGGCTTGCTTGAGAGTGGATATATTGAGGAATTGATACAGGATGACCCTTACTCGCCCTTCCCCCAGGTAGGTATTACCGAAAGACCCGACCGTGCAGTTGCCGCAATCTTGGAGGGCAGGGTAATAATCATTACCGATAATACCCCTATGGTTCTAATAGCGCCGGGAGAGTTATTTTCTTTACTGCAAGCTGCCGAGGATCACTATAATAGATATACCTTTGCTACCTTAGTAAGGGTTATAAGATACATGGCCTTTGTTATGGCACTTTTGCTCCCGGCAGCATACATAGCAATTACGAACTATCATCAGGAAATGATACCTACCCAACTGCTGGTTAGCATAATGGCCGCCCGTCTAGGTGTACCGCTGCCAGCCTTTTTGGAGGCACTGCTGATGGAGTTTGCCTTTGAACTGCTTAGGGAGGCGGGGGTGCGTTTGCCTAGGCCGGTTGGCCAGGCAGTAAGTATTGTAGGAGCCTTGGTTATAGGGCAGGCCGCCGTTCAGGCATCCCTGGTTTCGCCGCTGATGGTTATTGTGGTGGCAGTGACTGGTATTGCTAACTTTACAATACCTCAATATAATATTTCCTTAGCAGTAAGAACCCTGAGATTTCCCTTAATGTTTTTAGCAGCCTTTCTCGGTTTGTATGGAGTTATGACAGGATTGATAATTATACTGCTGCATTTGTTTTCATTAAGGAGTTTCGGAGTGCCCTATATGTCACCAATATCACCCTTTAAGCCCAGTGATTTTAAAGATACCTTTATAAGGGCACCCAAATGGTCACAAACCAAACGCCCTTCTCAGCTTACCAGCAATTCTCAGCGCATGGCTGCTATGCAAAAGCCGCACCCTCCAGGGAGTGGAGGTGAGAAATGATGAAGAAAGCAGTGATAGTGCTGTTTCTGCTTGCAGGTATATTTGTTCAAGGCTGTTGGATCTCACAGAGCCTGAAAGATTGGGGTTAGTTATGGCTGTGGGGATTGATCAGGATGGAGATGATAAGGTTAAAATAATCTGTGCCGAGGTAAATGTGAGGGGCGTTACTGCAGGAGGAGACGGAATGGGGGGGGGTGGAGAACCACCTTTTCACGTTCACACAGGAAGTGGCAGAACAATATTCGACGCCATTAGCAGACTTTCCATGGAGCCGCCTATAGATTATTTTTTGCCCATACCCAGGTAATTATTTTTTCCGAAGAGTTGGCCACAACTAAGGGGGTTGAGCCAGTAATTGATTTTTTTGAAAGGAATGAGGAAGTTCGCCGGAGCACCTGGTTGCTTGTTGCTAAAAAAGGTGAACTTGACGAGATTATTAAAGGTGATTTACCAATAAAAACCAGTAAGGGACAATTCCTAGGAGGCATTATTGAGCATCTTGATAAGAGTTCCTTTTATGCCCCCAACCGCATGGGAGATTTTATAGAAATGTTTTCAGAGCCAGGCAATGAGCCTTTACTGCAGGTGTAATGTTAGAAAACATACCTAAGGAGATGAATCCTGCAGCTACTGCCTCACCCCAGAGGCCCCGCACAGCAGACATGCGCATTGCCGATACTGCCGTGTTCAAAAATGGTAAGATGGTAGGATGGCTTAATGAGCAGGAAAGCAGGGGGCTTTTATGGGTTAAGAACCGGGTTGATGGAGGGATTATTACCTTTGAGGAAGATGGTCAATTAATATCCCTAGAAATTATTAATGCCGGTTCTCAGGTTAAATCTGAAGTGCAGGAGGGTAGTATTCAAATAAACATTAAGATTAGGGTAGAGTCCAATATAGGGGAAAGTCAGGCAAAATTGGATTTCAGCAAGCCTGAGGTTATAAAGCTGATAGAGTATTTACAGGGGGAGGAAGTGAAGAGGGAAGTGTTTATGGCCTTGGATAAGGCCAGACAATACAACTCAGACATTTTTGGCTTTGGCAGAATTATTCATGCAAGAAATCCAGGTTTGTGGAGGGAAATCAAGGGTGATTGGTATAGCTATTATCCCGACCTAGCTGTGAATGTGGAGGTTGATTCCAAGATAAGTCGTATTGGACTTATCAATAAACCTGCAGAGAAGGTCAAAGGGGAAGATGATAAATGACAGGCTCGGTGGTGTTGCTTACATTGTTTTTTTCGGGAGTAATCTACCTTCAAATTAGTCCTTTGCTTAAAAGAAAAAATTGGAAGGAGATGATTGCCTATCTATCAATAATGGGAGTTGGTATCTTTTACAGTTATGGTTATGTGCTTAATCTGGAAGTTCCCAACCCCACTGATCTGGTGGAGGCGATATTTAAACCTATGACAAAATTATTAGAAGGATTTTTAGGCAACTAAATTAACTTGGGCTGTATCCCCAGTTAATTTAGTTGGATTTTGTTTGCCCGCTAAAAGCAAAAGCAATGCCCGAAAGTTCCGCCATATCCTTATCCAGGGAGAAAATATCTTCCTTAGAAACTTCTCCTACGGAGCTCTTTCCCAATGCTTTAACCGCCTCTTCCATTTCATAGACAGTGGACCGTAGGAATCTGGCCAGACTTTTAGCACCTTTATTGATATCAAACTTTCCACTGTACTTACCCTCTTGCCAGGCTAACTGGGTAGGAGGTTCAAAGGGAACTACTTTTAAAACCTGGGTATGGGTGGTGGCATAGAGAATGGCTGTCCCTAAATAAACTGCATCTGCACCAAGGGCCATGATTTTAAGACAGTCACCAGGGGTGGAGATTCCCCCGCCAACTAAAAGGCTTACCCTGCCCTTTAAGTTATTGTGCTCCCAGAAATTTCCTGCCCTGGCTGCGGCAATGGCTGTTGGAACTCCAAAATCATCCTCCAAGGTGGGTAAGGAGCCGTGAGTTCCTGCTTCAGCCCCGTCAACACTTACGAAATCCGCTCCTGCCTGGACAATTATCCTTAAATCATCTTCCAGATATTTACCGGCACCTATTTTTACTCCTATGGGTACGCCATTTGTTACCTCTCTTAATTTGCCTATGAGGGCCTTTAAATCTTGCTCCGATTCTATACCTTCTAACCTGTTGTGTATTACCGCATCCTGGCCCCTTTGCAGCCCAAGCCTGCTACGGAGCTTTTCATTCATATTTTCTGCCTTAAGGGTTTTACCGGCGCCTGCATTTGCTCCCTGGCCGAACTGTATCTCGATGGCATCACTTTGCTTTAAATATTTAATCTTTTATTCCAACTGATACGGGAGTACTGTAGGATTAAATGCTTAGCAGCCTGTCTTTCCTTTTCCAGCCAAGGGCCAAGGCCGGTATTGGTAGATGTTCCGACAGCACTGGCTCCCTTGGCAAAGGCTATTTTGTAGGCCTCAGTAAGGGCAAGTCCATAGGACATACCGGCAACTAAAATGGGAATTTTAAGCTTTAGGGGTTTTTTCGCCTTGGGCCCAATTACTACATTGGTGTCAATATTGGTTTCCCTCTTAGTTGGTAACTTGTGTAGCTGGGCTATGTTAAACATAATTTTATCTAAATAATTATAGCTATTGGGTCCACCAATGGGTCTCTCAATGAAACTATCGGTTTTTGACCTCAATTCGGTTTGTACAAGTTTATTAATACCATATCTTTGTATTGATGTGGCAAGCATCCAAAGGTTCTTTTCATATTTGTCCGTGGTAATGTTATAGGTAATCCAGTCTGCCGTATAGTCAATGACTTTTCTGGTGAGATATATTCCACCCAGAGCGGAAGCTGTGATTAGTGCAAACTTTGATATTAGGTTATCTTGATCATTCATGTAGATTCACCTCCCCATAAAGCTAGTATGAATCCAGTCATGGTTAATTATTAATTAAAAATAAAAAGAGGTATAGAGCGTTAGACGACTCTATACCTTGATAATTTTTTTATAAGATTCCGTGCAGGCTACCGCCTTTGGCACACAGCCTGTCTACCTTACTGGTTACTTCAGGGGATTCAATTAGAGGCGGTGCATGGTGGGGTTTTAGACGTGCATCTATTATTAGGGGTCCCATACAACCCCAGTGCTTATACTCTGTAAAGCTATTCACTCCATATACATCATGGGAGGGATTAGATCGGGTAAAGGTGACCCAGAGGAAATTGTTTATATGCCGGGCTGCAAATTCGCTGTCTTCGGTGAGTACAATTAGAGCGATATCCTCTGGATAATCTGTTTTAGCTAAATGGTTTGCCAACTCTTGGGCATCCTTCTCTCCTGTTTTAGTGTCTATGTATGGAGGTGCACTTATCACCACTACACCGGGTAGTGCTAAAGCCGGCCTAGCAAAGCCGTCCGGCAGTTTTAAATCGCTGCTAAGACTTTTAGCCAAACTGCGTTTCGGTTCTCCAGCAGCAGCTATTACAAGTTTAGAGCCCCGGTTGAAGCCGGTGCCTGAGTAATCCAGGGTGTCTATGGTGGTCATGGTTTGGAAGTGTAAGTCTCGGCGCCAATCTACCCTTTCCAGCACATGGCTGAAATATGCTTGAATATCGTATACGTCCAAACCAGGATGATCCTCTTTGGCAGCAATAAATAGGTATTTAGCCAGGGAGCAGTGTCCAAAGCCCAGGATAGAATTAGCTAAAGTAAGTATTTCCCGGGGTTCTCTGGGTGCATAGGGAATGAACTGCTCTCTGCCAATGGCTAACAGAAGAGGGTGCACACCGGACGCGTCTACGGCATGGAGAGCTTCTACGCCGGGGATTGAAGTAGGAACCACTGGGTCTACAATCTCGTGGATCAGTTTTCCAAATACTGTATCCTCCTGGGGCGGTCTTCCTACCACAGTAAGGGCCAAATGGCATCCTTGCGATGATATACCTGCTCCACATTGAGGTAAGGGAATTCATGGTGGAGGGAATAGTAGCCCAGATGGTCACCGAAGGGTCCTTCCGGCTTTGTTTTTCCAGGAGTAACAGTGCCAATAATGCAAAAATCCGCGTCTGTTGAAAGGGCATAGCCATTACGATAGGTGTATCTAAATCGACGCCCTGCCAGGAGACCGGCAAATACCGCCTCCGGTATAGCTTCCGGCAGGGGCATAATTGCAGCCAGAGTATGACTTGGGGGTCCGCCAACAAAGATACTGACTTTAAGGGGCTCCCCTTTTTTAAGGGCATTAGCATGATGAAGTCCAATGTCCCGTCTGATTTGGTAATGCAGGCCAATCTCTTTATCTTTAATATACTGGTTACCCGATAGTTGAACCCTGTACATTCCAAGGTTAGAATGCATGATGCCAGGTCTGAGGGGATCTTCAGAATAGACCTGGGGGAGAAGGATAAAGGGCCCACCATCTTGGGGCCAGCATTTTACCTGGGGCAGTTGGCTGATAGTTGTTTGTCCATGAAGTACCGGGCCAGAACCAACTTTTTAGGTAGGGCCGTTAAACCAGTCATTGATAGACCTGCATATTCCCAGGGACGCCGGATGATTGCCATGGGGTTGGCCGGCACCTGCATAAGCTTCATAACCTTGTCCAGGGTATTCCTGAAGATGAAGCGAGCCCGCTCCAGGGTGCCGAATATATTTGAGACAGCGGGGAAGGGACTGCCCTTCACCCTCTCATAGAGAATGGCAGGACCTCCCCTCTGATAGACACGACGATGAATCTCGGCCATCTCCAGATTCGGATCTACTTCTTCCTTTATTCTTACAAGATGACCGTGCCTTTCAAGATCAATAATACACTCTTTCATACTTTTATATATCATCAACAAATTCTCCTTAAGACAGTGGTCAGTAATATATCCCATCATATCTTATCATAGTACAAATAAAAAATGGAATGGACCCCATTGGTTATTCGAAAAAGTTGCTGAACAAGGGCCATAGTATATGGAATTCTGAAGAATAGACCTATCTTATAACAAGAGATTGTTTTTTATAAGGTTTATGTATAAGTAATCTAGTGGAGTAAAAACTATTTCTATGGTTAGATGCCAAATTGAAATAGTAGGGAGGAAAATCAATGCCCCAGGGTGCCACTCAAACAAAAACCCTAAAGGTGGGAGATAGGGCCCCCGACTTCACCCTTAAGGCGCACGGTGAACGCACTGTTAAGCTTAGTGATTTCCACGGCAAGAAAAATGTATTTATTGCTTTTTATCCCCTTAATTGGACTCCAGTTTGAGGATTGCAATTACCTTCATACGAGCAGGACTTATCTCGTTTTGAAGAGTTAAATACCCAGGTTCTGTATAAGCGTTGACAGCATACCAAGTCATGAAGCATGGCAAAAGTCCATTGGCGGAATAAGCTATCCCCTTTGTGCTGATTTTTATCCCCATGGCGAGGTTACCAAGCAATACGGAATACTTCGTGAGGGAGATCCTTTTCCAGGAATTGCAGAAAGGGCATTATTCATTGTTGATAAAGAGGGAATCATTCGTTTTATCGATGTACACCCAATCGAGAAAAAGCCCAATAATCAGGAGTTATTTGACATACTCAAGTCTTTACAATAATTATCCAAAGCCACCTGCTTTTTTACAGCAGGTGGTCTTTTGATTTTATCTTACAGGTTTTTTAAAATAATGCCATGCCCAAACTACCGTAACAAGCTCCCACCCTTGCTGTCCGTATTCATTGAGTATTCTAGTTGTACGTCCCCCTGTACCCAAAATCAGCACACATTTATATTCAAATCTCATGATATCCTCCCTGTGATCTGATAATTTATAGCATTAGTATTATTGATTCTATAATTTATCAGAAACTTCCTTTGATAATCTGATAAAATATAAAACATATGATTAAGATAAAGTAATGGATATTGCTCCGCTAGTGAAGATTAAGTCTAAAAAATAAGAGGTGTTTTTTCATGTATGCTTATGATAGTTTATGGTCTATTCGGCAGGAGGTTAAGAGCAGGAACCCCCTGGTTTGTAATCTAACAAACACTGTAGTAACAAATTTTACAGCCAACGTACTTTTAGCTGTAGGGGCGTCGCCCCTTATGTCAGAGGGAGAGCAAGAGGCCCTGGAACTATCTAAAATTGTAGATGTATTAGTTCTAAATATGGGTACGCTACACCCAAGACAAGTGGAATACTTTTTAAAGGCAGGTAAAGCAGCGAATGAGGAGCATAAGCTGGTTGTTTTTGATCCGGTAGGAATTGGTGCCACCTCTTATAGAAATCAGACTGCTAGTGACATTATCAATCAGGTTAAACTAGATTTAGTAAGGGGTAATTATGGGGAAATCAGCTTCTTAGCAGGCATTTCAGGACAGACAAAGGGTGTTGATAGTGTAGGTAGTGAGATTAATATAGAGAATATTACTAATTTAGCTAAGCAAAGGGGAATTTTGATAGCAGCCACAGGGACGGTTGATTATGTGACCGATGGTCAAAGGACCTTTTCTAATAAGTCCGGGCATGCACTTCTTCAGCTGGTCACAGGGACAGGCTGTGCCCTAAGTTCCTTAGCTGGGGCCTTTATGGCTGTTTCAGAGGACAAAGCCCTGGGAGTTCTAGCGGCTTTAGCCTATTATGGGGCTGCTGCTGAAAAGCAGCTGCCAATAGTCAGGTCCTGGTTCCTTTGCAGTGAATTTCCTGGATGCCTTACATAGTCTTAAATTTGAGGAGTTCAAACAAATCATGAGTAATTAAATGGAAAATGCAGAGGGGCAGTGATGATTTGGAAAACTATATAAAGACCGGCAAAATTCAAGTATCCCAGGTCCTTTTTGACTTTGTTAATTTAGAAGTTCTTCCTGGCAGTGGCCTGGACAGGGAAAGTTTTGGTCTGATTTAGAATTATTGATTAGCGACCTGACCCTGCAAAATAAAAATTTATTAGCCCGTAGGGACGAGCTGCAGGGCCAAATAGACACCTGGCACAAGAAAAACCAGGGAAACTTTGATTTTACAGAGTACAAAGAGTTTTTAAAGGGCATCGGTTATCTAGAACCTGAAGTGGGAGATTTTACAATTACCACCCAAAGGGTAGACAGTGAAGTTGCAGCACAAGCTGGTCCCCAATTGGTGGTTCCTGCGACAAATGCCCGTTATGCCATCAACGCTGCCAATGCCAGGTGGGGTAGTCTTTATGATGCCCTTTATGGAACCGATGCCATTAGTTATGAGGGGGCTGAGTGCGGGAAGGGATATGATCCTGTTCGAGGGGAAAGGGTAATAGCCTTTGCAAGGGATTTTTTAAATCAGACAGTACCCTTAATGGAGCAGTCCCATAAAGAGGTGATTCAGTATATCATCTCAGGGGCAAAACTAAAGGCTAAACTTGGAAACGGTGAAATCACTGAGCTTAAGGATAATTCAAAATTTGTGGGCTATCTGGGCAGCCGGAAGCGCCTACGGCTATATTATTCCAAAATAATGGGCTCCACTTTGAAGTTCAAATTGACAGAAACCACTCGATCGGTAGAGATGATAAGGCTGGGGTAAAGGACATACTAATGGAAGCTGCCCTAACCACCATTGTTGATTGTGAAGATTCGGTAACAGCCGTAGATGCAGATGATAAGGTGCTGGTTTATCGTAATTGGTTGGGGCTAATCAAGGGAGACCTAAAAGCTACCTTCAAAAAGGGTGACCAAGGGATCGTCAGGAACTCAGCCCAGATCGCAGTTATAACTCTCCTGCTGGAGGGGAAATCAAGCTAGCCGGACGTTCCCTCCTATTGGTTAGGAATGTTGGACATCTAATGACCATAAACGCTGTGCTGGATCAGGATGGCAAGGAAGTGCCGGAAGGAATTTTAGACGGTGTTTTTACAAGCCTAATTGCCAAACATGATCTTTTAGGTAACAGCAAGTATAAAAATTCTCGGCAAGGCTCCATATACATAGTTAAGCCCAAAATGCACGGCTCAGAGGAAGTGGCCTTTGCTGATAAACTTTTTGCGCGGATTGAAGACATGCTGGAACTGGCCAGGAATACTATAAAAATCGGTGTTATGGATGAAGAACGCCGGACAACCTTGAATTTGAAGTCCTGCATTAGTAAAGTTAAGGAAAGGGTTGTTTTCATCAACACTGGATTTTTGGATCGCACCGGGGATGAAATACATACTTCTATGGAAGCAGGACCCATGATTCGTAAGAACGAAATGAAAAACTCCAAGTGGCTGCAAGCTTATGAACAGTGGAATGTGGATGTGGGCTTAGCATGTGGTATGCAAGGGAAGGCCCAGATAGGGAAAGGAATGTGGGCCATGCCGGATCGCATGGATGATATGGTTAAGCAAAAGGCCGGCCAGCTATTAGCCGGGGCCAACACGGCCTGGGTACCTTCACCAACCGCAGCACCTTACATTCATTGCATTACCATCAAATTAATGTACCCGAGGTTCAGAAAAAACTGTCAGGGAAATTCCAGGCTTCCTTGGATGATATCTTACAGATACCTGTGACTAATGACCCTAAATGGAGCAGTGAGGAAATCCAGCAGGAATTGGATAACAATGCCCAGAGTATATTAGGCTATGTAGTTCGCTGGGTGGAGCAGGGTATCGGCTGCTCAAAGGTGCCAGATATAAATAATGTAGGCTCATGGAGGACAGGGCTACGTTGCGAATTTCCAGCCAGCATATGGCCAATTGGCTGTATCATGGTATTTGTACCGAGGAACAGGTATTAGAGACATTGAAAAGAATGGCCAAGGTGGTGGATGAGCAAAATGCAGGTGATCCTTTCTACCGCCCCATGTCTAAAGACTATAATAATTCTGTGGCCTTCCAAGCTGCATGTGACCTTGTATTCAAAGGCCGGGAGCAGCCAAATGGCTATACTGAGCCAATTTTGCACCGCAGGCGTGCAGAGGCGAAGGCCAAATTTGTCACACAATGCTAGTTAGAGATAGGCCCCTAATGTCCTAGGATATTAGGGGCCTTGCTGTGCAGAGGATAGTCATCTTTTTATCTTTTGCTTGTTGTAGCCCTTATTATTATAAGGCTAAGTTTTGCCAGCCACTCTTCCTCCAGTTTTGAAACTGCATCCCGCCATTGTTCCTTTGCTATTTCCTCAGGGTTAATAGTCTCTAGAATATCAAAGGTGAAGGCATCCTGACCAAATAAATGCCAATCTTCCTGCAATTTAATATTTCGATGAACCCTGTAATTTAGTTGAAAACGGTGGCTATTAAAACTGCCTGGCAGATTCAGACTGCCACCAATAAAAATTTTACCTGTTTTCTGATTCTTTATTTGATATACTCCCATGGGACGGGTACTTTGCTTATAGTTTAATATAAGTTCTCTTCTATTGCTCAAAATATTCAACTTCCTTTTTTATTATTTAGGGTTACATCTACAATTTAACCCAATACAAACTACCGTCTTGGGTTCGCTCCATAAACCCATAATCTATTAAATTACGACGGAGTAAGACATAGTCGCTATAGTATTTTTTTAAAATCTCATTAACTTCTTTTTCAGCATAGGTCTTATCAACATCAAAGCTTTTTATAAGATGCCTTAATATTACAACCCTCTTTTTCTCCTTCAGTGGATATAGTTCAAGGGGACCATGGAGTCCTTGTTTAAAATAAGCCCCTAATATTTTTTTGCTGTCTTCCTCGGTGATAGCAAAACGGTCATCTACCATCTTGGTGTTCCTCGGGATTTCAATGAAGGAACTCTTTTTTGGAACCCTCTCACCTAGCAATTCCATAATGGCCAGGAATATTTTTGCTTGCTTCTGCTTTTCCCGCAGGCTGAAGCGATGATTGCGAATGGTGGAGGTGCTATTGCTGCCAATTGCTTTAGCTACCTCATTATCACCATTGCCATCATAGAAAAGTTCAAGTATTGTTTTCTGGTGGTCCGTTAGACCTGTTAATTTTTTATCCAGATTAAGGAGAAAGTGAAATGTAGACTTATGCTCCTGCTGGACGTGGATATGGATAATTTTTTAGCTTCGTATAATTGGCCGTCACTTGGATAAATTACACCATCTAAAAAACTTCTCCCGCAAATGAGACAAATAAATTCATCAGCCTGCTGTAGGAAACCCTTTTTAATGTCCTGAAGGGAGGCTTGCCAAAACAGTTCGGAAATATTATTCATTTTGTAAACACCTCTTATAATTATCTACTGAGCTCATAGATATAATATTATTATGTTTGTAAAAAGTCAAGCCAATTTTAAAAGTATCTACGATATAACTAGACGACAGCAAAAAACGTCTGGATAATAATCAGATACAATGGGCTGTTTTAGAGTATAAAAAACCCTGTGCCAATATACACAGGTTTTTACTCAAGCTTGATAACTGTCAATAAATTTTTGCCTGCAGTCCCAACTGCAAAAATAATGTTCTTTATCGTCTTTACTTAAAATATAGGCCTTATTCCTAGGGATAGCACAGCCACATATGTTGTCTTGGACCATTTCTACTACTTCCTTTTCTGCTGGTTCTTCTATTTTAATTTGCTTAAGCTCTTCTTCCTTGCTTGGGTGGCCTTTTTGATCCGGGATAGCTCAAATAACCGGAATACGCTTCTCACAATCATAAAAATAAACAATAAACTCAGGACATTCAAAACAACTTCCATCTCTCCATCCACTCCTTAATCTTAATTTTTAAATATCTAAATTTAATTATTTTTCAAGGATCTTAAAACCATCTGATAGGCCCCTTTAATCATATTTAATTCTTCTTCTGACAGGTTTTTAAAACGGTCAAACAGCAGCTCTAATCTTTTGGTGTCTATTTCATCTAGTACCTTGAAGCCCTTTTGGGTTAGTTTAAGCCAAACGATTCGCCGATCCTTTTCACTTCTTACCCGCTCAATCCAATCATTTTTATAAAGGCGGTCTAAAATCGTTGTGGTGGCGGCTGGCGATATACCCAGTATATGGGCTATGTCTGCAGCCTTGCAGTTCTCATTAGTACTAATTAGTTTTAGTAATACAAACTGGCTAGGAGTTATAGTATGATGCAACAATTCTTTGACCTGGCAATTGTTCTCAATTGTAATTTTTTCATATAAATTATCAATTTCAATGACAATTTTTTTCTTATCTACCAATTTTTTATCTCCTTGAAATTTATTAATGTGATTATAAACAAGGATATATACTTATGTCAATTAATAATTAATATAATTAACTATTTTGTAAGGGTAACAATAAAAGTTAAAAGTGGAAAAAAACAAAAATTGAACATTGTAAAGGACAGGAATATAATTAGGCTACCTAATTAATTTTATTACTAACAATAGTAAATTAGCTCAAAAGATTGGGGTGGAACAATGGTCTTAAAGGCGGGTTCTACAGGAGAAAAACTATTTAACTCATTTATGCAGTTCAAAAAAGCAGATTGGCATCAAAATACCATTGATGGATGCAGGTATAGTGAGATTAAGGTATTATTTTGCATAAAACAAGGAAGTAAATCCCATGCATCGGAAATGAAGGTATCAGACATTAGTAAGTATCTGAAGGTAACTGCTCCAACTATTACTCAATTAATAAAGAGCCTAGAAGCCAAGGGATTGGTGGAGAGAAATATTGATCAGACGGATAGACGGGCAGTGCGGATTAAGCTCACAAGCCAGGGGAGAAGATTACCGAGAGGGCTGAGAATGCTTTTTATACCTCCTTTAATGGTTTAGTTGAATATTTAGGAGAAGAGCAAAGCAATCAATTGGCGGATTTATTATCTAAGGTTTTTACCTACTTTAAAGAGCAGGATAATAGGATCATTTAAGGCCACTAGATGGAGATGATAAAAAAGTGATAAAGCTGCTGAGGTTACTTAAACCCTATAAATTTCATATTGCCCTTGTGTTGGTTCTTATTTTTTTACAATCTCTTTCCGATTTATATTTACCTACTTTAATGTCGGATATTGTTGATATAGGGATTGTAAAGGGAGATACACAATACATTATCAAAATTGGTACTCTAATGCTATTAGTTACCGCCTTGGGTACATTTTGTTCCATAGTAGCAAACTTTTTTCATCCAGGGTATCAGCGGGCTTTGGCCAGAATCTTCGTGCCAGAGTCTTTACCCATGTTGAAATTTTTCTTTACAGGAGTTTGATAAGCTGGGGACAGCATCCCTTATTACCAGGACAACAAATGATATTACACAAATCCAACATGTCCTTGGTATGATGCTGCGGCTGATGATCATGGCTCCCATGTTATGCATTGGCGGAATCATCATGGCTGTATCCATGGATGCACAGCTTTCATTAGTTTTGGTGGTGGTTATTCCCTTTCTTGCTGTGGCTATATTTGTGGTTGCTCCAAGGGGATACCTTTATTTAAGGCCATGCAGCTTAAACTTGATAAATTAAATTTAGTTTTGCGAGAGGGACTTATTGGCATTAGGGTGATTCGCTCCTTTAACAGAACCGATTATGAAAGCAAAAGATTTAATGAAGCAAACCAGGAGCTTACAAATACAGCCATAAGGGTAAATAGGATTATGGCATCTATGATGCCGCTGATGATGTTGGTACTTAACTTTTCAACCATAGCTATTATTTGGTTCGGTAGTATACGAATAGATAACGGAAACATGCAGGTGGGCGCTTTAATGGCCTTTCTTCAATACGCCATGCAGATTTTATTCTCACTATTGATGGTTTCCATGATGTTTGTGATGATTCCCAGGGCCTCGGTATCTGCTGCTAGGATTAATGAGGTACTGGATTTGACTTCATCCATAAAGGATCCAGTTTATGTTATTGAACAGGTATCTTCCCAAAAAGGCTATGTAGAGTTTAAAGATGTTGCCTTTAGCTATCCAGGGGCAGAAGAACCTGCCCTTGCAAACATTACCTTCACCACCAAACCAGGTGAAATCACGGCAATTATCGGTGGGACAGGCTCTGGAAAAACCACATTGGTTAACCTTATTCCTAGATTCTATGATGTTGACAGCGGCAGTATCCAAGTTAATGGCGTAGATATAAGGGAGATGTCCCAGGAAAGTTTACGGGCTAAAATTGGGATTGTACCACAAAAGTCAGTGCTGTTTACAGGTACCATCTCGGACAATATTCGTTATGGGAATGAAGCTGCCCTGGATGAAGAAATAAAGCAGGCAGCTCAAGTGGCACAGGCATCAGAATTTATTGATGGTATGAAGGATGGTTATGACTCCATGATCTCCCAGGGGGGAACAAATATTTCTGGTGGTCAGAAACAGCGTTTATCCATCGCCCGGGCCTTGGTGAGAAAACCAGAAATCTATATCTTTGACGATAGTTTCTCCGCCCTTGATTATAAAACCGATGCAAGATTGCGGGACGCTCTAAGAAAAGAGATCATTAATTCCAGTGTGCTGGTTGTTGCCCAGAGAGTAAGCAATGTAAGGGATGCAGATCAAATTATTGTACTAAATCAGGGTAGAATTGTGGGGAAGGGTAAGCACCAGGAGTTGATGGAAAACTGTGAGGTATACAGGGAGATTGTCTTCTCGCAGATTTCAGAGGAGGAGATCGCTTGAGTAGAAAAGATAGAAAGCAGCGGCTTGGTGGAGGGGCTTTGGGACATGGGTTTGGCCCTCAGGTAACCTTACCCGCCAAAAGGCAAAGGATTTTAAGGGAACACTCAAAAGGCTGTCGATGTACCTTAAACCATATAAATATCAGTTTTTAGCTGTTTTTTTAGCCGCTGTCCTTAGTACCGTCTTTAATATTTTTAGCCCCAAAATACTGGGTCAGGCTACCACCAAACTTTTTGAAGGCATTATGCTGAAAGCCCAGGGGATACCAGGGGCTAGGGTTGACTTTGATTTCATTACTCAAATACTAATAACTTTAGTATTCCTTTATCTATTTAGCTCTCTCTTTAGCTATATTCAGCAATATATTATGGCAGGAGTTGCCCAGAAAACTGTCTATAACCTGCGTAAGGAAATAAATAGCAAGCTTTCCCGGCTGCCCCTTAAATACTTTGACGCCCAAAAACATGGTGAAATCCTGAGCAGGGCTATTAACGATGTAGATAATATCAGCACAACCTTACAGCAGAGTTTAGTGCAAATTACTACCTCTGTGGTTACCCTTGTGGGTATAACTGTGATGATGTTAACTATTAGCCCGGTAATTACCCTTGTCTTGATTGTTACGCTACCCCTGAGTTTTATTGTCACCATGTTCATTGCCTCCCGTTCTCAAAAATATTTTATGGGACAGCAAGGGGCATTAGGAGAGCTTAATGGCCACGTTGAGGAAATGTATACAGGCCACCAGGTAATTAAGGCCTTTGGGCATGAAGATAAATCTGTACAGCAATTCAAGGAGATTAATGAAAAACTGTATAACTCAGGTTGGAAGGCCCAGTTATATCCGGCATCATCATGCCCTTGATGAACTTTATTAATAATATCGGCTATGTAGTAGTTTGTGTCATGGGAGGGGTAATGGTTACAAGAAGGGCTATTGAAATTGGAGATGTTCAAGCTTTATTCAATATACCAGACAATTTTCCCAGCCAATTACCCAGGTGGCTAACATTGCCAACGTGATCCAATCCACCATTGCATCTGCTGAGCGTGTTTTTGAAATTATTGATGAGCAAGAAGAAATTGATGAGCCAAGCAAGGTACAAATAAAAGCACCCAAGGGAGAGGTTGCCTTTGAGAAGGTTAAATTTGGTTATAAAGAAGATGAGATCCTAATTAGGGATATGAATCTTGAAGTTAAGCCAGGCCAAACCATCGCCATAGTTGGACCCACCGGTGCAGGGAAAACAACCTTGATCAACCTGCTTATGCGTTTCTATGAAATAAGTGAAGGTAAGATAACGATTGATGGAGTTAATATTAAGGATCTGAAGCGGGGTGAACTGCGTAGCATGTTTGGGATGGTGCTTCAAGACACCTGGCTATTTAATGGGACAATTAAGGATAATATTGCCTACGGTAAGGAAGGGGCAACTGAAGAAGAGGTTGTTTGGGCGGCCAAGACTGCCCACGCGGATCATTTCATTAGAACCTTGCCTAATGGCTATGATACGGTGTTGAATGAAGAGGCCTCTAATATATCTCAGGGGCAAAAACAGCTCCTAACCATAGCCCGTGCTCTCCTTGCCGATCCTGCTATTTTAATATTAGATGAAGCTACCAGCAATGTAGACACCAGAACAGAGGTGAATATCCAAATAGCTATGAAAGAGCTAATGAGAGGCAGGACCAGCTTTGTCATTGCCCACAGGCTATCCACCATTCGCGATGCAGACTCAATTATTGTCATGAATAATGGGGAAATTATTGAACAGGGATGCCATGATCAACTTATTGCTAAGGGTGGTTTTTATGCTGACCTTTACAATAGTCAGTTTGCCAGGGGGAATCTGGCAGGATAACTTTGAAATTAAGACTGCCGTCAAAACCCTTCGGTTAGACGGCAGTCTTAATTTTTTTCATAAGTATTTCAAAAACCTTACATTTTTACAAATCGACAAAAAGTTAATATTTAGTTAACGAAATAATGGGCTAACAATGGTAAAATATTCTATGTTACAAGAAATGTGGGGTGACTGTAGATGAAACTTTTTAAAGAAAAGAAATTAAACATTGGTTCAAAGTTAATGCTAATTGGTCTAATACCTGTGGTTCTATTCATTTTTTTAAATCTCTTCCTCATTATTCCGGAGTTGAAGAAGGATATTTTTAATGAAAAGGACTTGCAGATTAAGGAGTTGGTAGAATCCGGATATTCTATCCTTGAGCATTATCAAAGCCTAGAGCAAAACGGTACATTAAGCAGGCAAGAAGCCCAGGAACATGCTATGGCAGCAATTAAGAAAATGAAGTATGGTGAAGACGGCTACTTTTGGATAGATAACACTGACTATGTTGTGGTTATGCATCCCGTTAGTCCCCAACTAGATGGAACGAATCGATATGAGACTAAGGATGCTAAAGGTAAGCTGCTGGTAAGGGAATTTGTTGATGGTGCGGTGAAGAACCAGGCTGAAGGTTATTTTGCAGATTTTTGGTTTCCTAAACCCGGTACAACCGAGGCTTATCCCAAAAGAGGTTACCACAAGCTTTTTGCTCCCTGGAACTGGATAATCAGTACAGGAATATATGTGGATGATGTGGACAGTATCATAAATAAAAAATTATCGCTATCGTAATCATAAACTTGTGGTTGCCTGTTGACCATCCTCCTAATATACTGGTTTTCTAAAGTGGGAATTATTAATCCCCTACATTCCGTTCTTAATAAGCTGGGGGACATGTCTAAGAATGGCGGTGATTTAACCCAAAAAATTGTAATAAAAAATAATGATGAGTTGGGTGATCTCACCCGGGCAATGAATGATATGACCGAAAGCTTCAGGCAGCTAATGGTAGAAGTCCTGCAGAAAGCTCAAACTGTGGCAACTGCATCGGATCAACTGTCCGCCAACTCACAGCAGACCTCTGCAACCATAAGTGAAATGACCGCCAGCGTAAGTAATGTTGCAGAAAGGGCTGAGGAAGTGGCAGCCAACACCCAGAAAATAGATGAAGCAGCTAAAAAGGCCAATCAATATGCTGACATGGGAGCAGAGGGTATAGATAAAATCCATGTTCAGATGGGATCAATTGAAAAATCCACAGCAAGTGTAAATACCGTGATCAATAATTTAAACAATACATCTAGCCAGGTTACCCAGATTGTAAGCCTTATCAATAGCATTGCAGAGCAAACCAATCTACTTGCCTTAAATGCTGCCATTGAGGCAGCCAGGGCTGGAGAACAGGGCCGTGGCTTCGCAGTGGTGGCGGAAGAGGTAAGAAAGCTGGCAGAACAGTCTGCCGGAGCTTCTAAAGAAATCTATACTCTCATCAGCAATATGCAAAATGACTCCCTGAAGGCCGTTGAGGCAATAGAGAGCAGCACCCAGGATGTCAGAACTGGTATCCAGGTCATTGGAGAAGTTGGCGATCAATTTATGAATATCATAGAAACAGTTAAGGGCCTAGCAGCAGGAACCCAGAGGGTAACGGCGGCCATTGATGAAATAACCCAGTCGGTTCAAAATGTAGCAGCCATGTCTGAAGAACAGACAGCGGCCATGGAGGAAGTGGCATCTTCAGTGGAGGATTTAGCTAGTATGGCAAACTCCTTAGAGAATATGGTAAATAAATATAAGCTGTAAAGACAGAAAAGGGGCATCGGTGGATGCCTCAGGCTGTTGTAAAGATATAACTGGGTTTTAATAATCCCGAGCAGCGAAATTCGGAGCAGTGGAAACAGCGCTTCGCGAAGCTGAGGAT
>AWVY01000019.1 GCA_004143605.1 Desulforamulus aquiferis
ATTCATTTGTGGTTATGACAGTCTCAGTTTGCACTGACTTGTCATTAAACCAAGTTTGCATTCATCATCTACTGTTTAGTTTTCAAAGACCGCCTGTCCTCTCGGCCAGGAATTACATCTTACCATGTCCACCACTATGTTTCAAGTGCAATTTTTTGGTAAGTTTAGCTGTCGCAAGCGCGACACTTTTTTATCATAACATTATCTTTTTGCAAGGTCAATAACTAAATTCTTGTAATTACGTCACCCTTCAAGCAGATAACATTCCGCATAAAACTTAATTACTATTTAATAATATGTCTTAGCGGCGTAAATTAATATATCATAATCATTTTACAGTGTCAATATCTGAATTTAAGGATATGTAATTAAAATAAAAAAGGAGGCTGTTCCGTATGAACAACCTTCTTTTGCTTTTATTCTTCGGTATTTTCTTCGCTTACTACCCTGGCGGTGGCTACTATGTGATCCTTTTCGCTCATTCTCATTAGTGTAACTCCCTGGGTGTTCCTACCTATGGTAGAAACATCCTTTGCACTAATGCGGATGATAATTCCTTCGGCACTTATCATCATAATCTCATCATCGTCCCTTACCACCAGAACTCCAACCACAGATCCGTTTCTCTTAGAGGTCTTTATATTAATTAATCCTTTACCGCCCCTGCTTTGTACGCGATATTCATCTAAGGGAGTTCTTTTCCCATAGCCGTTGGCCGTGACCACTAAAAGATCGGCCCCTTCTCTGGCTACGTCCATATTGACTACCGTATCATCACCATCCAGGGTTATTCCCTTAACCCCCCTGGCGGTTCTCCCCATAGCCCTTACATCCTTCTCAGAAAAACGAATGGCCATGCCGTCCTTGGTGCTAAGAATTACCTCTTCCTGCCCCTTAGTTAACTCTACAGCCACCAATTCATCTTCCTCATCTAAGTTAATGGCAATGAGACCATCCCTGCGGGAAGTGTCATACTCGTTAAGGGCGGTCTTTTTAATTATACCTTGCTTTGTAGCCATCACTAAGAAGGTATCCTCAATAAATTCCTTAACGGGAATTACCGTAGTTACATATTCGCCATTACTTATATAAAGCAAATTAATTAATGGTGTGCCTTTAGCTGTGCGTCCGGCCTCAGGTGCTTCATGAACCTTTAATCGATATACTTTGCCCTTATTTGTGAAGAACAATAAATAATGATGGGTAGAAGCTACAAAGAGATGCTTCACAAAATCCTCTTGCTTTGTACCCATGGCAGTGATTCCCTTACCACCACGCTTTTGACTGCGATAGGTATCCAGAGATATCCTCTTAATATACCCTTGGTTAGTAATGGTAACTACCATATCTTCTTCATCTATAAGATCTTCAATGTCAAAGTCTCCAGCCTGCTCATTACTAATAATTGTCCGCCTGGGATCTGCAAATTTTTTCTTAACCTCAGATAGTTCTTCCTTATGATGCCAAGAACTTTTTTCTCATCTGCAAGGACTGAACGTAAATAATTTATCTTGGCCAGCAGTTCCTTATATTCCTTCTCCAGTTTTTCAACTTCCAGACCAGTTAAACTGCGCAGGCGCATTTCAACAATGGCTTCTGCTTGAATTTCCGTTAATTCAAAGTTATTTACAAGGCCTTTTTTAGCCTCATCGGTATTTCTTGATTCCCGGATAATTTTTATTACCTCGTCCAGGTTAGCCAGAGCTATCCTTAAACCTTCAACAATATGGGCCCGGGCCTCGGCTTTTTTAAGTTCATATCTTGTCCTGCGGGTAATTACATCCTTTTGATGTTCAAGATAATAAAAAATTACCTGGGGGAGATTTAAAACCTTTGGCTGATTATTAACCAGGGCGAGCATAATAACTCCAAAGCTTTCTTGCATTTGGGTATGCTTATATAAAAGATTTAAAATAACATTTGGGTTAGCGTCCTTCTTAAGTTCAATTACAATCCTCATACCCCTGCGGTCTGATTCATCCCGCAGATCCGAAATACCTTCTATCTTTTTATCCCTTACCAACTCGGCAATCTTTTCAATTAGTTTTGCTTTATTAACCTGATAGGGTATTTCATTGACTATAATAACCTGGCGACCATTTTGCTTGGTTTCGATGGTAGCCTGGGCCCTCATTTTTATAGAACCTCTGCCTGTTCTGTAGGCAGATTTAATACCTTCGCGGCCCATAATTTTAGCACCTGTTGGAAAATCAGGGCCTTTAATAATTTTCATCAAATCATCGGCTGTTGTATTAGGGTTATCAATCATCATTAATACACCATCGACAACTTCACCTAAATTATGGGGCGGTATATTTGTTGCCATACCCACTGCAATGCCTGAGGATCCATTAATTAACAGATTGGGAATTTTAGCTGGTAATATAGATGGTTCTTGAGTTCTGCTATCATAGTTAGGAACAAAATCAACGGTTTCTTTTTCAATATCGGCCAGCATTTCCATGGTAATCTTAGCCATACGGGCCTCGGTATAACGCATCGCCGCAGGTGGATCCCCGTCTACAGAACCAAAGTTACCGTGACCTTGAATCAAAGGATACCTACTGGAGAAATCTTGGGCAAGTCTAACCATTGCATCATAGATAGCAGCATCACCATGGGGGTGAAAATCCTGCATCACCTTACCAACGATACCGGCACTTTTTCTATAAGCCTTGTCGGGAGTTAATCCTAATTCATGAACAGAATAAAGAATTCTCCGATGTACCGGTTTAAGGCCATCCCTAACATCCGGTAAAGCACGTCCTACAATTACACTCATGGCATAATCCAAGTAGGAGTTTCTCATTTCGCTATTAATATCCAAAGGGATAACCTTACCAGAAAAGGAAACCATGTCCTATACCTCCGGAAAAATATTAAACAGTAAAAGGCTTGGCCAATATGACAAAAAGCCTATATTACAAGTTTTGCCAAATAAATTATAACAAAATCAGACCTTTATCGCAAATATTTGCTATTTAATTAAATACTGGCTAAAATGATCTGCCTTCCAGTAATTGTATGCATCTGGACATCAGTAAACCCTGCTTTATGCAACCATTCAGTATACTGCTCCAATGTCCAGGTTCCACCTGTCTTAGTATTTACTAACATATTTACTCCAAATAATTCAGCCCGGGGATTGACCCCCCTCACTAAATCAAGGATGGCAATCCGTCCAGAGCTATTTAGAGCCTTTTTTACCCCTTTAAATAACTCAATATTTTCGTCTTCCCCATATATGTGGCATATATTGCCTAAAAAGGCTAAATCAAAGTCACCAGTTGTCACACCTTCAGTAAAATCTTTTGCAACAAAGCTAATTTTTCTCCCGGTTCCAGGGTAGGCTCCATAACAGCACATACATCAGATATATCTTGTACGGTCACAATCGCTCCGGCCTTAGCAAAGGGCCTAGCATAATTTAAAGGACCACCACCTAAATCCAAAACCGAAGGGGATGAAGGCATATTCTTTAGGCATAAGCCCACGATTTCCTCTGCAACTTCTTTAGCATTCTTTTTCATGGCAGCCATAAACCCTTTAATATCTTGCTTAGTACGCTCCCTTTCTGGGGGAATACCAGTTTTTAAAATCTCAGGTATTCTAGTCCAGGACTTAATGACATTAAAGGTATGAATTATAGCATGACCCACATAATTTTTACTATTTTCATTGTAAAATAAATCCTCGGTCTCAGCAGTCAGATACAGCCGTCCCTCTGATTCATTAACATAACCCAGGGCTGTTAAGGCTTCAATGACGGTCCAGAGGGCACGAAAGTCTAAAGAAAGCTTAATTGCTAATTCGTCAATGGTGTAATTACTTTCATGAAGTTGATCAAAAATACCTGACTGCATCGCTGCACCCACAACAAGTAATTCCTGCGGAACCATAGGGTTAACTAAATTTGGCATAGAAACCCTCCTAAAATTTAATACAGTAAATAACCTGCTGGCAAAATATATTTTGACAACCACATTTATATTCTACAATTCCATAATCAAACCGGAGTGTAGACTCCGGTTTGACTCTAAATATCCAGATTTCTTACATACTGTGCATTTTCGTGAATGAAATCCCTTCTTGGCTCTACCCTGTCTCCCATCAACATAGAGAAAGTAGCATCGGCCTCAATGGCATCCTCTAAAGTTACCTGTAAAACTGTTCTGGTATCAGGATCCATGGTTGTTTCCCACAGTTGCTCAGGATTCATTTCCCCTAGGCCCTTATACCTTTGTATATTAACATGGTCATAACCAATTCTCTTTAAAAGCTCCTCTAACTCATGTTCACTATAAACATAGCTGTCATGCTTACCTTTTCTTACCCTAAATAGGGGGGGTTGTGCCACATAAACATATCCCGCTTTAATCAATTCCTTCATATGCCGATAGAAAAAGGTCATTAATAGGGTACGGATATGGGCTCCGTCAACATCAGCATCGGTCATAATGATTAGCTTATGGTAACGAGCTTTACTAATATCAAAGTCTTCTCCAATACCGCAGCCCATGGCTGTAATCATTGCCTAATTTCTTCATTGGCCAGGATTTTATCCATACGGGCTTTTTCCACATTTATAATTTTACCCCTTAAGGGAGTATGGCCTGAAAACGTCTATCTCTTCCCTGTTTAGCCGAACCTCCCGCAGAATCACCTTCCACCAGATATAATTCACATTGGCTGGGATCCTTTTCGGAGCAGTCTGCTAACTTTCCAGGTAAGGCCATAGTCTCTAATGCACTTTTTCTCCTGGTTAGCTCCCTAGCTTTTCTGGCTGCTTCCCTGGCCCTGGCAGCGGTAATACCCTTTTCAATAATTTTCTTGGCCACCGAGGGATTTTCCTCTAGGAAGATGGTTAATCTCTCTGAAAGTACCGAGTCCACTATACCCCTTACTTCACTATTACCTAGCTTTGTTTTAGTTTGCCCCTCAAACTGAGGTTCCGGTACCTTTACACTTACAACAATTATAGCACCTTCCCTGATATCTTCCCCTGAAAGGTTTTGATCATTATTTTTCAAGATATTGTGGCTTCTACCATAGTCATTAACAACCCTGGTTAAGGCAGTCTTTAGGCCTACTTCATGGGTTCCACCTTCGGTTGTATGAATATTATTCGCGTATGAAAGCATGTTTTCAACATAACTATCGTTATATTGAATAGCCAGCTCCACTATTATTTGCTCTTTTTCCCCCGTTATATAAATAGGCTTTGGATGCAAAACCTGTTTATTTCTATTCAGGTGTTTAACAAAATCTTTGATTCCACCATCAAATTGAAATACTTGCTCTAATACAGGATCCTTTCTAAGATCCTTTAGCACTATTTTTACACCTTTATTTAAATAGGCCAGTTCCCTTAAACGATGAATTAGTACCTCGGAACTATAGATAAGTTCCTCAAAAATCTCCTCATCGGGAGCAAAGGTAATTTTAGTACCTGTTGTACTGCTCTTACCTATAACCTCAAGTTCAGAAACCGGTAATCCCCGAGAATATCTCTGTTGATACACTTTGCCATTTCTTTTAATTTCTACAGTTAATTCTTTGGAAAGGGCATTTACAACGGAAACACCCACGCCATGCAAACCACCGGAAACCTTATATCCGCCTCCACCAAATTTACCACCGGCGTGCAACATGGTTAAAACAACTTCAACCGCCGGTTTGCCCACCTTTGGATGCAGGTCAACAGGAATACCACGTCCATTATCTTCAACGGTTATGGAGTTGTCCTGATGGATAAAAACTTCAATACGGTCACAATATCCAGCTAATGCCTCATCAATACTATTGTCAACAACCTCATAGACCAGATGATGGAGTCCCCTGGAACTTGTACTACCTATGTACATGCCAGGACGCCGTCTAACGGCTTCTAATCCCTCAAGCACCTGAATTTGATCCGCACTGTATTTGTTAACCTGTTGGTCCATCCTTTGACCTCCATCTATTCACATTGACTCCATATTATACCA
This sequence comes from Desulforamulus aquiferis, assembly GCA_004143605.1. Taxonomy (GTDB): domain Bacteria; phylum Bacillota; class Desulfotomaculia; order Desulfotomaculales; family Desulfotomaculaceae; genus Desulfotomaculum; species Desulfotomaculum aquiferis. The sequence continues at coordinate 5,988 of AWVY01000019.1, forward strand.
TGAATAGTATTCCCCACTCAAGGACTGTTCATGAGCAATATGGGTTATTTTTACAATTTATAACAATATTATCATATTTTTTGACTTAAAAATATAAATCGCCTCCTTTAAGGCGATTACTTAATAAATAATTTTATTCATCTTCCTGGCTTTCCAGTATATTATCTGATCTCTTTTTAAGGGTTGTGCAGGAAATGGGAGAGATAAAAATCTCCTTGTTGGTAATAACAAAGGATTTCTCCTTCTCTGCATTGGATATGGGCTGAATGAATCCTTCATCCTTAGCAACTTCTATAAATTCCCTGGTAATTACAGATTGCTTGGTTCTTGAATCAAGGATAGCAATGACGTCTTTTTTAACACCACAACATCGCCGCCTAGGTGCAAAAACATTATATTTCCTCCTTAAGGTTAAGTTTCCTGAACTTACTTGCCAGATGGCACCTGCTCCCTTATAAAATTCTTCAATGCCACCTGTAAAGCAGGTGGTAATAAAGGTCTGAACTTTATTTTGTACCCTTTCCAGGAGCATTGTTTGTCTTTTCTGATCTAACTCAAACAGCACATCATCCAATAAGAGGATTGGATAATAACCAAATTCCTTAAACCACAATTCCAATTGAGATAGCTTTAAGGACAAGGTTACCGATCTTTGTTGACCCTGTGAACCAAAGGTTTTAGCTTCGATTCCGTTGATTGATAGGGATAAATCATCCCTGTGAGGACCTAGTATGGTCTGGCAACGATTTATCTCGGTACTTCTTATTTTTTTGAGGCAGAAGCAAATATTTGATAAATCTGCTCTTCCTTTAGTCCAGGCTCTAATACCAGGGATGACAGATATTTAGCCTGTAATTCCTCGGAACCACTTGTTATTCCCTGGTGAATATTTCTGGCTATAGGTATCAATTTAGTTAGAATTTGCAGTCTCAAATAGATTATTTTAGCGCCATATTTAAATAGCTGCTGGTCCCATAGTTCTAACATATCCTGGGACGAACGTCTATCCCTTATCTCTTTTAAAAGGCTGTTCCTCTGTGATAAAACTTTGGCATATTTTCTCCAGGCCTGACTATAGTGAGGATTTAAGGGACCTACTTCATAGTCGAGAAACCTTCTTCTTTCCTGGGGTGACCCTTTAACTAAATACATATCTTCAGGACAAAACAATACTACACCAAAATAATCCAAATCAGAACGGGGAGAGTCATTGCCATTAATTTTTAACTTTTTATTCTTTGCATTGGCTAACCACTGAATTGCCAGATTTCTAGTTAAAACTTTAACTTCAGCGTTAATAGAGGTGTTTTCCCCTTGCCAATTGATTATATCCCTATCTTTTTCAGCTCTGAAGGATCTTCCTCGTAAACAAAAGTAAATGGATTCTATTAGGTTTGTTTTTCCCTGGGCATTAGCCCGGTAATTATATTGATACCCTGGTGTGGAGTAAAACAAACATTTTTATAGTTTCGAAAGTTATTAAGGGATATACTGCCAATTTGCAAGCTATCACCTTCACATCACAACAAGAAAACTACCGGCCCCTTCTACTTCCACAGTGTCATTGGGCTTTAATAATCTGCCGCGTTTGCTTTCTATTTTTCCATTGACCTTTACCATACCTGTTTGAACCATCATCTTTCCCTGGCCACCAGATCCGGTCACATTGGCCCATTTTAAAAATTGATCCAGACGAATTTCACTGTCTACCTTTATTTTCTCCATTGGGAATCACTCCTCAGCTTGTTCGAACTGGTAACACCAGTGAAAGATAATTGGCACTATCAACGGTACGCAAAATTCCTGGACTTAGAGGTCCAGACATATCAATATGTATACTTTCCCCACCAATGGATCTCAGGCGTCGATGAGATATAAGGCATTAAAGGCTATTTGCATTGTTTCTCCAGAAAGATAACAAGGCACCTCTTCGTGAATACGTCCTACTTCTGTATTAGCAGAGATAATTACCTTATCTTCTTCGATGGCCAGGCGTACAACCTGAGTACCAACCCTAGCCAACAGTGAAGCCCTTTCCACCGACTCAAAAAATTCCTTTGTTTTTAATTTAATTCTTGTTTTGTAGCCTTGAGGAATTACCTGACGATAGTTGGGAAACTGGCCTTCAATCAACCTAGATATGAGCTTAGTGTCCTCCATTATGAAGATAACCTGATTATCTCCAATGGATATGGTTATATTTTTGTCTGGATCACCTATTACCCTGGAAAGTTCGTTTAAAGCCTTCCCGGGAATTATAACACTAATGTCCTCTAAATCATTAGATAAATTTTCTTCCCTAAGGCTAGTCGATGTGTGTCGGTGGCTACTAGTCTAAGAATGCCATTTGATATTTCCAGCAGTATGCCAGTAAATACCGGCCTATTTTCATCTGATGACGTAGCAAAAAGAACCTGTCTTAAATACTCCTTTAGTTCCTCCTCGGGCATAGTGAAGGAAGTATTACCCTGGGGGTTAGAGAACACAGGAAATTCATCGGCACTAAAACCATTAATGGCTATTTCTGACTGTCCGTAGTGGATGATTGCATTTTCTCCTTCGGCGGATTCAATTTGTATGGGACTATCGGGGAGTCTTCTTACAATCTCGCCAAAATATTTTGCAGGTAAAACAATAGATCCTTCTTCTTGAACATTGCAAGGAATTGTACATTGGATACCCATTTCCAGGTCAGTAGCTTCCAAAGTCAAGGTATTGCCCTTTGCTGAAAGCAGGATGCCGGAAAGAATTGGCATGGGACTTTTAGCAGATACACCCCTTTGGGAAGTCGATACACCCTGGACAAGATTTTGACGGGTACAGATTATTTTCATAGTCTTTCTCCGTTAGTTTATTTTATTATTTATTGTTATTTTTTTAGCTAGTAGTAGTAATAAGGGCTGTTAATGTGTGCAAATATGCCTCAACCTGTGTGATTACTAAGATTACGTTGTAAAGAAACTGTGGAGAAACATTAGGATAATTATCAACAGGCAAAAAAGGGAAAAAATAGCCCTTTCGGTTAATCCACAGTATAAACAGGTTTTTGAATAACTAATTCACACTATTCACTGATACGTTTCCTAAGTTCTTTAATGGTTTCTTGAAGTACCGGATCACCTGATGCATCACCTAATATCTTATCGCAAGCATGTAATACAGTAGTATGATCTCTGCCGCCAAATTCATCACCTATTTTGGGTAGTGATAAATCAGTAAGCTCTCTGGTTAAATACATTGCTACCTGACGAGGAAAGGCTACTGATCTGGTACGCTTTTTTGCCTTAAGATCTTCGATACGCAGGCCGTAAAAATCAGCAACTGTTTGCATAATAAGTGGTACGTTAATAATTTTTGGTTTACTTGGTGAAATGACATCTTTTAAGATTTCAGCAGCCAGTTGGGGGCTTGCTTCTCTCTGTTCCAAGGAAGAAAAGGCAGTTACCCTGATTAGTGCTCCTTCTAATTCACGTATGTTTGAGTGAATTTTATCTGCGATAAAAGCAATGGTCTCATCAGATATGTTTTTCAAGCCCTCCAACTGGGCTTTTTTCCTTAAAATAGCTACCCTGGTTTCATAGTCAGGTGATTGAATATCAGTTATAAGACCCCATTCAAACCTAGAACGTAGCCTGTCCTCTAATGTTGCAATCTCCTTGGGAGGACGGTCACTGGAGATAATAATCTGCTTATTTGCCTCATGAAGGGTATTAAAGGTATGGAAAAACTCTTCCTGGGTTCGTTCCTTCTTTTCAAGGAATTGAATATCATCTATTAATAGGATATCCATACTACGGTATTTATTACGGAATTCAACGGTTTGGTCATCCCTAATAGAATTAATTAGCTCATTGGTAAATTTTTCCGAGGTTACATAGGCTACCTTTAGACCTAAGTTATTTTCTAAAATATAATGTCCAATGGCATGCATAAGGTGAGTTTTACCCAGACCAACACCACCGTATATAAATAGGGGGTTATAGGCCTTTGCCGGAGATTCAGCCACAGCAAGGGATGCAGCATGGGCAAATCTATTGCTGTTACCTATTACAAAGGTATCAAAGGTATATCTGGGATTTAAAATATTTAAATAACTTCTTCATTATTAGATTTTTCCTTCGGTTTACTTGGTTGATCCGGTTCTTGCCCTGCTAATATAAATTGAAGAGAAACATCCTGATGCATAATTGCTTCATAGGCTTGTTTTATTATGGGTGCATAACGATCTGCAAGCCAGCTTTTTGAAAAATGATCCGGGACTTCGAATATTACTGTATTGTCATAAAAGGCTACCGGTTTGCATTTAGCCAGCCATGTATCAAATGAATGTTTATTTACTTGTTTCTCAAGTAGATTTAATACTTGATCCCATCTGACTTGTATATCGTTTTGCATCTAAAAATAAAACCCCCTGGCAATGATTGTACCTAAAAATCCCTTAATTTAGGAAAATAAGGGAAAAATTAAGCTGGTTTGTATATTTCTTAATAGAATTTAATTAATTAACAAAGTTGTTCACAGTTTTATCCACAATCTGTGCAAAAGATAGGATAACAAAAATTATCCACAGGTGTAAAACAATAATACCAAAAGTCCCAGATGTTATCAACAGCTATTTAATTATCCACATTTGTTATGAATACCCAGAGAACACTTATATTTCAAAAACCTTTATATCTTGACTATGGACGGGAATTTTAATATAATCTTCAGTGACTGTCTAGTTATTTCCAGATATTTAGATATACCTATATTCGTTGAAGGGGGTGTACATAGTTTGAAGCGAACATACCAACCAAAAACGCAGGCACCAAAAAGTACATGGTTTTTTAAAGCGGATGTCTACTAAATCCGGCCGAAACGTTCTAAAAAGAAGACGCTTAAAAGGTAGAAAACGTTTATCAGCTTAAGGCCGCTTATTTGTGGCCTTTCCTAATTTGTATATCTAGGATTTTCTTTGGTTAAGCTACACATAAAAACCTAAATTAGGAAATAATTATGGCTATTTTTATTCCGTTAAAGAAAAATTCCGAGTTTAAAAAGGTTTATACTAGAGGTAAATCTGCTGCCAATCGGTATCTCGTTCTATATAAACTTCCCAATGGGGGATCAGAGCGTCGGTTTGGCTATTCAATAAGTAAAAAGGTGGGTAAAGCAGTTTGCCGTAATCGATTAAGAAGAATACTGAAAGAAATTTGTCGACTTAATTTAAATCGTTTTCCCGATGGACATGATTTCATTTTTATTGTAAGACAATCATCATGTGATCAGGAATATAACCAGTTGGAAAAACATGTGTGGCATGTACTGGGTAGATTAGGTGATTAGGAGAGGGATATAGTGCGACAGGCTATAATATTTTGCCTTCGTTGTTATCAAAGGTTTATTTCTCCTCTAAAGCCTCGCACTTGTCGATTTTATCCTACTTGTTCTCAATACTCTATTCAAGCATTTGAAAAGTACGGAGTGGTTAAGGGTGCCTGGCTAACTGTCAAAAGATTGGCAAAGTGTCATCCCTTCCATCCAGGAGGATATGATCCTATATAAATGTTTGTTAGGCTTTTAAGGAGGTAAATGTTTTGTTTGATTGGTTTCACTCCATTGTAAATGGAATGACTGCTTTAATGAACTGGCTTTATAGCCTAACAGTGAGTATAGGCCTTCCGAGCTATGCTTTAGCAATTGTAATACTTACAGTTATTATTAAAGTAGCCTTATATCCCCTTTCTAAAAAACAAATGCAGTCAATGGTAATGATGCAAAAACTGGCACCTGAAATTAAGGCAATTCAGGAGAAGTATAAAACCAAAGATCCTCAGAAAATGCAGCAGCTTATAATGGAGTTGTACAAGCAGCATAATGTTAATCCTATGGCTGGCTGTCTGCCATTATTAGTTCAGATGCCTATTTTAATTGCACTTTATCGGGCATTATTTGATTTTCCCTTTTTAAATCCAGAGCATGCTCACTTTTCTGGGTAGAGTCACTAAGTCAAAGGGATCCTTATTATCTTCTGCCAATATTAGCGGCAGTCACAACCTATATGCAATCTAAACTGACTACTAATGCACAGGATCAGACACAAAGAACAATGCTGTATACCATGCCTGTATTAATTGGTTGGATTGCCAGCACCGTACCCGCAGGTTTAGCTTTATACTGGGTAGTATTTAATGTTGTGGGTGCTATTCAACAGTGGTTTATTAATAAAGACACCCTGCACCTTAAAGAGGGGGTAGCCGAAGTTGAAGGTAGTAGAAAAGGTCGGTAAGACCATAGATGAGGCCGTAGAATTAGGTCTTCAGGAATTCGGTGTTTTGAGGGATGAAGTAATTATTGAGGTATTAGAAGAACCCTCAAAGGGATTATTTGGATTAATAGGAACACGTCCTGCCAAAGTTAGAGTAACATTAAAGGATAATCCAGCTGATCGGGCAGATAGATTATTACGCAGTATATTTAAGGCCATGGATATACCAGTGGATGTTAAAGTACAGGATCAGGAACAACTCCTTGTGGTTAATATGGAAGGTCCCGATTTAGGAGTTTTGATTGGAAGACGCGGAGAAACCCTTGATTCTCTGCAATATCTTGTTAATCTTGCAGTAAATAAGAATCAGGAACAAAGACGCAAGGTTGTATTGGACGTTGAAGGTTATCGTCAGCGTAGGGAAGAAACTTTACAAAAACTTGCTACAAGGTTAGCAGATAAAGCAAGACAGCGTGGCAGAAGTGTAGTTTTAGAGCCTATGAACTCCCAAGAGAGAAGGATAATTCATACAGCCCTTCAGGGAAGGGATGATATATACACTTTCAGTGAAGGTGAAGAGCCCTTTAGAAAGATCGTTATATCTCCAAAGAAATAAAAAGTCAAAACAAGAATAAAACCCAGCAACATAGGTTGCTGGGTTTTTGTAAACCTTATGGGTAAATAAATATTATAAATTTTTTCGGGGGGTTTTCCTGGGTGTTAGATGATACTATTGTAGCCATAGCTACACCACCTGGTGAAGGCAGTATTGGTATAATCAGAATAAGTGGCTCAGAGGCTATAGCAATAGGGATGATAGTATTTAGACCAAAAAAAATACTGATTGGTTTAAAAAAGACAATTATAAACTTGTCTATGGACACATAATTGACCCGGAATCAGATGAAGTAATTGATGAAGTAATTCTTTCAATTATGAGAGGTCCTAAAAGCTTTACAGCAGAAGATGTGGTGGAAATAAGTTGTCATGGTGGTATTGTACCTTTAAATAGGGTGCTAAAAACAGTACTTAACCAGGGGGCAAGATTTGCAGAAGCAGGAGAATTCAGTAAAAGAGCTTTTATTAATGGACGCTTAGACCTGGCTCAGGCTGAATCTATTATAGATTTAATCAGGTCTAAGACTGAAGCTGGTGCTAAAATTGCCATATCTCAATTGGGCGGCAAACTATCCAAAAGGGTCTCTGCATTGCAAAGTGATGTTTTAGGTCAATTGGCAAAAATTGAAGCTATAATTGATTTCCCAGAAGATGATCTACCGGAAGCAACACTGGATGAAATGTCGCTATGTACTGCAGAATTAATAAATGAAATTAATAAAATATTGGAAAGTGCTGAATCAGGAAAAATATATCGGGAAGGTCTGCAGACAATTATTGTAGGAAAGCCGAATGTAGGTAAATCCTCTTTGCTAAATGCATTACTTAAGGAGCAAAGGGCCATTGTAACAGATATTCCCGGTACCACCCGTGACGTTATCGAAGAGGTATTAAACATCAGGGGTGTGCCATTAAAAATAATGGATACTGCTGGTCTAAGAGAAACCCAAGACCTCGTAGAGCAATTGGGTGTGGAGAGAACAAGGAAGTTTTTAGATCAGGCTGAATTAATATTAATGGTAGTTGATGCCATCACAGGTATATCAGAGGAAGATAAGAATATTATCAAGCTGATAAAGGGTAAAAAAACAATATTCTTAATAAATAAAATAGATTTAGAAGCAAGAAAAGTTACTGCAGAGGAAATTCAGGAAATTATAGATGGAAATCCTGTCTTGGAAATATCTGCGAAAAATGAAATTGGTCTAGATAAACTGGAACAGACAATATTAGAGCTTGTATTGGAAGGAAAGGTTACAGCTGCCGATAATATATTAGTTTCTAATACCAGGCATAAACATGCCCTTGAAAGGGCTGCTTTTCACCTAAGTGAAGTTATAAAAGGTATAAGGGACGGGATTCCACCAGATCTAGTATCCATAGATATTAAATCAGCATGGGAAATACTAGGTGAAATTACCGGAAATAATGTTACTGAAGACTTGATAGATAGGATATTTGCAGATTTTTGTATTGGTAAATGAGGTGTTTTTAATGGGTTATCATGCCGGAGATTATGACGTAATTATAGTGGGTGCAGGTCATGCAGGCTGTGAGGCTGCCTTAGCAGCAGCAAGGATGGGATGTAAAACTCTGGTTCTGACCTTGAACCTAGATAACGTGGCACTTATGCCGTGTAATCCAGCTGTAGGTGGACCGGCAAAATCTCACCTAGTCAAGGAAATAGACGCCTTGGGTGGGCAAATGGGGTTAAATACTGATCTCACAGCTATACAGATGAGGATGCTCAATACTGGTAAAGGTCCGGCTGTTCATGCCTAAGGGCCCAAGCAGATAAGTTAAAGTACCAAAATTTAATGAAGAAAACCCTTGAGAGTCAGATAAATTTAGATATTAAGCAACTGCTGGTGGAAGAGATTATTGTTGAGCAGGAAAAGGTAACGGGTGTAGTAACTCAGATAGGAGCTATATTCACTGCAAAGGCTATTATAGTAACTACAGGTACCTACCTAAAGGGACGAATAATAATTGGTTCAGTTCATTATCCAGGGGGTCCTAATAGCCAATTTCCAGCGGTTAATTTAAGTGATAGTCTGAGAAAGCTAGGCTTAGAGCTGGGTAGATTTAAAACAGGAACACCCGCTAGGGTAGATCAAAGAAGTGTTGACTTTTCTAAAATGACTATTCAGCCAGGAGATCAAAGGGTACATAATTTTTCTTTTATATCTCCAGTAAAGCAAAGGGATCAGGTACCCTGCTGGCTTACCTATACCAATGAAACCACTCACCAAATTATCAGGGATAACCTACATAGATCCCCACTCTATGCCGGTATCATTGAAGGTATTGGGCCGAGATACTGCCCTTCCATTGAAGACAAAGTAGTTCGCTTTGCTGACAAACTACAGCACCAGATATTTATAGAGCCAGAGGGTTTAGATACATATGAAATGTATGTGCAAGGTATGTCTACAAGTCTTCCACCAGATGTACAGTTATTAATGCTTAGGTCCATTCCGGGTCTAGAAAATGTTGAGATAATGAGGCCAGGTTATGCCATTGAGTATGATTATGTAGTGCCAACTCAGTTAAAACCAAGTCTCGAGTGTAAGCAAATTAAAGGTCTATATACAGCCGGCCAAATAAACGGCACCTCTGGCTATGAGGAAGCAGCAGCTCAAGGGATAATTGCTGGTATTAATGCTGCCTTACAGGTAAAGGGCAAGGAGCCGTTTACCCTAAAAAGATCTGAAGCATATATTGGAGTGCTTATTGATGACCTGGTAACAAAAGGGACTAATGAGCCATACCGTTTAATGACAGCAAGGGCCGAGTATCGTTTACTGCTGCGCCAGGATAATGCGGATCACAGACTTACTGAATTAGGTTATAAAATAGGTTTAGTGACTGAGGAAAGGTATAAAAAGTATAATATAAAATGGGATCTAATAAATAAGGAAATTGAAAGATTAAAAAGCTTAATTATTCCTAACAATGATGAGACTGCTAATTTATTAATAAAACTTGATTCAAGTGAATTAAGTCAACCTACCCCTGCCATTAATCTAGTCAGAAGACCAGAGGTAGGCATTAAGGATTTGAGACAATTATCAATAGATTTTACTCCATTACAGGATGAAATTATCGAAGAAGTAGAAATTGAAATTAAGTATGAAGGTTATATAAAAAAGCAACTGGCCCAGGTTGAAAGATTTGAAAAATTAGAGGGCAGAAAATTAAGTGAAGATATTAATTACAATGAAATTAAGGGGCTTTCAGCGGAAGCGGCACAGAAACTAGCTAGGTTTTTACCAACATCCATAGGACAGGCATCTAGAATTTCAGGTGTAAGCCCGGCAGACATATCGGTATTGTTGATTTGGTTAGAGCAGCAAAGGAGAAAAACCTCCGGGGGTGAATAAAAATAACGGAGCTTAAGGATGTATTAATAAAGGCTGGAAATGAAATTGGTCTAAAATTTACCATGGACCAACTTGAGTCTTTTAATAAATACTATTATTTATTAATTGAAGGTAATAATAAATTCAACTTAACCGCCATTACTGAAATTAAGGATGTGGCAATAAAGCATTTTATAGATTCACTGACCTGCCTCACTGTCATAGATATAGCTAATAATTCAACAATTATGGATATTGGAACAGGGGCAGGCTTTCCAGGGATACCTCTAAAAATAATGAGACCGGATTTAAAGATTACATTATTAGATTCCCTAGGAAAAAGGGTTAATTTTTTAAATGAAACAGCAGATATATTGGGACTAGATAACATTAAGGCTATCCATGGGAGGGCTGAAGATTTGGTAGGGATCCAAATTTAGAGAAAAATGTGATTATGCAATTTCTCGGGCGGTAGCAAAACTATCGGTACTGTCTGAATATTGTCTGCCCTTTGTTAAGCCAGGAGGTTATTTTATATCTCAAAAGGGACCAGAAATAGATAATGAAGTTAAAGAGGCTGGTAAGGCTATCGAAACACTTGGTGGTAAATTAGAAGGAATCAACAGCCTAAATTTACCAGGTATAGGTGATGGTCGCAGCATTATCATTATTAAAAAAATTAAACATATTTCCAAGGAATTTCCCAGGAAGGCTGGGCTTCCTGGGAAAAAACCAATATTATAAACCCGGCTTAGGCCGGGTTCAGGCTGTTGAAAAAGATACAACTGGGTTTTAATAATCCCGAACAGCGACATTCGGAGCAGTGGAAACAGCGCTTCGCGAAGCTGAGGATGCGAAAATG
>AWVY01000020.1 GCA_004143605.1 Desulforamulus aquiferis
TGTGGTTATGACAGTCTCAGTTTGCACTGACTTGTCATTAAACCAAGTTTGCATTCATCATCTACTGTTTAGTTTTCAAAGACCACGCTTCGACCTTTTATATACTTCGCCTAGCTTCGTCAGCTCTCTCCTTCGCGTACTCACGTATTACTTATACGCTCCGTGCGCTCAGTCGGTCGCTTCCTTGCTATGCTCGCATCTAAAAGGTCTCAGAACGCTTGTGTTATTCAAGGTTCTGCTCTAGCCTCTCGGCCAGGAATTACATCTTACCATGTCCCCAACTCTGTTTCAAGTGCAAGTTTTTGGTAAGCTTCATTTTTGGCTACCGACCTCAGCAGCGACATTTGTTAGTTTAACACCTTCAAACGGTCCCTGCAAGATTCAATTTCTAGGTGCTCTTCCTTTATTTGGACAAGTACCGCGAACGTTTTTAATGTTACCATAACATTCGACAATGGTCAAGCTTAAGTTAAAACTAATTAGGCTATCCTTATTTATAACAAAGCTGGAGCATTAGCTGGATTTCAATCTTTCCTTAACTCTATTTGCCCAGATAGAGCTAATCTCTGCCTCTACTTCAATTCCTCTTTCACCATACTTCTCACGAATAACTCTGCCCTTTTGATGTAATATGGAAGCAAGGTTAGCATTATAGTAAGGGATTGTTAGTTTTACGGTAGTATATCTCTCCTTTAAACAATCTGTTATTAAGGATAGCAATTCCTCAATTCCTGCCCCTGTTGCAGCGGAAATTGGTACATTTGGACTATCTGCCGTGTAAACATTATGCATATCTGTTACAAGATCTACTTTGTTATAAACCATAATGGAAGGTTTTTGTATTGCATCTAAAGAACTTAGTACTTTTTCTACAGCAGCGATTTGATCTTCATTATTAGGATGGGAGGCATCAACCACATGCAGAAGTAGATCCGCCTGCTGTACTTCCTCAAGGGTAGCACGAAAGGCCGCCACCAAATGGTGTGGCAGGTTTTGAATAAATCCCACCGTATCTGTTAGTAAAATAACATCATTGTTAGGAAGAACTACTCGCCGGGTTGTAGGGTCCAAAGTAGCAAAAAGTTTGTCCTCCACCAACACCTCAGCCCCGGTAAGTCTTTTTAATAATGTACTTTTGCCCGCATTAGTATAACCAACCAGACTAACCATAGGCAAAGGTTCTGTCTTTCTTTCCGCCCTCAGTAAGGCCCGATGCTTTTGTACATCCGCTAGCTCTTTCTCTAAATCGGTAATGCGTTTTCTAATCCTTCTACGATCAGTCTCTAATTTTGTTTCGCCCGGCCCCCTTGTACCAATGCCGCCACCAAGTCTTGATAAGCTAGTGCCTTGTCCCATTAAGCGTGGTAATAGGTACTTCAATTGGGCAAGTTCCACCTGCAGTTTCCCTTCCTTGGTTTGGGCTCGTTTGGCGAATATATCTAAAATCAATTGTGTCCGATCGATAACCTTTACCCCAATGATATCTTCCAAATTTCTAGCTTGGGCTGGAGAAAGCTCCCTATCGCTGATTACTAAGTTGGCCTCCAGTTCCTGGCAATAGCTTGCCAGTTCTTCGGCTTTTCCTTTACCAATAAAGGTTGCTGAATCAGGTCTTTGTCGTTTTTGCAGAAACTCTCCTAATACTATTGCGCCAGCTGTATCAGCGAGGCGGACAAGCTCCTCCATGGACTCCGAAGCTTTCTGCTCATGTTCATTAGAAATCTTTACACCTACCAGAACAGCTCTTTCTTCAAAATTACTGCTTATCTCGTGCAGAACATAACCCCCTTTGTTCTCCCTGCCTAGCATTATATTGATAAAGATTTTGGAAGGCAACCTTGCTGGAAAAATAATTTGGTCATAGACTCTTCCCTCCATTAATAGTCATTATTAAGACTTACTATAGGGGGATACAAAAATAAAAGCTAGAATTATTAAGCTTACTTTGACATTACTCTGCACCTTAGTTTTGACTTTATTATTGTCCCCATTAAGGGCAGAGGCTGAAACTGGTAAAATGATTGTTATTAACAAAAAGAAAAATCAATTGGGCTACTACGAAGATGGTTTATTAAGTAAAGTTTTTTCAGTGGCAACGGGACAGAAAAGAAGTTATACTCCAGAAGGACAATTCAAAATTATAACTAAAATTGTCAATCCACCCTATTATAAGCTAAACATTCCCGGAGGTAGCCCCTACAATCCACTTGGTCCGCGCTGGTTAGGTATTAGTGCTCCTGGTGGCACCTACGGGATTCATGGCAACAATAACCCAAATTCAATTGGCACCTATGCCTCTGCTGGCTGTATTCGTTTAAGGAATGAAGATATCAAATGGCTATATGATCATGTTTCATTAGGTACCCCTGTAACAATTGTGTGGAATGATTTAGATTTAACTGCAGAATTAATTGACAGCAACCCTATAGCATTATACCTTAATAATGAAAAGGTGTTTTTCTCAATGGAGGGAAATATTTTTTCACGACAGGATAAGCCCTATATCTCCCTTCGTTTATTGGGGCAAATTCTAGGCTATAGTATATCCTGGAACCAAGGGTTAAATTGTATTGAAATAAAACTTGATGATGTAATAACAAGATTAACTCCCAACAGTACAATAATCTCAATCAATGACCAAGTAAACGAGCTGGATGAAGCTCCTTTAATAGTGCAAGGTAAATCTTACTTAACCCAACCTACCATTGAAACAGTCTTTGGCGTCATGCTGGATTGGAATGCAACAAATAGAACTTTAAACATTACCTCAACAAATCAAAAAGAGGGCTTTAAAACAACTAAGCAAGGGATGGTGCTTGAAGATATAGGTGATGAATTTTAATTTTTGCAGGAATTAAACAATTACAATAGAAAAAATAATAATACAAAACAATATAGGAGTGATTGTGGAAATGGATTTTGCAACTGTTAAGAGCCAGGCTAAGGATCAACTAAAGGGCTTTTGTCGGGTTTGCCCAATATGTGACGGTCGCGTTTGTTCTGGTGAAGTTCCAGGTATGGGTGGGGTAGGTACAGGGATGTCTTTCCGGAATAACCTTACTGCCCTTGCTGCCTACAGTCTAAACATGCGAACCCTGCATGGTTGCAAAGAGCCCTCTACAGAAACCGAATTATTTGGCATCAAGCTTTCCAGTCCCATAATGGCTGCTCCCATGACTGGCACCCCCTATAATATGGGCGGAACCATCGGTGAGAGGGATTTTATTGGTATGATTGTTTCTGGCAGTAAGCAGAGTGGAACTATAGGTTGGACGGGAGATGGAGCAGACCCGACCATGTATGATTCGGGTCTTGAAGCAATTATCGCTGAACAAGGCCATGGTATTCCGGTAATCAAGCCCAGGGAACAGGGTGCTATAATAGATCGTATTCGCCGGGCGGAAGATGCCGGCGCAAAGGCATTGGCATGGATATTGATGGTGCCGGGCTGGTAACTATGGCTTTAAAGGGCCAACCAGTGGGGCCAAAAACCTTTGAAGAACTGAAAGAGATCGTGCAAGCTACAAAGTTACCCTTTATATTAAAAGGTATAATGACCGTTGATGAGGCAGAGCTGGCAGTTTCAGCCGGGGTAAAAGCAATAGTTGTATCTAACCATGGCGGGCGAATACTAGATTGTACCCTGGAGCAGCAGCAGTTTTACCCGCAATCGCCGCAGCAGTTAAAGATAAAGTTACCATACTAGCTGATGGTGGAGTTCGCACAGGCGTAGACGTACTAAAACTTCTAGCTTTGGGAGCTGACGGAGTATTAGTAGGCCGACCACTAGTAGTTGGCGCATTTGGTGGTGATGCAGCAGGAGTGAAAATTATTTTAGATAAAATGACTTCTGAATTGAAACAGGCAATGATTTTAACCGGCTGTAGCACCATCGGGGAAATAACCCAGAATGTAATATATCAAGGTAAATAAAACAAGCCCACCAATCGGTGGGCTTCAGATTGTCGAGAAACTACCTATATTCGGGTTTTAATAATCCCTCACGACTCCTATCTCCGCAGTGGACAGCGCTAATCCTYGCTTCGGGCGAAAATGGGCCGCCTTCGAG
>AWVY01000021.1 GCA_004143605.1 Desulforamulus aquiferis
AAGCCTGAGGTAAACACGATGTTTACTCGAAGGCGGCCCATTTTCGCCCGAAGCAAGCGATTAGCGCTGTCCGCTGCGGAGAGAGGAGTCGTGAGGGATTATTAAAACCCGAATATAGGTAGTTTCTCGACAATCTGAAGGTACGCTTAAATGCGTACCTTTTTGGATCATCGGACTTAATGTTTTTGTATACTGACTGTGGGGTGGCCTTTAATTAAATGCACTGGCCTATTCACCAAATATACGCCACCAAGAATTAAAAAACCACCCAGGGGATGAAAACTCTTTAAGTGCTCCCCTAATAGAATGATAGACAAAATAGCTCCGGATAGAGGCACAATGTTTTGGAAAATAGACGCTCTGCCAGCCCCCACCCTCTGAATTCCCACAAACCAAAGCACAAAGCCTAAGGCTGAAGCAATAATGGCTAAATAACCCAATCCTAAGATTGATTTATAGGACATGCTATGGATAATATCTCCCGATAGCTGGGGCAGTGCTGCTAATGTTAGCATTATTGCTCCAATACCTAAGGCATAGGTTGTGGAGACCACTGGAGAAAGACTCTTCATGCAATCTTACCTCCAATGGAATACAAACTCCAGGCAAGTACACTTATGGTAAGCATGATATCTCCTGGGTTTAAATCCCATCCAACAAGTGAAGCCGGATGACCCTTAGTCACAATAACTATTACGCCGGTCAAAGAGATAATAAAGCCTAAAGCCTGACGAATATTAATCCTTTCCTTAAGTATTATACCGGACAAGACAACAGTAAAAACAGGGCCACAGGCCACTAATAATGAACCATCCATGGCGGCAGATATCTGTAGTCCTTTAAAAAATAAAACATTGTACAAAAATACTCCGGTCAAGCCCAAAAATATTAGGATTGGCCAGTCTTTAAGAGCTACCTTTGCCTTACCCCTCTCCTTCCAAAGCATGAAGGGCAATAAACAAAAAAAAGCCAGCCAAAAACGTCCTGTGGCCGCCACTAAAGGATGAAGCTCACCAACCACAACCTTAGCTGCTACAAATGCTCCTCCCCAGGATACAGTAGCACAGATTAACATTAAATAACTAAGCATGTTTCCCCTTAATATCAAGCTTTCCACCCCGGTCTTAAAGTTATTAGGCTATCATTCATTAATCATAGCACATCTAATAACACATCTTAAACATTATTTTCTAAGTGCCTTAAAGTAAGCAAGACACGCATTAACTATTTAATGCGTGCCTTGCTACATCAGATATTTTATAGTCCAAAAATACTGCTTATTTTGCTGAAGAATTTAACAAGAGGTCTATTTAATGTTACTTCTAATTCTCTCTTCTCTGTTTGAACCTTACTTAATTCCTGCTGTGTTAGCTTTAAAGATTTTTGTAAATCCTCACCGCCCTCCAAAGCCTCCTTTAAATCATTACTGAGGATATTTATGTCCTGATGAAGTCTGCGCTCTTCTATATTTGTCATCTCTTGATATTTT
The DNA here is from genome assembly GCA_004143605.1 of Desulforamulus aquiferis. Taxonomy (GTDB): domain Bacteria; phylum Bacillota; class Desulfotomaculia; order Desulfotomaculales; family Desulfotomaculaceae; genus Desulfotomaculum; species Desulfotomaculum aquiferis. The sequence continues at coordinate 1,490 of AWVY01000021.1, forward strand.
TGTATTTTTTGCTTAAGCTCCACTATCTCTGTTTGTAGTTCTGCTACCCTTGTACTATACCTCTCCTTTAGTTCAGCCAAACGAGCCTTGTTTTCCCTGTCCCTCTCTTTATATTGCTGCAGCTTTGAAAATAAACCCTCCAGGCTGTTTTGATTTTTATCCATTGAACTCTTTAATCTTTGGTTTTCATTTTCTGATTCTTTAGCCTTACGTACCCAAAGTCGACATTGGTATAAAATACTGTTTGCTTTATTCTCTGTTCTTTCCAATTCATTGCGGTACCTTAATATCTCTTTCTTCCTTAAATTAAGCAGTAAATCCTTTTCAGATAATTGGGTTGCTAACTGATTATATTGAGTTACCACCGAGGCCCGCTGGGCTAGGGCGGCTGCAGCTTCCCTCTGGGCCGCTCCAATTTCATTTAACTGTCGGGACATGTTCTCTGCCTTCTGTACCCATTTTGTGCGATCCTGCTGCCATTGTTTCTTTTGTTTATTTAAAATATTTAGGTATCTTTTAACTAATTCATCATATAATAATTGTGCCTGCTGGTTATAATTCCAGACATCACTTCCCATTCTTTCAAAGTATGGAAACTTACCTAATACCTGTTGGACAGCGGGCTTGCTGGTGGGACGCCACTCGTTTACACACTCAAATATTTGTTGAGTGGACAACCCCCCTTGGTGTAATTTAAGGGCCTTTATTACCAGGTGCTTTAATGAATATTGTCCAGCCTCAACATTCCATTCCGTTAGTCCCCAATTTCCATTATCTAACTGAATAAATCTCCCATCAGACATTAGAGAAGCTTCTTCAGCTAGTTTTCTAATTCTTTTCTTTTTGGCAACAGGATTGCTGACTACCTGACGCAGGGCAATGGGTTGCTGTCGTTTAATCAGCATGGCATATAAGTGATCATTTTCAGAGTGCCCCTGCAACTTTAGCCGCCACTTTCCATTCTCATCTGTGTAAAAGCAGGGGTGTTGCTTTAGGCATAGCCGGACCTTCTCAATAACCTGCTGCTGACCATAATCCTGCAGCATTTTTCTTTGCACATAAGGGGCTATCTCTTGAACGGACAGGCCGTCAAAAAAGAATAGAGTCTTTTTAAGGACATCAGTAAGAGAATTCAATTTAGCCGTCACTTCTACCCATCACCTTCCTGATTATAATAAAAGGTATATTTGGAATTTAATCCCTTTTTATTACTCTTATTATTCCTCTTTTTTGTCCAGTTCCCTGCGTCTTCACTGTAAATTTTTTCCTACAACATTCCCAAAATAGTCTCAACAGGCTGACTAAGTTTGACTTATAACTACTTAGTTTTGTCGTATTTATTAAAACAATAATGGCCCATGTCAATAACTTTTTATGTTACTGACTATCCCTCAAGAAGGATTAAAGTAATAAATAAAAAACCATTAAATGCTTGTAATTATCGGCACAAGTAACATATAATAAGTTAAAAGGTCATTTTTATTGCTCAAACGGTCAATACTGACCCCCTAACGGTAATTACCTGGGAGGTGATATTATGAGCATTGCCCTTAACTCCGAAACTAACAGTCAAAAAGGTTTCCCACCCATTCGCCCCGAAAATGGTGTGCTCACAACTTCCCGTGGTTTACTTCATTTAGAAGGTCCCTGCACAGCAGATTATATCTCTAGGTTAACCATGGATGAAGGACTGCGGAGTTTTAGACCACCGGCAAGACAACAGGAAGCCTTGATGCTGATTTCAAACCTCCCGGAGGAAAGGTGTTTATTGCCAGATTTCAGGATAGCATCATCGGCTATGTAACTTTCCACTATCCAGATGATTACAGTAGATGGAGTAAGCACCCTATGTACTTGAGTTAGGTGCAGTTGAAGTAAGTCCTGAATGGCGCAAAGACAAAGTAGCCCACTTTTTATTAACTGAAGCATTTATGCACGATTTTGTTGAAAATCATATTATAATTACTATAGAGTTTTGTTGGCATTGGGATCTAAAAAACAGTGGCTTAGGCATGATTGAATACCAAAGAATGCTAACCCGGCTATTCTCAAGTGTTGGATTAAAAAAACGTGCCACTGATGACCCTGATATCACTGAACATCCAGCCAATGTCATGATGGTTAGATTCGGAAAGAACATACCAAAAGAAGCAATTTTAAAGTTTGAAGAGCTTACATTTTTAAATCGAGGAAGATAAACAAAACCTGCAATCCAAGATTGCAGGTTTTGTTTTCTTATTTTCAATTAAAAGCTATAGTTTGGCGACTCTTTAGTGATGCTTACACCGTGGGGATGGCTTTCCTTTAACCCCGCGGGAGTAATTCGGATAAATTGTGCCTTAGTCCTTAATTCCTCAACGGTTCGGGACCCGGTATAACCCATTCCCGCTTTAAGCCCTCCAATGAGCTGGAAAATTGTATCTGCCAGAGAGCCTTTATAGGGGACACGACCTTCTACACCCTCAGGAACCATTTTCTTAGCTTGCTCCTGGAAGTAGCGATCCCCGCTACCGTCTTTCATTGCACCCAGGGAGCCCATGCCCCTGTATACTTTATAACTCCGACCTTGATAGATTTCCTTTTCTCCAGGCTCTCTTCCGTTCCCGCCAAATACTACCTAGCATAACTACACTGGCCCCGGCAGCTATTGCCTTGGCTATATCCCCTGAATATTTAATGCCTCCGTCAGCAATTATAGGAATATTATATTTTGCTGCTTCCTGGGCACAATCGTAAACAGCTGTAATTTGAGGAACTCCAACCCCAGCAACTACCCTGGTGGTGCAAATGGAACCTGGTCCGATACCTACCTTAATTGCATTGGCACCAGCCTCAATTAGATCTTTAGTAGCTTGTCCTGTGGCAACATTTCCTGCGATTAGATTTAAATTAGGGTAGGCTTCTCTAACTTTGCGAACTGTTTGAACCACCATGCTTGAGTGTCCATGGGCGGTGTCCACCACTATCACGTCTACCTTTGCTTTTACCAGGGCCTCCACCCTTTCCAAGGTATCTGACGATACCCCCACCGCTGCAGCCACCCTAAGTCTACCACGGTGATCCTTAGCAGAATTAGGATATTCCTTAGCCTTTTTATATCCTTAATGGTGATTAAGCCCTTTAGATAATAATTTTCATCCACTATCGGGAGCTTTTCCACCTTATACTTCATCAATATCTCTTTTGCCTGATCCAAAGTGGTACCCACCGGGGCTGTAACTAAATTATCCTTGGTCATTACTTCTCTGCAAAGGCGGTTGTCATTGGTTTCAAATCGAAGATCCCTATTTGTTAGAATCCCCACCAACTTGCCTTCAACTGTGATAGGAACTCCTGAAATGTGATATCTTTCCATCAATTCATGGGCTTCCCTAACAGGACTTTCAGGAGAAAGGAAAATCGGATCTGTGATAATACCATGCTCTGATCTCTTAACTCTATCAACTTCCATGGCCTGACGTGTAATGGACATGTTTTTATGAATTACCCCAATTCCCCCTTCACGGGCAATGGCGATGGCCATTCTCGACTCAGTAACAGTATCCATTCCAGCACTCATGATGGGAATGTTTAGTTTAATATCTTTAGTGAGGTAGGTACCGGTTTCTACGTTTCTTGGTAAAACCTCTGATGCAGCCGGAACTAACAATACATCATCAAAAGTCAGACCAGCTTTTGCAAATTTGTCTGGATACACCTGCCCTCTCTCCCTTCTTGAAATTATTTAAAAAATGTATTCGTTTATTATAGCACAGGTATGTTAAAGTTTGTCATAAAAAATATTATAAAGAAGTTGCTGTTACCAACGAATTCTCACTATTCTTCCCGGCAAAAAAACCTTTATTAAAATATTTTTCAAAATATTTTTGCATAATTCCTAACAGGGGGAATTAAAAGGGTTAGCCCAATAAAGTCGGTTAATAACCCGGGTGTCAACAGTAATAATCCGCTGGCTATAATAATCATGCCTTCAAGTACCGAAGAAGTTGGGATCTGCCCATGGGCAAGCTCAAGCTTAATATTATTGATCACCACAAACCCCTGGGATCTTATTAAAACAATACCTATAATACCCATTACAACAATAAAACCTAAGGTAGGCCAAAAACCAAATCTCCGTCCTGATTCTATAAGTATTAACATTTCTATAACAGGAACAATCAATAATAACGCTAAAATCCTTTTAAACATAATATCTCCTTAACTGATTAAGCTATTTTACTATGACATGAAAGGTGCAAGAATTTCAGCACCCTTCATGTCATATATTAGTCTTGTCCAACAATGGAGCCAATACCTCTAGTCATAAAGTGCTCCCTGAGATGACCAATAGTTTTGGGATTTACACCAAATTCTTCACCCATTTGCTCATCTGATTTATCATTTTGATTCCATCAATAAGGGCATCAAAGTTAATTCCAACTTCCTTGGCCTTAGTTTCGAGACTTGGTTCTGTACTCCAGGGTACCCTTGATCTTAAATACTCTTCCATAATATTACCTCCAGTACCAATATTTCAAGATGAAATTAGTTTTTCTCAAGCTTTATTATATTATCCCCTACATACCTTTATAAAATGAGTAGCTAGTCGCATTTACAGCAAAAGCCACCTTAACGGGGATAACCCGGTAGGTGGCTTAATCACAAGCTTTTTGCCCATCTAAGTGACAGGTATCATTATAAAGCTCTAGAATAGCTTTATCACTTTCAAAAATTTCAATAACAGTTAAAGATACATTATCTAAACGTAATTTCCAGAAATAATTCAAATCCATCCCCAGGACCGTTCCAACCAGGGCACGAATCACCCCGCCATGGGCAACTACCACAGAGCTTTTATCAACCTGCTCCTCAGCAATTCTTAAGATAGCCTCCTGGCAACGATGGACAACATCTAAAAGCCTTTCACCAGACGGAATTTGCGTCGTCAGTGGTTTTGACCACCACTCTGAGCTAATTTCACTGAAATTTTCCGATATTTCTCTGCTTGTTAGACCTTCCCATTGTCCAAAGTTGATTTCCCTTAGTTCCTTTACGTTTTGAACAGGCAAACCATGGGGTTTAGCTAATATTTCAGCAGTCTCCCGTGCCCTTAACAGGTCACTGCTGTAAAAAGCATCAATTTTTTCTTTCCGTAGACGTTCTGCTAAGTATTGGGCTTGTTCCTTCCCCTTGTCTGTCAATGGAATGTCGGAATGACCCTGAAATCTTCCCCCTGCATTCCAGGAGGTTTCACCATGTCGCACTAAATATATTCTTGCTCCCAAAGGCACCAACCCCTTTATTCTAGATTTTTACCTCTTGAGACTTATCTCTATGGGAATTCCTGCAGTGACCAGATATACTTCATCAGCAATTTTCGCAATTTCTTGATTGGTTATTCCATTTAAATCACGAAATAATCTAGCCAACCTGTTTCCGGGAACAATTGACATACCCACTTCACTGCCAACTATAATTATATTGCACTTAACTTCTTGACAGCTTTGGGCAAATTGTTTTACCTGTTCAATTATATATTTTTCCCTAGCAACCCAGTTTGCTTCAACATCCGGTTCACTGCCCATAGTCAGCAAGTTGGAGATCCATAATGTTAGACAATCTAAAAGTATAACATCACAATATTGCTCCATTTCTTGTATTGCTTTACCTATCTCCAGGGTCTCTTCCTTTGTTATCCAAGCTATAGGTCGCCTTTGCCGATGTAGCTCGATACGTTTGATCATTTCCCCGTCCCCAGCAAGGCTGTAGCCAAATAGCCTATCCTCTGCCCTTTTGATGCTAATCTTTCAGCAAAGCTGCTTTTTCCTGACCTTGTGCCACCTAATACTAAAATTATTTTCCCTCTTTCCATTATTCTCCTTCTTTCGTTAACATTGCAACAAAAATAAATATATATTATTCTTAAGTGAGACTTTGCTTCTTTATTACATTAACGGAGGTCCAGTGTGTTTAATAGAGCAAGACAGTTTTGGAACGCCTTGTTTAGTAAAATGGGTACAGAAGAGCTTACCTTTGTAAAAAAGCACCTTAATGCAAAGGAGCAACACCTTTTTTTTTTACCATGGATCGGCCAACCCAAACCCATTGTGTAAGGGTGGCCCAAACATGTCTAAAATTGGCAACACAGCATAAGGTGAATATAGAGTTGTTGGTGAAAGCCGCTTTACTGCATGATATAGGCAAACCGGCGAATGTAATAAAAACATTCCACCGAATAATTATTGTACTGACTTCAACCCTAGTCCCAAAGCTATCAAAACATCTTATTAACCAGCACAGTGATTTCCAATTATATAAAGCCTTTCATGCCCACTATTGTCACCCTGCTACAGGGGCAAATATTGCCAGAATGTCAAAGCTCCCTGGGGAAATGGTATATCTAATCGAAAACCACCATCATAAGTCCAGACCTAATGACTCCCTTGAACTCCAGCTTTTGCAGCAGGCTGATGATTTAAACTAATTATACCATGACATCCCCTTTATAACACCGTGACCGCCATAAGGCGGTCATCTTGCTACTTGCATTTATTAAACATTGTCTACCTTGCTTCGTCTTCTAACATTGTTTCCAACTTAGCCTGCAATTCAACAATACGCCTGTTCTGCTGCAATAGATTTTGGGCATAACGGTAGTTATCCTTATGCAACTTACGGTTTTCCTTTTCTAGGCGAGATACAAAACCTGATTTATCTTTTTCAATCTTCTCAATTAGGTTCATCAATACCCGGCGGCTAAGTCGAAGCTGCTCAATTTTTTCCTCTAATTCCTGAATCCTTTTTTGCAGATAATGGATATCAGCACTGCCATTCAAAACCACACCACCCCTTAAATCTGCTTAAACTAGTATATGCCGGGTGGTGGAATTATAGACTTTTAACTAGCTAAATTGGAAGGATGAACCAATTCTTACCAGTGCCTCTTTAAGATTTTCCTCGTTTTGAACCATGGCGATCCTTACATAACCTTCTCCCTGTTCACCAAAGGCTACTCCCGGCACCATTAGAACCCCTGCCTTATTCAGTAGCTCTAAACAAAAGTCTACGGATGATTTATATCCTTTTGGTAAAGGAGCCCAAATAAACATTGAGGCCTGGGGCCGAGGCATTTGCCAGCCCAGTTGACCCAAACCGTCAACAAGTATATCTCTGCGGCGCTGGTAAGTTTCTGCCGTTTTCCTAACACACTCCTGGTCTCCCATCAAGGCCGCAATACCTGCTTCCTGTACAGCAAAAAAGACTCCATAATCGATATTGGATTTAATCTGTCCCAGGGCACTTAGAACCCTTGAATTACCTACGGCGAAGCAAGCCTGCAACCTGCCATATTGTAAGTTTTTGAAAGGGAGTAAAATTCTATGCCTACCTCCTTGGCACCAGGAATTTGCATAAAGCTTGTTGGTTTAAAACCATCATAGGCCAACTCAGAATAGGCTATATCGTGACAAATTAATATATCATATTTTTTGGCAAATTCCACAACCTCAGTAAAGAAGCCTTCGTCAGCAGAGGCAGCCACAGGGTTATTTGGGTAATTTATGGTCATCATTTTAGCCCTCTGGGCAATTTCAGGTGGAATAGCAGCAAGATCTGGTAAGAATCTATTACTTGCCAGCAGAGGCATTGGGTATAATTCTCCTCCTGCCAGCAGAATTGATGCTGAGTAGATAGGATAACCGGGATCAGGAACCAGGGCAATATCACCTGGGTCAATGTAGGCCATGGAAATATGCGCCAGACCATCCTGGGAACCCATTAATGTTATCACTTCTGTCTTGGGATCAAGCTCAACATTAAATCTTTCCTTATACCAGGTTGCTAAGGCTTGATGAAGCTCTAACTTACCTCTAGGGGATAAGTATAATTATTGGGGTTTTCTACCCCTTTGCGAAGTGCCTCAATAATATGGGGAGCGGGCGGAAGATCAGGACTGCCCACACTTAGATTAATAACCTTTAAACCCCTTGCCTCCACCTTGGCCTTTGCCCGTGCCAACTCTGTGAATATTCCCGGCGTTAGAGATTGCATTCTCTGTGCCAATTTCAATTCCATCATCCCCTAATTCAATTTTTTCTAATTATAAGCCTGTGCTAAATCCTTTAATCTCTGTACAGACTCGTAGGGTGCCCCAGTAGTTCCAAAGTGTTGCAGGCCTCATGTCCCGTTCCATGGTAATCAGATCCACCGGTGGGTACTAAGTTATACTTCTTGGCTTTTTCCAAATAATACTGTACCATTAATGGTGAATGTTTTAAATGCCATACCTCTAATCCCTTTAGACCAACTTCCAGTAGTGATTTAATAATAGGGCCACTATCTTTTAATAGTCCCGGGTGAGCCAATACTGGTACGCCACCGGACCTTAAAATCAGCTCTACGGCTTCCCTGGGGGTAAGTTTCTCCCTTGGTATATATGCCGGCTTTTCAGCACCAATATATTTACTAAAAGCCTCCTGGGCTGAAGATACATAGCCTTTCTCCTGCATAGCTCTAGCCACGTGAGGTCGTCCTACTGAGCCACCCTTTGAAAATTCTAAAATTCTATCTAATTCTAAGAATATATTTAATGCTTTAAGCTTACAAAGCATCTTCTTAATCCTGTCTAATCTATCTCCCTGAAGTTCTCGTAATTTTGATATAAATTCATCATTATTGGGGTTTATCAGATATCCAAGTACATGGATTTCATTACCCTTCTGGTAGGTATTCACCTCTACACCGGACAATACTTCAAGGTTAAAACCATTGGCTGCCTGTTGAGCTGGGATTATACCTTCCATGGTGTCATGGTCAGAAATAGCAATGGCCTTAAGACCCAATCTTAAGGCCCTGCTTACTACTTCACCAGGTGTATCGCTCCCATCTGAGGCAGTTGTATGAATATGCAAATCAGTTAACAAGTCTATCACCACTTTTTAGTTACAGTATGCCCCTTTAAGAACATATTCATTTTTCTAGCTAGTTGTACGAAATTCCTTCTAAATATTTCTTTATCCGCAAACTTCTTTAAATAAACGTAGCCAATTAAGACCCAATATATGCTCTATTTCACCGGACTTATAGCCTCTTTTACTCAAACTTTGTTCTATGTTTGGTACTGCAACTCCTGCATCATCTAACCCTTCGGGTATTATGTCAATACCATCAAAATCTGAGCCAAGCCCTATACAATTCAGACCACCAATTTTATATAAATGATCAATGTGGTCTATTAATCTATTAATATTTGGCTCTCGTATATCTATGAACTGCGGAACATAGGTTACACCTATGACACCACCCTTGTCTGCCACAGCCTTTATTTGATTATCTGTCAGGTTTCTCAAATGGTTGCAAATAGCTTGACAATTTGAATGTGAGGCAGCTATTGGGGTTTTGCTCTCCTTAACAACATCCCAAAAGCTAGGTTCTGACAAATGTGAAATGTCTATCATCATTCCCAGGGCTGACATTTTATAAACTACTTCCCTGCCGAAGGGAGTCAATCCCGTGGCCATTTGCCCCATACCAACGCCATCTCCCAGGTCATTTCTTCCGTTCCAGGTTATAGTTAAACCCCTCACCCCCAGGCGTAATATTCTTCCAGTTGCTCAATATTACCGTTTAAGGCCTCCCCACCTTCTATAGTAAGAACCGCAGCAATTTTACCTTTTTCTGTGCAAGCTATTATTTCATCATAATTATTTACAGACTCAATATCAGAGTAATTTTTTATTACTTCACTATTATATAAGTTGATCATTTCCTTTGCATATAACAATGGACTGCTGTAATATTCTGGACCTATAAAAATAGCAAAAAATTGGACATCAACCCGTCCTTTTTTTAACCGGGGGATGTCCAAGTGTCCCTGGGTAGATATTTTACCAAGACTTCTATTTTGGCTTTGCAGTACAGTTATGGTATCACAGTGTGCATCAATAACAGGCATTTTAAACCTCCTTGAATCACACAGGAAGCCCAAGCAAGTAAGAAACCTGTCTGCATTTTTGGCAAACAGGCTGTACCGAATTAGTTATATTAGTTTACCGGGGCTCCACTATTAGTTTAATGGCGGTTCGTTCATCACCATCAATTATAACGTCAGTAAATGCAGGGATGCAAATCAGATCTACTCCACTGGGTGCTACAAAACCTCTGGCAATCGCAATAGCCTTAACAGCCTGGTTTAATGCACCCGCACCAATTGCTTGCATTTCGGCACAACCGCGTTCCCTTAGAACTCCAGCCAGTGCTCCGGCAACAGAATTTGGATTGGATTTTGCTGAGACTTTTAACACTTCCATGCTGTAACCCTCCTTAGTTAGTTGGATGATTGCTCTAATCCCTGTATTGATTTTATTCTGCTAAATCCTAAAAATTCCTGCCTTTTAAAGAAATTTAAAAATTTTGCAGCTTATTCCAAATTAAATACCCGTTCTATGGTAGTGGCCTCACCCGTATCGGGATCAACTTCTATTAGTACTGCGTTTAATTGATAGGCTGTATCGGCTACCTCAAACCTTCTTGGCATTTGTGTTATAAATTTTTCAATAACTACCTCAGTGTTAACGCAATTACCGAATCCCTTGGCCCAGTCATACCTATATCTGTTATGTAGGCACTACCGTTAGGCAGAATTCGTTCATCCGCCGTTTGGACGTGTGTGTGGGTTCCGCATATTGCTGATACCTTACCATCTAAAAACCATCCCATGGCCATTTTTTCCGAAGTTGCCTCAGCATGAAAGTCAACCACAATTATTTTAGCTTTACCGTTTATCTCTTCAAGAATTTGACTTATGGTACGAAAGGGACAATCCAATTCTTGCATAAATACCCGACCGGATATATTTATAACAGCAATTTTATTCCCACAAGGACTGTTATATATGTTATATCCAAGACCCGGCGTACCCGGGGGGTAATTGGCTGGCCTTAGTAAACGTTTCTCTTTATCAATATAATCAATAATTTCTTTTTTATTCCATACATGATTTCCCATTGTAAATACATCAATGCCAGCTGTAAAAAGTTGCTTTGCTATATCTTTAGTTATTCCGTGACCACCGGCAGCATTTTCCCCATTGGCAATTACAAAATTAACCCTTAGTTCTGACCTTAGGTAATTTAAGTTGTCAATTATGGCCCTCCTGCCAGGGTTGCCAACAATATCTCCAATCATTAAAAAGCGCAAAGTCCTATGAATCCTCCCTACTTGTTAAAAACCAAAACGCGACCTTCTTCTCTAAAGGCATAAAGTCTTTTATTCTCGGACTTAGCTTTTACGCTTTCAAGCATATGCTCAATTAATTCCTCTTGTACAACTAAATCCTCGTCTATTAGATGATCGGTTTCTTCTGTAACAAGCTTATTGTTTATGTACTGTCGAAACAGCTCAACCATAAGGGCTATCTCTTCCTGTACTAGTGTATCCACATCCCTCTGAATCTCAATCATGGTGAAACCTTCAGATTGTTTATACTCCAGGTATACAACCTCAGGCTTTTTTCCCTCAAGGGAATTATAAATTTCAATGCTTGTTAATATTTTGTTCTTTAATCCGTCCAGCTCTGTAATGCCTAGAGTCCCAGCATAGATAAATGTAAACCTTAATACCTGCCTATCCGGGTCAAAATTAATCTTGGCCACCTCGGGATGTCTTATTAAAATTGAAATCAGTAGGCTTACACTGCTGGTCACATCTTCTTTACCTTTGTATCGAAAATCCAAAACCTTAGTCACCACCCATTATGCAGTCAAATAATTATTAATTCTTTTATTTACTTGACATTCCTGCTAAAAACACACAATCCTTGATAAAAACTTTCTTCCATTTCTGGCAGATTTCCCTTTTAAGAAAATAATTTAGACCCAAGAAACTTGGGTCTAAATTTAAGTATTATTTTGCATACTCAACATATCTGGTTTCTCTAATAATTATTACTTTTATTTGACCCGGATAGTCGAGTTCATTCTCAATTTTCTTTGCCACATCCCTGACCAACCTAATTGCTGCCAGGTCATCAATCTTATCCGGTTTAACCATAATCCTAATTTCTCTACCGGCTTGTATAGCAAAGGACTTCTCTACACCTTCAAATGTGCCTGCAATCTCTTCAAGCTTTTGAAGACGTTTAATATAGGACTCGAGGGTTTCCCTTCTAGCTCCTGGCCTAGCTGCTGAAATGGCATCTGCTGCTTGAACCAATACTGCTTCAATGGTCCTTGGTTCTTCATCACCATGGTGAGCAGCAATGGCATGAATAACCTCTGCACTCTCTTTATACTTTTGACAGAGATTTACACCAATAGCTACGTGAGGTCCTTCCACTTCATGGTCTACAGCTTTTCCAATATCATGGAGTAATCCTGCACGTTTTGCCAATTTGACATCAATACCTAACTCAGCCGCCATTAATCCTGCTAGATGACATACCTCTATGGAATGTTTAAGTACATTCTGTCCATAACTGGTCCGGAATTTAAGCCGTCCCAATAATTTAACCAACTCAGGATGAGTCCATGCACTCCTGTCTCAAAGGTTGCTTGTTCTCCGGCCTCTCTGATTTGTACCTCAACATCTTTTTGCGCCTTTTCGACCATTTCTTCAATTCTAGCCGGGTGAATACGCCCATCAGATATTAATCTTTCTAATGCTAATCTAGCTACTTCACGACGGATTGGATCAAATCCTGATAATATAACGGCCTCAGGGGTATCATCAATTATTAAATCAATTCCGGTAAGGGTTTCAAAGGCCCTAATATTACGCCCTTCCCGTCCTATGATACGGCCCTTCATTTCATCGTTAGGCAATGGAATAACGGCAACAGTCGCCTCTGCAACATGATCAGCCGCACACCTCTGGATAGCCGAGGATATAATATCCCTGGCTCGTTTTTCTGATTCTTCTTTCGCCCTGTTTTCATGTTCCTTGATCATGACCGCCACATCATGCTGCAGATCCTTTTCGATATCATTTAGCAATACTTGACGTGCCTCTTCGGACGAAAGGCCGGAAATTCGTTCCAGTTCGGTTAATTGGCGATTTAAAACATTGGTTAATTCACCTTTAGCATTTTCAATTTCAGATTCCTTTTTGCTAAGAGTTTCCTCTTTCTTTTCCATGGAATCCATTTTTCTGTCTAGAGTTTCCTCTTTTTGAAGTAACCTACGCTCTAATCGCTGCAATTCATTCCTGCGCTCTCGGATATCCCGCTCCATTTCATTGCGCAGCTTTAGAACTTCTTCTTTAGCTACTACTATAGCTTCACGTTTTTTGCCCTCAGCATCCTTCTCAGCTTCATCCAGAAGTCTTTTTGCCTGGATTTCAGCAGATGCAATTTTACCTTCGGCAATATTCTTTCTAATTACATAACCCACAGCCAAGCCGACTATGAGAGTAATTATTATTACTAAAACTACTTGAGTAAGGTCCATTTTTTCTCACCTCCTGTAATATAAGCTTTGTTTACACACGTTTAATTTTCCCAATAAAAAATACCGAGTAAAACTCGGTAGAAAACGAACAGATATCTGGTTGTCCATATCACAGGTAAGCTACTATACCATTTAAAGGTATAGCTATAAACATAAAAAGCCAAAGATCCCTAAACAAGGGTTATGCCTAAAGGATATTGGATTTGTTATATATAAAAAACCTGTTGCCAGATATCAAATTCTATTTTCTCCCAAACGTAATTGTACATCTTTTTGTACTAACTGTCAAGGTGCTGCACCGCTGGCAACTCCGGGCAGGACCTATGGTTGGGAGTATAATTATCTATCCCTTAATTAGCTTCGTCATCAGGTTCAATTGCTCCAAAATCAGTGGGCAAATCTACATTACCCAGGGATAGGCTTTCACGGACTTTTCTTTCTATCTCCCGGCAAAGTTCCGGACGCTCCTTTAATAAATCCTTGACATTCTCTCGTCCTTGACCAAGTCTTTCATCCCCATAGGAGTACCAGGCTCCGCTCTTGTTAATTATCTTTAAATCCGCTGCCACATCCAGGACACTTCCTTCTCTAGATATCCCTGTACCATACATGATGTCAAACTCAGCAGTTTTAAATGGTGGGGCAACTTTATTCTTTACTACCTTTACCTTGGTGCGGCTACCCACCATGTCCGCTCCCTGCTTAATATTCTCTTGCTTACGAACTTCTAATCTAATGGAGGCGTAGTTGGCTAAGTGCCCAACGCCTTTCTACATTGCTGTAGTAGGTTTTCAAACACTCGCCACCGAACCGTACTTGAAAGTTTCCAATCATACGGCTCTCCAGTTGTTACTAAGATACTTTCAATTTCAATTCATTGGATGATTCTGCATTTTAGTCTAGTTCTCCGTTGTGAAGTTTTCTGTGACAGTTATTTTCTGAACCGTATCCACACAGAACTAGTGTTTTTCTATTCCTGGCGACCATTGTTTCTTCCCATTTTTTCTTTCCTTTGAGGTCTTTTAGTTTCCTAACGTGGTGTACCTCGAAAGGACCTGTTTTATCTCCACACCATTCACATTCATCGGCGAGAAGTCTTTTGATTAGCCATTTCTGCTCCATAGTTGGTATTTGGCATGAAGTCTATGCTTTGGTCAGTTGGTTGGTCGTCAAATATTTTTTTGCAGAATATTATTTCATCGTAATGAAGTAATGGTACGAAATTAGAATGGCCTTTTTTGTTAGTCCATGTTATTCCCCATTGTCCATCCCTGTAGTATGCTTGTTCGCCTTGTTCCGTCTTTTTTGACATAAGTTTTGACACTTTTGTCCTATATTTTCCTGCTAGTGTTTTGCAGAAACTTTGTTTAAAGATAAAGTGTGCATTTGTTAGCTTTGTCTTGACATCAAAGGCAAATTTGTAATATTGATAGAATCCTCTGAACTCAGAATTGTATGCCTTGATTATTTCTAATTCGTCATTGTTGAGAAATTTAGGTCTGTGTGCGGGCTTCCAGTTCTTGCTATTGGCTTTTGTGTATCCATTTTTAGTCATGAAATTTACTAGAATTTCATGAGGAAGCGATAGCTTGATACTTTCCACTGCGGTTCTAGCTAATACTTTTCTACCGCTTATTTTCCGCCTTCTAAGGAGGTCTCCTCCTTGATTCACGAATATATCATATCCAAGGAATCTTACTTTTTCTGAGTTATGGGTTATCAATGTTTTTTCTTGGCTTAATTCTAGGGATAGTCTTTCTTTGAGGAAGATCGTTAACTCCTCTTTAACCTTAATAGCATCTTCTTTGGTTCCAATGATACCAATTAAGAAGTCATCGGCGTATCTGACATAATTCATCCGCTTGTATTCAGAGTCATTTTGCTCATAAGTTCTGTGTTTTTGAAGTTCTTTTGTAAGCTCCTTTATTTCTCGGATAATTTTTCTCCTTTCCTCTTTCGTGGGTTTTCTGAGGAATAGGTTTTGTTCTATTTTTTCCATAGCAACTTCCGTTTTATCTGGTGGAAGGGTTTCGAGGAATCGTCGTCTTTTGAATATCTTATCCGCTATAATCTTATATGTTCTATTGTTCTTCCTCTTTTTACCCTTGTTAAACCCGAGGATGTAATCTTCTACATATCTGTCTAATTCATTGAGATATATATTGGCTAAGATTGGGCTAATTATTCCACCTTGTGGAGTGCCTGAGTAGGTTGGATAGAACTTGAAATCTTCCATATATCCAGCTTTAAGGAACTTCCAAATAAGTCTTATGAACTTTTCATCCTTGATACGCTTTCTGAGAAGGTTTATTAGGACTGTGTGTTTAATGTTGTCAAAAAATCCTTTGATGTCACCTTCAACCCACCATCTTGTTCCTGTATATGCTCCTTTGATTTGAAGTAGAGCCGAGTGACAACTTCTCTTAGGTCTAAATCCATGAGAGTTTTCTGAGAAGTTTTTTTCATAAATGGCTTCTAGGATTAACCTTACGACTTCTTGTATGAGTTTGTCGTAAAAGGAGGATATTCCCAAAGGCCTTTTCTTATCACTATTTTTCTTAGGAATGTATTGTCTTTTAGCAGGTTTAGGTTGATAGGATTCATCCTTTAGAACTCTGATTACATCTTCGATCTTTTGTAGACTAAAACCATCTATTGTTTGACCGTCAGAACCTGGTGTCATATTTCCTTCTTTGGCATAAATTTTTTCATATGCTTTAAGATAGAAATCTCTATTATATAGGTTCCTGTACAATCCTTCGAATACGTACCCATCTTTTTGTGAATTGTTATTTAGTATCTCTAAAACATCATCCGGGTTTCTCATGGTCTCACACCATAACCTTTCTTTTGTTTTAGATTCACAACCTGTCCCCCTTTGCCATGTAGTAGTTATTAACTACCTCAGACTACTACGGGGACTCCGTTACCATATAAGGCATTTTCATATCAACATTTCAGGTTATATGTTATCTATGGGTAGTTTAACCAAATCGAACATATGTTTTAAGACCTAGTATCTTTTTGTTTCCATAGACGCCCTACTTAGGTAATCCCAGGTTATCCTTATATCATAATTTATCTCTTTCGTTTAGGTTCCTTTTCGACATTTACCTCTGATAGAGGTTGTGAAGGAAGTGTCCTTTAAGCCTTAATGCAAATTTTAAACATTAGGCATCTTCCTCAGCTACCAATACTAGACATCTTAGGTAGCCCCAGCCCTTACTTGGCACTTTGTCTGGGATTCAAGCAGTGTAGCTTTGACCATGCGAAAGATTTCCGTCTTGCCATTCATCTGTACCCTAGATGACTTAGGGTAGGTTATGACTTTCCAACCATGTGGTGGTCGCCCATTCCTTTCGGTTAGGGGTAAGGTTGCTGACGGTAACTCATAGGACTGAGTTATCTACTTTCCAGTAGCAATGATATATAGGACTCGTTACAGAATAAGGTTATGCTGCAACTTCCTGGCACACAAACTTTAGCGCTCTGCCGCCAGTGGTAACTTCAGGCGAGCCATAGATTACGCCCACCTTCTCCCTAATCTGGTTAATGAAAATTACAATGGTCTTGGACTTACTTACTATACCGGTAAGCTTCCTCAAAGCCTGGGACATTAATCTTGCCTGCAGTCCCACATGGGTATCACCCATTTCCCCTTCAATCTCAGCCCTAGGTACTAGGGCGGCAACCGAGTCAACCACCACCACATCAACTGCGCCACTACGCACCAGAGCTTCACAAATTTCCAAAGCCTGCTCACCTGTGTCCGGTTGGGAAACAAGCAGGTTTTCAGTGTCTACCCCTAAACGCCTGGCATAAACAGGTCCAGGGCATGCTCTGCATCAATAAAGGCAGCCATACCGCCTTGTTTTTGGGCTTCAGCTATTACATGCAGGGCTACTGTGGTTTTACCGGAAGATTCAGGACCATAGACTTCTACCACCCGTCCCCTAGGTACTCCTCCAACTCCCAGGGCAATATCCAGCGACATGGCGCCTGTTGAAATGGATTCGATGTTAAGTTTGGTAGACTCTCCCAATTTCATGATAGATCCTTTACCAAACTGCTTTTCTATTTGTGACAAGGCGAGTTCCAGAGCTTTTGATTTATCTGACATAGAATCACTCCTTTATATAATATAAACATATGTTCGGTCTCTTCCATTATAAGGTATCTTTAAATAACTGGTCAATTAAAAACTCCTAAAAACAAAAGTTCAAATTTAAGCATCCATGCCCAAATTTGAACTTTACATTAAGTCTTATTTTCTTGCGCGGGCTGGTTCGACAAATAATCTCCGGCCCCTTATAGTTTGTCTGTGCAGACATCCGATTACACAATTTGCCCAATCCTCGGGGACTTCTACAAAGCTAAAGTTTTCGTAGATATTAATGCTGCCAATTTTGGCACCGGGTATTCCTGACTCCTCGGAAACAAGCTTGATAATCTCTGCAGGGGAGGTACGATCCTTGCGCCCAAGGGTAACAAATAATCTTACCATGCCGGGTCTGGCACCTGTATTGCCAAAGTTAAATGTATCTAAATCAACATCCTCGCTGGCCGGTTCTAAATCCAGTGAAAGTTTTAGAGCAGCAGCTGCTATATCTATGGGATCGTACTCATCAACCAATGAATCTACAATGGAACGATAATAACCTAGCTTTCCTTCCTCAATGATTTGTAAAAGCCGGTCTTTAATACCCTCCCTTTGCCTTTCCGCAACATCAGCGATACTTGGCAGCCTTTCCCTGCGGATTTTCGTCTTAATAATATTTTCTATCAATCTTAATTGACGATATTCCCTTGGAGTTATGATGGTTATGGCTACACCGGATCTGCCTGCCCGTCCGGTTCTTCCAATGCGATGTACATAAAACTCCGGATCTTGGGGAATATCATAATTGATAACATGGGACACACCTTCAATATCAAGTCCCCTTGCTGCCACATCGGTAGCCACCAGCAATTCCACTTCACCTGATCTAAACTGTCTCATAACTGTGTTTCTCTGTTGCTGGCTAAGATCACCATGTAATGATACAGCTGTATAGCCCCTGGCCTGCAGACCTGCCACCAGTTCGTCTACGCCCCGCTTAGTTCGGCAAAATACAATTCCCTGGGTTATTTCTGTTATGTCCAGCAATCTACAAAGTGCTTCTAGTTTATGCTTTTCGGGTGCCTCATAAAAGACCTGTTCGATTTGAGGGACAGTTAAATTAGCCTTACTTACAGTTACATATCTCGGCTCAGTCATATACCTGTGGGCCAACCGGGAAATTTCCTCCGGCATTGTGGCCGAAAACAAAAGGGTCTGTCTCTCATTGGGTGTATGTTTTAGAATATCTTCAATATCATCAACAAAACCCATATCAAGCATTTCATCAGCTTCGTCCAAAATTACTAAATTCACCTGATCAAGCTTTAATGTCTGGCGGCGCAGGTGATCCAATAAACGTCCAGGGGTACCTACAACCACCTGAACACCCTGCCTCAAGGACCTAATCTGGCGATCAATGGATTGACCTCCGTAAATGGGCAGTGCCCTGATTCGCCGATACCTACCGATTTTAGATATCTCTTCCCCCACCTGAATGGCTAGTTCCTAGTGGGAGTAATAATAATAGCCTGCACTCCTCTTCTTTTAAAATCAATTTTTTGACTTAGAGGAATACCAAATGCTGCTGTCTTTCCTGTGCCGGTTTGGGCCTGTCCAATAATATCATAGCCAGCTAGCACCAGTGGTACCGCAAGCTGTTGAATTGGAGTGGGTTCTTCAAACCCCATTTCAATTAATCCATCTACAATCTTAGGGTCCAGTTCAAGCTCACCAAAAAACTTAGGAACATTTTCGTGACTCATTAATTTCCTTCTTTCCAGCTATAATTATTTTCCTTGCAAAAAGTGCTTTGCCATCTTAAGGCTGCATTTACTGTGCCATTTCTTATGGCTGTTCTTTCACCAGGGAATATGTACTCTCGGAAACAGGTTCCTGTTGGTGAAGACAACCCAATATATACAAGTCCTATAGGTTTACCCTCTGATGAGGATGGCCCGGCAATACCGGTAACCGCAAGACCAATATTACTACCAAGTTCTCTACGAACACCCTCTGCCATGGCAATGGCAGTCTGTCTACTTACAGCGCCAAACTGTGTCAATATCTCCTGGGGTACTCCTAATATTTTTTCCTTAACATGATTATTATAAGCAACTATGCCACCCATTAAATAGCGTGAGGCCCCAGGTATATCTGATAATCTAGCTTCAATTAGCCCCCCAGTACAAGTTTCAGCAACCCCTAAAGTTAGACCGGCATCAATTAACAGTTGTCCGACAACCTGTTCAATCTTCTCTTGATCCTCAGCAAATATATACTGAAAAAGTCTGCGTCTTACCTGCTCTGAAAGGAGATTTACCAAATTTGAAGCCTCTTCTAAGGTCTCCCCCTGGGCTGTAATCCGTACTTCCACAACACCCGGTTGAACTAAGAAAGCAATCTCCGGGTTACCCATACCACATAAATCATAAATTAACTCTTGGACTGTGCTTTCACCAATTCCTGTAAGCTTAAAGGTTTTGGACGTACATAATACACCCCTGTGTGGGAGGTTGTTTAAATATGGTACTACGGAGGCCTCGAACATGGTCTCTAATTCCCAGGGAGGACCTGGCAATATAATAATTGCCTTCTTTTCTACCTCAACAATAGCGCCTGGCGCTGTCCCCCTACTATTAGGTAAGATTCTGGCACCTTCCGGGAAATAAGCTTGCTTTGTATTATTAGAGGGCATTTCTATGCCTCTTTTGGCAAAATGACCCTTAATGGCCTCTAGGGATAACTGGTCCAATTTCATGTCCAGTTCTAATACTTCTGCCACAGTTTCCTTTGTTAAGTCATCTATGGTTGGCCCAAGCCTCCGGTAATAAATATTAAATCAGCCCTTTCCAAGGCCTGAAGTAAAACTAATCCCATTCTTCCCCAGTAGTCGCCAACTGTGGTATGTTGTATTACCTCAATGCCCATTTCCGTTAGCCTACGGCCAAGATATTGGGCATGGGAGTTTAGGACTTCTCCTACCAACAGCTCGGTTCCAGTAAAAATTATTTCTGATTGCACAGAGATCACCTTTTCTAACTTAATCTGTTAATAATTCGCCGGTACTTTTTATTTTCCTGTTTGACTTTAACACATATATTACTTATTTTAAACCTTATATACATAAAAATACAAAACACTGAAAGAACCTTATTTGGTTTCTTTCAGTGTTTACTTTAATTCTTTCTTTATGCAACTGCTAATCCATTCATAATGCTTCTGAATTCTTCACCGTTTATTTTTTCTTTTTCTAAAAGGATTCCCATTACCGTGCTTAAAAATTCCTTTTTTTGAAAAAGATAACTCAAAACTCTTTGTTCTTGATTTTTTATAATATCAGCAACTACTCGATGTTTTGTTTCCATAGGCAGGTGTTCAAAATTTACAACTCCCATTTCAGACATACCTGTTCTGATTATTGTCTCTGCAGTTTGCAAAGCTTTTTCATAATCATTTGATGCACCTGTGCTGCGATTGCCCAACACTACTTCCTCAGCAGATGAGCCAGCTAGCATAATGGCAATTTGATTTTCAAGATAGTCTTTAGTATATAAATAGGTGTCATCCTCTGGATTTTGACGCATATATCCTAAGGCCCCTCCCGGGATGTTACTGTCAATGTTGATACTGAACCGGGTCTTACCATCTCGCTTATCAAGCATGTCCAATTTCATGAATGGCTACCCTCTTTAGCTCCTCCGGATTAGGCCTCCGGTCAAGTCTTTCACCCATGATAACCTTATCTACGGCTTCATGAAAATGTCGATAATGAATCTCTTTAAGACTCTCACGCATAGCCAAAATGGCCGCCTCGTTGGCTAAGCTTTCCAAGTGTGCTCCGGAAAAGCCAAAGGTTTCCCTGGCTACTAATTTCAAGTCAACATCACTGGCTAAGGGCTTATTACGGGAATGGAGTTTTAAAATTTCTAAGCGCCCCGTCTTATCCGGTAATTCCACCTTGATCTGACGATCAAATCTACCAGGTCTTAATAGCGCTGGGTCCATCATGTCCACTCTGTTTGTGGCAGCCATGATCAAGAGTCTAACAGAGTCATCAACCTTTAGACCGTCCATCTCCACCAGCAGAGCGTTAAGTGTTTGATCATATTCCATATGGCTGGAGTTTTGACCCCTTTTTGCTGCTAACACTTCTATCTCATCCACAAAGATAATGGCAGTCTTTTTGCTTTTTTTCTTAGCAGTGTCCCTGGCTGTTTGGAAAAGTTTACGCACCTTTGGGCACCCACTCCTGCATACATCTCAACAAAATCAGAACCACTGGCTGAAACGAACACCGAGTCAGTATAACTGGCTGCTGCCCTAGCCATTAAGTTTTGCCTGTTCCCGGAGGACCGGTCATAAGAATACCTTTAAGTGGTCTAATTCCCAGACTCTGTATTTCTCTGTGATTTCTAATAAAGTCTAAAGCCTCTTTTAGCTCTTTAATGGCCGAACCTTGTCCACCAATATCATCAAAGGAGATCTCTTGCTTCTTTTCAGGCCGGGAGGTATTGCCAAAGCCCTTAAGCATTCCCCTAGCATTGGCCATATAAAGAAACACTCCCCCAACCAACAGCAAGAATATAAATGGCGTTACATCATAACCGGCTATTAAAGCAAAGACTAAAAGGGCTGCTCCTAATCCAAGGCTAATTTCCTTTAGCAACTTGGCCACCTCCTTGTCCTGCAACCGGCTTATCTAAATTTTGTCTGGGTATCACTTTATTAAGAGAATAACCATCATTTTTCATTTCAATATATATATTATTTTGGTCAATAAATACCTTTCCATCCACACCATATTTTACTGATGCTTCTTCAACCTTACTGGCTACCTCTGGAAAATTGCCGGCTATTTGAGCCTGGTATATTACATAGTGGCTATCAAAAATGCATTCTCCAGTGCACTATTAGGCTCACTTTCTATTTCTAATACATAGGGAGTTTTACCCATAACCTCATTGGTTAGTTGGGCTATTTCCTGGTAGGAAGTCATTAGGTCTGGTGCTTCTTTCGATAGTTTTACTTTTACAACCGATTGGCTGCTGTTGTTTAGTACTGTATAGTCCTCAACGATTTGGTTGCCTCCTAAAACCTTATTTAATGGTTGTTGGAAGATAAATTCTTTGTAAACTATTTGGCCCCCAAAGGCTAAAGCCAATCCGCCAACAAAAGCCAGGCAGACAATTGATAGTTTAAGGCCGTGCCATTGCATAAGCCATCATCCTTTCCGTTTCACATACCTACTACTATATAAACACACTGAAAGGCACCCAGTGAGTAAATAATATTTTGGCGTGCCTTATTGCTATACCAGTATAACATGATAGTATATACGATTCTCCAAGAAAGTATTGCCAACAAAAAAACCGGGAAGCATGCTCCCCGGTCAATAATCTCCCTTTTTTAATAAATGCCAACCTTTACTCATGTAGTCCGCTCCGGACCAAATGGTAAAGAATACTGCAACAGACATGGCTACCATACCAAAGTCAAAACCAAATATTTGAATAGCAAAGGTATGTAAAAACATAGCCACAATGGCAACAATCTGAGTTACAGTTTTCCATTTCCCCAATTTACTGGCTGATATAACTACCCCTTCGGAAGCTGCAATTGCCCTCAAGCCGGTTACCATAAACTCACGTCCAATGATAATGACTGCTACCCAGGCGGCCAATTTATCGAGCTCCACTAAAACTATTAGTGCTGCAGAAACAAGAAGCTTATCAGCAAGGGGGTCCATAAACTTACCCAGGGTTGTAACCTGCTTATTCTTCCTGGCAAAATAGCCATCTAACCCATCGGTGCTGGCTGCAAGTATAAATACTGCTGCCGCAATAAAATCTCCATATTTTATTCTCATGGTAACCACAGCCAGAAAAACTGGAATTAAAAAGATTCTGGCCAGGGTTAATCGATTTGGTAGATTCATTGGGCCAACTCTCCCATCAAATCATACTCCAGAGCACGGTTTATTGTTACCTTTACGATATCACCCACGCTCAATTCCCTTGGACTCGAAAACTCCACAGTCCCATCAATTTCCGGGGCATCTAATGATGACCGTCCAATATATATATTCCGGGACCCCTCTACTAACTCCTCCACCAGTACCTCTAAAACCTGGCCTATCCTAGCCTGGTTGTGAGCCAGGGCTATGTCCTTCTGCAAACTCATGGCCCTATGGTAGCGCTCTTGTTTTACATCATCAGAAATTTGATCCGTCATGGTTGCTGCCGGGGTTCCTTCCTCCTGGGAGTAGGTAAATACACCGGCGCGGTCAAACTTCATTTCCTTCATAAAGGCAAGAAGCTCTTGAAAATCATTTTCAGATTCGCCGGGAAAACCTACAATAAATGAAGTTCTGAGCACAACCCCTGGGATCTTTTTCCGAAGATCCTTTACTAGGCTGCGTATCTGTTCTTGATTTACCGGACGTCCCATGGCTGAAAGAATTTTGTCACTGGCATGCTGAATAGGTAAGTCAATATATTTACAAATGGTGGGAGTTTCTGCAATTATATCAATTAATTCATTGGTAAATCTGTTTGGATAACAATACATTATACGTATCCACCGGAGACCTGTGACTTTCCCCAACCTATTAAGCAGTATATCAAGGCTGTATTTGCCATATAAATCCAATCCATACCTTGTAGTATCCTGGGCAATTAATATTACTTCCTTAACACCCTTTGCTACCAAGTTTTTTACTTCAACTTCAATGGACTCAATGGGTCTGCTTCTAAACTTACCTCGTATATCTGGTATAGCACAGTAAGCACAACGATTATCACAGCCTTCAGCTACCTTTACATAGGCAGTATAATGAGGTGTGCTTAATAATCTTGGTAAGTGCTCATTATAAATGAATTGTGGCTCGCTTATATGGGATATGCGTTCTTGGCCCAAGGCCTTATTGACTATATCTGAAATCTCCTGAACATGTTCCGGCCCAACCAGGCATCGATCTCAGGCATTTCTTCCAGAAGCTCTGAAGAATATCTTTGGGCTAAACATCCTGCCACCACCAGCACCTTACATTTACCAGCCTCTTTATACTTTGCTAACTCAAGAATATGACGAATGGACTCTTCCTTTGCCGGCTCAATAAAACCACAAGTATTTACTATTAAAACATCGGCATTTTCTTCTTTACTGGTAATTTCAAATCCTGAATCCTTTAAAATGCCAAGCATTACTTCAGAATCAACCAGATTTTTAGGGCAGCCTAAACTTACGAATCCAACTTTAGTGGGCATAGCTGCTTCCTTTCTCATTTCTCGTTGACGTTATGTCAAATGACTAAAATGTTCTGTAGTTTGTAAATTCAACGGGAATATTTAAATCCATTTCTTTAATAACACTAATAGCGGACTGTAAGTCATCCCTATTTTTCCCTGACACCCTTACCTGATCACCTTGAACGGATGCCTGCACTTTTACCTTACTGTCCTTAATTCGTTTTACAATCTTTTTGGCAATATCCTGCTCAATTCCCTGTACCAAGGTTATTACCTGTTTAACAGTATTGCTGGCTGCAGGCTCAACCTTTCCATAACGCAGGGCCTTTAAATTAATCCCCCGTTTAACCATTTTACCTTCCAATATATCTATAACGTTACGTAATTTAAAATCATCATCACTTACCAGTGTAATTTCTGGGTTTCCCTCAAAGCTAATACTACTTTTACTACCCTTGAAATCAAACCTGTTTTCAATCTCCCTGGTGGCTTGATTCACTGCGTTGAGAATTTCCTGCATATCAACTTTACTAACAATATCAAAGCTATTTTCTTTAGACATTTATTTACCTCCCAACCTAAACTCTTTAAATTATAACACAATGGGTAATGTTGTCAAAAATCCTTTGGTTTTTTGTTATACTAGGATCAAGATATTTTAGGAGTTGCTTAAGGTGTTGCATTTTCATGGTAGCTTTCCTGTAGATTATAACATCATAGCCATCATTGGGCCTAGAACCCCTTTAAGTAATGTGCCGGCTACTGTGATGACCCAGCATCAGCGAGACTGTCAAGTTGCCTACGAGCTTGCCCGTCTGGCGGCAAAAAAAGGAATCGTTGTACTATCAGGCTAGCTACGGGTATTGATACAGCCGCTCACCAAGGGTGCCTTGAAGGTGGAGGAATCACCGTGGCCGTCCTTCCCAATGGTCTCTCTGCTCCTGTGTACCCGCCGGAGAATACCGAACTGGCAGAACAAATTGTTGCAGCAGGCGGTTGTCTAGTAAGCCAGTTTAAACCTGAGCAAACTCCAAAAAAGTGGACCTTTATTGCCCGGGATAAAACCCAAGCCCTTCTTTCCCAAAAAATTATTGTGGTAGGTACATTTCCCCCGGAAGGAATCATTACAGGTGGAACAAAATACTGTGCTCACTGGGCTAGAAAAATGAATAAATCCTTATACCATTATAGGCAGGTTAATAACTGCTATAAAGTTTTTAAGGATGATCAAGTAATAATAAGAAAATAGCCGAAACAATATCTTTAGATTATATCTATATAGGGAATAATAAACTCGTCTATGTGACGAGTTTATTATTTGTATAAGTATTTGTAATTTTTAAATAATTTAAGTATGACTTGATATTTTTTCACTATTCTATATTATATGAAAAACCTTGGGAGGTGCTTAATTTGTTAGTTGTTCGTAGATTATCCTTAGAGGAAATAATAGACTTAGAATGGTTAGCCATGTTGGTAGATCAAGTCTTGGAATATAACAATTACACTGTTCCATTGGAAGAAAAACATCTTAAAATGATTCAACTCTCAGTGAACGGTTCTCTAGATATTGAAACAATTGCCAGCTATGTTGTTGACTACCTTTCTCCTGAAGCTATTGATTTTCAATATCAATATACAAATCATACACTGATACCTCAGGATGAGGTTGGATAAGCAAATTAAGAATGTTGTAAATCCTTGGTCAGTTAATTTAAATGTGGTATACTTTTTCTTAAAATGGCTAAGGAAGGTTGAAAAGAGTTGAAGAGAAAGTACGACTGGAAATTTATTGTTGGTACTATAGGTTTTATCTTAATTGGCGTAAGTATCATTTTCCCCGAACAGTCCTGGATACTAATATTCGGAGCAGTCTTATTTGCTGTGGGTATGTTTAGAAGAAAGCCAAAGAAAAAACGTTAAAAGAATTTCAATCTAACAGTTGCTTAAAAGGCAGCTGTTTTTTGTGAAAATATCGGAGTAAAATAAATTTCACCTTGGCAAACTAGGATTAATAAATTTAATGGGGGTGATAATTATTATTTATCGAGATAGTACTTGGAGATACCCAAATGCTGGTTTTTGGGCAGTTCATGCCGTTTCTTTGGCTGCTATGGGATTATTAGCCTATAAGGCTATGGATAGGCATTGTGGCATGGGCTTTACAGAAAACATGTCCTATCCAGAGCAAGTACCTCAGACAAAAGAGCCCCAGGAAGACCAGTTTTAACCCGACCATAGGTCGGGTTATCTTTTCCATAGATCAATAATCCCAGTCACAAAAAGGATTTTATTCACTTCCTGTAGAAACTTTAATCGAGGTGATGAGCTTGCATATTCTTTGGATTGTATTTGGTTTGATAGGAGCCATTTGGATCTTTTGGGACACGCGCAATCAGGGATATACTTTTCCTGCCTCTTTTCGCTGGGCCATAGGGACGTTTTTAGTTCCTGCAGCGGTAATACCCCTATATTTAATGCAGTCAAACCTAAAGTCGAGACAAAAACCTCCCAGGGGAAAACCACAAGACGTTACTTCAGAAATGTTTCAACGCTGTAATTATTGCGGAGAGTTTTATCAAGGAAATCCAGAACATTGCCCAAAATGCAAAAGATTGTTAAAAGAAGATTAGGGTCTAAATATAATCCCTAATCTTCTTAATTATCTTAACCCCTATCCACCTCTGGAGTTTGACCAGCAAAGAAGTCTTTCTTAACTACTTTACCCTTTTCGCCTAATTTCCCTAAATCCTGACCATTTACGTTTGCCTCAACTGCCCCGGCATTTCCTACATGAAGGAATATTTTTTCCCTGGCCTGAAAATCTTTCATCTCACCAGGGGCAACCAGTCCTGAGAAAACTGTATTTCCATCTGCAACAACTTGCATCCAACTTTCATTTTCGGTTACCCTTAATACCACCCTTACTCCATCATTAGGCTGGACTGGTCCCTGAGATTGTCCATTGGAGGACGGTGTACCGGCGTTGTTAGCATCTCCTGGCTGTCCTTCTACAACCCTTGGTACATCAGGCTTGTTTTGTTCGGGGCGTGCTCCGGCGTTATAAATAGCATTAATGCCTATTAATGCCACCACAGCAAAACCTGCAACAATATATCTCCATCTTTTAGAGGCTGTAAGATTTGTAGCTTCTTCACTCACCCTATTTTCAACAACAACAGGTGTATCTTCCTGCCCACTATTATACTCAGACATTATTTCATCGATATTTAAGCCAAGATATTTCGCATAGGTTCGTAGAAATGCCTTTGCATAAATTGGTCCTGGTAGAACGTCGTATTTCTCGTTTTCTAAAGCCTCAAGATATTTTGCCCTGATTTTAGTGGCTTCCTCAAGGTGTTCGAAAGAATACCCCTTTGCTATTCGTGCGCTCCTTAACGCTTCTCCAATAGGCATGGCCCTTCACCTCCGTTTCACAATGGGACACCATACTCAGGTAAAGTTTTAACCCACTCCGCTATTCTCATAGAGCATTCCTCAATATTAGTGCAGTCAACAGATAGACTATAGCTATCACTAGGTTTGTCCGGATATTTATATAATGGGTCATAATAACTTGATAATAGAAAGCTAAATACCTCTTCAAAATTCCTTTGGGCTAACTTTTCATTTAACTCTTCCACTTTGTTAGTACCTAAAGATTTTCTTAGCATACTGGTGCATTTTTGTAATTCTTCGATATTACTATCAGGTCCCACAGTATATTCATCAATTATTCTCTGGACACGTGTATGTAAATCAGTATAAAGAAGAATTTTGTATCCGCCACCCATAGAATTCATTACCGAAGCCGGCACAATTAGTTTACCCACTCTTCTACTTTCGCACTCAACAAAAACAACACCAGCTGCCTCTGCTGAAACAAGAGCCTTGACAGCTTCAGCCTCAAAATCCTTTTGGGAAGGTGATGGTGGCAGGCCAATTTTACCATAGGCCGACCCTCTGTGTCTTGCTATATGTTCAAGATCCAGAATAGGTAGTCCCATATCAGCTAACCTATTTAATACCAATGTCTTGCCAACTCCCGTAAGACCACATAAAACAATACTTTTGTGAGGAATGGCTTCCCTGTCCAGATAGCCATGAACATACCTTCGATAAGCCTTGTACCCGCCCTGAATTCGGCATACATCTAGCCCGAGGGAATTCATCACGGCCCAGGTATATTTGCTTCTCATACCTCCACGCCAACAAAATAGTAAAACCTTTTTTTCATTGGCCAGATTACTTATCTGTTGGAACAGCTTTGGTCCTTTAGGTCCTGCAATTTCAAGTCCTAACGCCTTAGCCTCTGCAGTGCCAATTTGTTTATAAACGGTACCTACTTTAGCCCTTTCCTCATTGTTAAATAATGGTATATTTACTGCTCCGGGAATTGAGCCATCTTCAAATTCTCCTTCAGAACGCAAATCTATCAAACATGCATTCTCTAATTTGAGTGCTTCTATAATTGGAATATCCTTTAGCATAATCTTTACATCCTTGCCGACATCTATTCTTCTGCCTAT
This sequence comes from Desulforamulus aquiferis, assembly GCA_004143605.1. GTDB lineage: Bacteria > Bacillota > Desulfotomaculia > Desulfotomaculales > Desulfotomaculaceae > Desulfotomaculum > Desulfotomaculum aquiferis. The sequence goes on from AWVY01000021.1 coordinate 30,789, forward strand.
CCTGTATTGCAACGACAGTATAGCATGTGATTAGTGGAAGATCAACTTTGGAACAATCGATAATTCTATTGACCGGGTGTTTTTTTCCCTTTAAATGTCTGAAGGTATTGTTCCATAGTCATTAAGATGGCTCTGGGTTTGCTACCTTCATATCCACCTACAATACCTTTCTTTTCCATGATATCAATTAGTCGAGCAGCCCTGGCATAGCCAATGTGCAGCCGTCGCTGGAGCATAGAAATAGAGGCATGACCAGTTTCAATCAATATTCTAACTGCCTCGGATAGTAGTTCATCTTCTACCTCCTGTTCTACTTGCTCCTTTGGTTCTTCCTTAGCAACTGACTCGTCATAGGTAGGCTCCGATTGTTTCTTTAAGAAATTCACAACATCTTCTACCTCACGATCCGATAAATATGCTCCTTGAACCCTTAATGGTTAGATGCACCCACCGGGAAAAACAGCATATCTCCCTTACCTAAGAGCTTTTCAGCCCCAGCCATATCCAGAATTGTCCGGGAGTCTACCTGAGAAGACACCGCAAAGGATATCCGGGAGGGAATATTGGCCTTAATAAGGCCGGTTATTACATCAACTGAGGGACGTTGGGTAGCTACCACCAAGTGAATACCGGCAGCCCTGGCCATTTGTGCCAATCTGCAGATGGCATCTTCCACATCAGCCGGTGCAACCATCATTAAATCTGCTAACTCGTCGATGATTACAACAATGAGGGGTAATTTCTTTTGACCTGGACCTGGGTCCTTATCATTAAAGAGGCTATTATATCTACCAATATCACGCACCCCTGCATTGGCAAATAATTCGTATCTTTTCTCCATCTCCCTAACAGCCCATCTAAGTGAAGTAGCAGCCTTTTTAGGGTTAGTAACAACTGGAGATACCAGGTGGGGAATTCCATTATAGGTTGCTAACTCCACCATTTTAGGGTCAATCATTAAAAATTTAACTTCCTCTGGTGTTGCCTTAAATAAGATACTGGCAATCAAGGTGTTAATGCATACACTTTTTCCTGCTCCTGTGGCACCTGCAATTAAAAGGTGCGGCATTTTTGTTAGATCCGCCAGAATAGGTGTACCCGCAATATCTTTTCCGAGGGCGACAGTTAACCTGGATTGGGCTCCGCCAAATTCCTTGGATTCAAGGAGGTCCCTCAAATTAACCATGGAGATTTCTCTGTTGGGTACCTCAATGCCTACCGCTGCCTTCCCCGGAATGGGAGCCTCAATTCTAACATCCGGTGCAGCCATGGCAAGGGCAATATCATCAGCCAGGCTTACAATTCTGCTTACCTTAACACCTGCCGGGGGCTGTATCTCATAGCGTGTAATGGCTGGTCCCCTGGAAACCTGAGTTACCTTTGCTTTGATACTAAAGTTGTCTAATGTTTCTTCAAGCTTGGAAATATTATCAGTAATATCTTTAGCACTTGAAATATTCTTATTGCCCCTTAAGGGACGAGACAATAATGACAATGGCGGCAGCTTAAAGGCGGTAATATCGTTTAAGGACATTTGGGTATAGGAAACGTTTTCGTCTTCCTCCCAGTGTTCCTTTTCGCCTAATTTTTCAGGTAATATTCCCTCTTCGGATTTAAGTTCACAAGTAAGATCTATTGGTCCTGTTCTTTCTAAAGTATCTGCCAAGGGGTATTTTTCAATATCGTTTGTGCTATCCATAAATTGCACCTTACCCTCGGAATTATTGATAATTACAGCTCCAGGAGGCAAAGTATCCTCAAGGCTATTTTTACGTGACTTAGAATCCTCCTCAACATCTGTAAACAGGAAGTTATTTAATCTGCTTCCCGTACCCTTAATAGATGTCTTAACTTTTGAGGTGGTTTTTCTGGCCATAACTGAAACAGAAAGGTTAGTCATCAGCAATATTCCCACTACAAATCCTGAGGTGAGCAATATGTAAGTACCTGCCTGTCCAAAGGACTGCAGCATTAAAAATGCCATAATTGAACCGATTAGCCCACCTCCTTCACTGGCTTTAACGGGATCTACAATTGTCATAAGTACTTCTAGAAAAGTATTTTCCATGGGAGTCATAAGACTTAATGTGGTTAGGGCAATTATAAATATCAAAATTGCACCGTAGGCTTTTATGTTTACTGGCGTACGTCCCCTCTCAACGATGAGCTTTATACCAAACATCGATAAGAACACCATTAATGTAATACCACCAAAGGTTCCAAATAACCCCTTGATTACTCTGCCTACAAATCCTCCCACTGCTCCAAGGGGCGTATCTGCGAAACTAATAAGTCCTAATACAGAGGCAGAAACCAGGAGAATACCAAATATTTCATATTTTAGGTCATCCTTTAGTTTTTTAAGAAACTCCAATGTCAGGCACCTCCTTTGTAATATATACTACAGAAATTTCCAAAATCCTTTTGGCTCTGCCCTCTCAGTTACTGATATAAAAGTGCATAATTTTCACCATTATTAATCATATTAACACAGGATAGTTAAATATTCCTAATTTAAGAAAGGAGGCTACTACCTTGCCACATGCTAAAGGGCAAATTACTACCAGGGAATTAATTGACTTACAGGCACATCTTATGTTAGAGACTAATTTGGTTGGCCAGTTTAACCACTTTGCCAGGGAATGCACTGATCCCCAACTCCAAAGAATGTGCCAAGATATGGCTAGAAGCCGTATGAGTTGTTACCAGCTTTTATCCCAGCACATGAATATCGGGAATATGCAATAAGAAAGGAGGCACATTTATATGAAACAGGACCAAGTAACAGATAAAAACCTTTGTATGTCCATGATCAACCAATTAAAGTGGGATGCCACCTGCCTTACTCAAAAAATTCTTGAGACAAGTGACCAGCAACTGCGTCAAGACTATATCAATGTACTAGATCGTACCTTTGCTGAGCAAAAGCAATTATATGATCTAGCCAATCAATATGGCTGGCATCAACCCATGATGGCTGATCAAAGCATGATTAGCAAGGTTCAAAGTGGTTTGCACAATTTGAGCAATGAAATTCAGCAGAGCATGATGAGCATTCATCATCAGCAAGCTCAACAGCAGGGTATTCAAGCACCGACCTATTATAACACAATGGATTTTGGTCAGGGAATGACCAATTCCGTTAACCAGCAGCAGCAATTACAATACCAGGGATTAGGACAACAACAGAACTATAATCGCTAAACATAAATTAGTCGGCACCCCACGGTGCGACTAATTTATCAGCCTRTTGAAAAAGSTATAAYTGGGTTTTAATAATCCCGAACAGCGACRTTCGAAGCAGTGGAAACAGCGCTTCGCGAAGCTGAGGATGCGAAAATGGGTGAGCGGACATGGAYGTCCGCGAAAGCCTGAGGTAAACACGATGTTTACTCGAAGGCGGCCCATTTTCGCCCGAAGCAAGGGATTAGCGCTGTCCACTGCGGAGAGAGGAGTCGTGAGGGATTATTAAAACCCGAATATAGGTAGTTTCTCGGATCCGTATAATTTACGGGATTTTCTTTTGCTTTGAAATCCCCCTGCATAATTGTTCCTGCTATGGGAATAATTCAGACGAGAAAACTTTAGGGGGGTTACCATGTCCGACAAGAACAATGAAAACTATGATACCTTGATCCACAACAGTGATCCCACACACAGCCCTGACACAAATGATCCCAGTGCCCATAGGGATCATAACAAGACCGATGTTCCCTATGATTACAGAAAATTCGAACCTTCTCCAAAGGGAGAAGAGCTTTACCGCTGGCAGAGGGAACATATTAAAAAGGACGATCAAAGCAAAGAAGGCTATCCTCTGAATGTTATCGTTGATCCTGCCATGCGGGAAATGTACCAAATAGTCCATAACCAGGGATTAACCAACGTCTTTGATCGCTATGCTGAACAGCAGCCCCAATGTAACTTCTGTGCCCCTGGCCTCTCCTGCCAGCTTTGTGCCAATGGACCCTGCCGCATTAGCAAAAAGGCCCAGCGGGGTGTCTGCGGCGTGGACGCCCATGTAATGGTGGCCCGCAACTTTACCTACCGTCATACCACCATCGGTACAGCGGCCAACTGCTACCATGCCCTGCAGGCTGCCAGAACCCTAAGGCTGCGGGAACTAATCCAGAAAGCGGACTGAAAATTAGGGAGCCGGAAAAGCTAAAGAAGTATGCTGAATTCCTAGGCCTTAATGTAAATCGATCCTTGGAAGAGCTTGCAGTGGATTTCGCCAATTTGTTTATTGACGATATTCACCGTCCCCATTATGAAGAATCGAAGCTGGTTGAAGCCTTTGCTCCACCCCGCCGTAAGGAGTTATGGAGAAAATTGGGACTCTTCCCCGGAGGAGCCTTTTCTGAAGTTAGCTTTGCTCAAACCAAATGTATGACTAACCTTGGTGCTGACCCTGTGGATTTTCTGCTCACCTGTGTGCGCCTGGGGGTCGCCAATGAATTCCAGGGTCTTTGGGCCTTAGATATCCTTCAGGAAATACTTATTGGCACCCAGGAAATTAGCCACAGAAAACAAAATATGGGCCTGCTGAATCCTGAAAAAGTCAACATTATTACCAATGGTCACATGCCCCTGCTGGCCCATGTGGTCATTGATCTGGCTTCCACCGACGAGTGGCAGCAAAGGGCCAGGGAGGCCGGAGCCTCAGGCCTGCAAATCCTGGGTCATGTTTGCGAGGGACAGCAATTAATCAATTATTCCGGCTCCCACAACATGAGTGCCCTGGGGGGTCAAGAGGGTGAGTGGCTCTCGGAGGAATACCTGCTGGCCACAGGTTGTGTAGATTTATTCATGTTCGATTATAACTGCACGGTACCCACACTCCCCCTATTTGCCCATCGTTTTGGTACCAAGCTGATGAGTGTGGACCCAGTTATCCGCTTCCCTGATACCGAGGCTTTAGAATTCAAGCCGGAGCAAATGAAGGAACAGGCCGTCCAATGCCTGGAGCGGGCCATTGAAGCCTATAAAAAGCGTAAAGCCGAAAATCGCAATGTATATGTACCTCCCCATGTAAGCGATTGCATGGTGGGCTTCTCCACTGAATCAGTTAAACAAGCCCTGGGAGGAAGCTGGGCTCCCCTAATAGAGCAAATAGCAAATGGAAATATTCGCGGGGTGGCCACCCTAGTGGCTGCACTACCGCCAGGTACGGTCAGGGCGGCAGCAATGCCTTCAAGATGGCTAAGGCTCTCATTGAGCGTGACGTTCTGGTCTTATCAGGAGGCTGCGTATCCTCGGTCTTCGAGTACACCGGCCTTTGCCGGCCAGAAGCCGCGGAGGAAGCGGGCAACGGTCTGAAGCAGGTCTGCAAGTCCCTGGGCATTCCTCCTGTACTATCCTATGGCGCCTGTGTCGATATCGGCAAAATGACCCATACCGCCATGGAACTGGCCGATGCCCTGGATGTAGACACCAACGCCCTGCCCCTGGTCATCGGAGCACCCGAATACCTGGAACAAAAAGCTGTGGCAGACGCCTGCACCGCAGTAGCCATGGGCTGGCTGGTTCACGTAGCCCCGGTACCCTCGGTAACCGGCAGCGAGGTGGTTGTAAAAACCCTTACCGAAACCACCGAAACCCTGGGCTTAGGTAAAGTAATGGTTGAGCTGGACGCCGAAAAAGCCGCGGACATCTACGTCGAGCATATCGAGAAAAAGCGGGCCGGACTTGGTCTTTCAGCCAATCTGCCCAAGCAATAGAGAAGCAAAAGGGAGGCACAAAAGTGCCTCCCTCAGACTGTTGAAAAAGCTACAACTTGGTTTTAATAATCCCGAACACCACTCATCTATCCGCAGGGACAGGGTTATCGCTTAGCTACCCTTACCTTTCATGCTCCTCAATATAATTGCCCCCAACACCAATGCGGCAGCAATAATTACCCCGTTTAACAGCCAGCGGTTCCTCTCGGTCCAAGGCTTAGCAGCAGGTGAGTAGGACTGATTAACCTGCTCACTTTCCAGCTTAACAACCTTCAAATCTCCCCTATTAACAAGATGAGAAAACCCCGCCAAATCATATTCCGGTGCTTGGCAGCAGGGTTGCTATAATAGAGTTTGCTTGTACGGCCGGAAGATCAAGCATCATCCGGGATAACCACCCCATATTTCCACTCCACCAATATCCAGGGCGGGGCTATCCTGGTTATAAATCACCATTTTAAGATACCTCTCCCCAAGAATACCTAAGTTGAGCTTATTTTCCGCAGCCTCATAACCAGGCCATTTATAATGATAAACAGTTCCCCCGCCAAATACATGCCATTCACTGCTGTCGTTACTTATAAACACTTCGACTTTCCGGTTATAATTTTGCCCGGCAGCATTTAGCACTATATTTTCAATCCTATAACCCTTAACCCCTAAATCTAAAACGATCTCTGTATTTCCCTTAATCTGCTCCAGGGAGGTCATTTTGCCCGGTACAGCTTCAAGATTCTCCGTCTCCACGGGAGTAAAACCTACCCTGGCGCCACTTATACCCAGAGGCTTTTCCCCCTTGCTGTCGATGGTCACTCGAAGGTAGCGGAAGGATGTATTAGGATAAAGGAGCTCCGTATCTGTTATTCCCGACTTAATAGAGAATATCCGGTCCCTTTGGATCAGGTGCCAGGTGAAATTATCGTCACTGCCTTCCAAAGTAACCTCTCTTAAAAAGTCCCGATCATAACCTATATCCAGGTTTAGTTTGTTGGATAAGGCCCCATTCCTTTGCAAGTCCAGGGTAACCCTGGAGTACTCCCCTTCTAATATTACATTATCCATCGGGGTTGCAAAACGTGGCCTTCTTCCCGCTCGCGTCCAGGCAGCAATAATTGATAGGGCAGTTCCTTACCGTCAGGCCCGCTAACCCTAATATCAGCAAAATTTCCCTGGGTCCTTTCCATAACTTCCGGGTCAAACTCAACTATAACAAATCCACCCTGGGAGGTAGTTACCTGCTTAAAAAACTGAAAGTGTTCCGGCTGAAAAGCTGCCGAAGCTAGCTTTGGCAGTGACAGTGTTAATATTAACAGTATCAAAATGGCCCTGTTCATACCCCGCCCCCCTTACTTTCCTTTCGCTGGTACACAAATGAAACACCAACCAGAATGACCCCTATGATGATTAGAAGCAGCACCCGGAAGGCCATGGATAAGCCGCTTAGGTCTAGAATCATAACCTTAACGGTGGTAATGCAAAACAGTGCCAGGGCAATAAAGCGAATACTTAATATCCCTTGTCATCCCCAGTACCATTAAAAAGAGTGCAAGCACTGCCCAGAACAAAGAAATTGCAAAGGCCTCAGAATAATCCAGTTTAAAGTAACTAATGGCGGTAGTCACTTCCCAGCTTATTTGCTTCATGGCCAGGAATGTACCAATGACGGCTGAAGGCCAAACCAGTATTCGTTCCCTGCTAGTTGTTTGCCGGTGATGATAAAACATATGGGCAACAAAGAAAAAACCAATTATTGAGACACATGAGGCCAGAGAATAATGGTTTAATAACGGCAGCTGCTGTTCAAGGAAATAGGCTGATCCATGTGTAGGCTAAAAGAAACCAGAGAAAGTAATGCCAGGCCTCCTTTACGAATCCAAGGATTTTGACCCTTTAGACCGGCATATACTAAAACTATAGCCTCCACTAGCCAAGCCGTGGTCACTATTCGCTCATCCTCCAGTTGAAGCGGGATGGCAATGGTGACAAAGGCTAGGCCGGTTCCCAATAGGGCAAGATATAAAAGCTTGTCGGTTATTTTCCTTTTATTTAATACTATGCCAAAGCCAAGATAGGCCACTGCCAGCAGTATGGCAAAGAAACCTAGCCATTCATTATAGTATGAGTCGAGGTTATTTGCACTTGCCGTAAAGAAAAAGGCAGCATTTAAAACCAGGAGAACAATATCCGGTGTCTTAGTGGGCTTTCCATGCTTGATATTATAAAGGAATGTCAGGTTGGCAAATATTAAGAAATACAGGGTTAGAAAGGCCTGGTTTAGCCACACAGCGCCAATGGAAGGTTGCCATATGGACTGCTGGCCACCCATATATGCCAGGGCAGTGCCAAAAAAAGCCAGCAAATTAAGACTGGGCCAGTTTCGATAATAGGCCAGACCAAGAACTGCCAAATTTAAAACTGAGATATAGCAAAGAAGGAATAATATATTAGACTCAGTGCTTCCAATAAGGAAAGGCGAAAGAAAGCCGCCCAGGGTTGAAAGCACAGCTACTCCGAAGGCATTTTGACGAACAGCCAGTAACCCTCCGGCCACTGCTGCCATGACAAGAAGAATAAAGGCAGTACCGGCACTAATCAATGAGTAAAAATTAGCTGCGGCAAAGGTGCTGAGATATATAACCCCTATGCCCCCTCCAGTGAGACCCTGGGAAAAGTAGCGGTAGTTACGCCTCATAATTAAGTCACCGGCAACAAGCAGCAAGACTCCCGCTGCCAGACCAGTCACTACCCGTCCAACTTCACCAATCCATTGGTTGTCAAAGGAGTATTTCAGAAAGTAGGCCACACCAAAGAGGAGAATGATTATCCCAAGACGGTTTAATAATTTTCCCCCAATGACACTCTCCAAACCCTCCTTGGTCAACTTTTCCTTTGTATCCTCAACCCAGGAACTTTTAGGTCCTTGACTTTTAATGACTTCTTGACTCAAAGGGGCGCCTTTATTCGCACTTCTAATTCCGAAACCCTGGACCTAAGCTGATTAACCTCCTTTTCCAAGGCATCAATTTTTCCTGCATTTCTTTAGACATATGATTTTCTCCCAAAAGTTCATTTTAAAGAGACTATTCTAACTTTATGTCAAATATCCTTTAGATAATAAATAAGACCTTTGTCCTAATTACCAAATCAATTTTTATGCTAAAAAGTAATGGGTGCCGGGGCACCCATTACTTTTTGTTACATTATGTATTGCATACCCCACTTAGGGCCACTTTGACCTGAATATCTACCAATTCTTCCAGCTTTGCTACCATGCTGTTAACTTCTGTTACATCTCCATCAACAACAATGGTTATTACATACTTGTTCTTTTCCCTGTAGGCAACCCCACTCGTCCAACGATCAAATCTCCATAACTAGTTAAAATAGCATTAACCTTTGGTGCTAGTCTCTCCCGATCCTCTACAACTATTACTACACCGCCAACACTATTTTCCATCCTTACACCCCCTGAATATTTTTTATAGTAATTAGTCACCCTTAAGTAAATCCCTTTATATTAATGCTTACATTTTTATTAACTCATAAAAAGAAAAAAAGCCCGGATAATCCGGGTTACACAAAAAAAGGCGGGTGTGCATTTTTTACACATTGCAATTATATGCTAATAAACGACAAATGTCGAGATTAATTTTTTTGTCTTTGCAATTAATTCTTTCCAGAAGGCTTCCTAATCTCTCCCCGGCCTGGCCCTCTTGATGTAAAAGGTCAATGGTTTCGGTTAATAAACCAACCATCCCCTTCTCATCAGTTAGGCTGCAAACCTCTTGAGCAAGGACTGGTCGTCGACCTAATTTACCTCCCCTAATTACACGGAAGCCAATCTCACCGGCACCGATAGTTCCAGTGGGACAGGTGCTGGCGCATTTACCACAATTAATACATAGCTCTCTATTTATTGCAGGCCCTGAAGTAGCTAGCTCTAGACAATTATCGGGACAGGCTGCAACACACAGTCCACACCCGGTGCAGCCTGCCCCGATAATGGGAACAAGCTGACCTTGAATTCCAAAGTCTTTTATCTGTGGTTGGCTGCAGGAATTTGGACAGCCAGCAATGGCTACCTGAAATATATCATGATGTTTTGGCCTCAAACACTTTAAATACTTAAGGTGCCTTTCATTAAAATCCTTGTCTTGAAAAAGTTTATACAAAACATCTTCTACCCGATCTATTTTAATGACTGCATTGGGGCAGTCCCGGCACCTGGTAATTTTGTAGAGCTTTTCACCACCCGTAGCAAACACCCCCTTAGCGAAGGATGGACATAATAAATAAAATAGCCACTCCCAGGGCCAGATTTATAGCTGAAAAAGAAATAAACCTTTTTTGCATCTGGGAAAATCTTGCAGTAGGCTGCTCCCCAGGCTTTTGAGGTGCTTCCATAGGGATCCTTTTTGCGTACATAAGACTTACAATGGCCGTTAAAAGTACCATTATAATAAATAATACCAGTTTTAATGTCATTAATTGGCCATATCTGCTCATGAGAAATAAGTCAAACTGATAGAAACGACCATAAAGTCTATAGATACCTGTCACCGTTAGGATTATTATGCTGGCCCAGGCCCAGCTCTTAAATCTCTCTATACCCATCAAGCGCAGAAACTGGGGGGGAATGCCCTTCCCCCCACTGCAGGGGTCAGAACCAGCATCATAAATATCATACTACCAATCCAGGTTGTAAAGGCCAGGTCATGTAAAACCTTGCAATATGGGTCAGGGTTAGCATCTTAGATACCCCTTTATTTAATGGCTTTGTTTAGCTCCTCCAATAATGAGTTTACATCCAGGCCGTGCAGCATGGCACCCTTTTCTAATGACTCTAGCTGGGCAGTGGGACAGCTCAAGCAGCCCATGCCATACCTTTGAAACACCTCTACTGTTTCTGGAAACTCCTTCACTATATAGCCCATGGTCATATCCTTTGTAACTTCCTTTGTTGTACTTGCCATGACATAATCCTCCTTGGAGTTTAATAATATTAGTCTGTGCATTTTTGAATTTAATATTATATTTATCTCCGACCAAATGAAAAGACACGCTATTCGCGTGTCTAAAATTGTCGAGAAGCTACCTATATTCGGGTTTTAATAATCCCTCACGACTCCTCTCTCGGCAGTGGACAGCGCTAATCCCTTGCTTCGGGCATGGSCGCTTCGAGTAAACATCGTGTTTACCTCAGGCTTGCCCGGACGTCCATGTCCGGGCACCCATTTTCGCATCCTCAGCTTCGTGAAGCGCTGTTTCCACTGCTCCGAATGTCGCTGTTCGGGATTATTAAAACCCATGTGTATCTTTTTCAACAGGCTAACACACGCTATTCGCATGTCTTAAAGGAAGGGTGACTGCCACTCGACTAGCCTGCCCTGGTGGCGCGTTTTGGATAAATCTATTATTCTTTGGTTGGAGGAACCACGAAAGGCCAAATCCCAATCCCTTAATTCTTGCCTGAAGGGTCCGTCAACCAACACATCCACCAATTCCAGTAAAGGTAAATCTTGAAGCTCCTCGAACTGATAACCTGTAAATACCCAAAAATCAAGGCCGGGATAAGCCTGTCTTAAGCTTTTTAGTAGTTCATAAAGCCCTTCTTTTTGCAGCAGAGGGTCCCCTCCACTAAAAGTGATTCCCTTGGTAATGGGTGAAATGGTAGCAGCAATCTCTTGCTGGGCTTCCTCCAAAGAGATTTCCCTACCACCCTCCAGGGTTAATAATTCTTCATTGTGGCAGCCCGGACAATGCCTTGGACAACCCTGAAAAAAACCACTGTCCTGAGTCCCGGTCCGTCAACCACACTGTTGGAGGTTATACCTCCCAGACGTATTTTCATCAATATATCCCTCCCGGCCGGGCTGACCTAAAGGCTTCAACAAGCTCTTGGCTGACCAAGGGCTTGTTGAATTGAAGTAGCTAGAATTTATGGATGGTGCGATCATTCAGCTCAGCCACTTTGGCATCATTAAATCGCTCAACGGTGCTTAGGTAGCCTGTAATCCGACGTACCCGGCGAATTTCAGGAGATTCGCAGCGTGGGCAATTATCCTGATCAATTACCCCGGTTATACTGCAGGAAGTACAATAGTCAACGGGGAAGTTTATTGCTGCATAGCCCATGTCACTGGCCTTCATATGTTTGATTATAGTCTCCACCGCTTCAGGATTTTTTACCGGCGGGGAAGACATTTCCACATAGCTGATATGTCCCGCATTACAATACTTATGGTAGGGTCCCTCCAAGGAAATTTTATCAAATACGCTGATGGGATAGCCCACCGGAATATGGAAGGAATTTGTGTAATATTGTTTATCGGTTACACCCGGTATGATGCCAAACTCTTTTCTATCGGCCCGTACAAATCTTCCAGAAACGCTTTCCGCAGGAGTAGCCAAAAGTGTGTAATTCAAATCATACTGTTCACTGGCCTCGTCAACCTTACCCTTGATATAAGCAACAATTTCCAGACCTAGGGCCTGGGTTTCTTCACTATGCCCATGATGCTTACCTGTAAGGCTACCAGGGTTTCTGCCAACCCTATAAAGCCAGGAGAAAGGGTTCCATGCTTAATTACCTCTTCAATAGGATCGTTAGGTTCAAGACCCTGAGAGCCCATATATAGACCCTGGCCCATGACAAAGGGCATATCTCTAACCTTTAATTTTGCTTGAACCTTAAACCGATGATATAGCTGGCGGAAGGTTAAATCTAAAGTCTCATCAAGGAGCTTGTAAAACTTATCAATGTTCCGCTCCGCCTTAATGGCAATCCTGGGCAGGTTGATGGTTGTAAAAGACAGGTTACCCCTGCCGTCCGTCACTGCCGGACCCTTGCGATTGGCCATAACCCTGGTGCGGCATCCCATATAGCTTACATTATCCCCATATTCAGAGTTAAAGGAGGAATCCATGAAGCTAAAGGTTGGGTTAAGGCGTTTAGAGGCTACTTTTATGGCTAGTTGGAATAAATCATAGTTGGGATCCCCGGGATTTAGGTTGATACCTTCCTTAAGTTTAAAAATAATGTTAGGGAATATTGGGTTTTCACCCCGCCCCAATCCAGCCTCATAGGCTAGAATTAAATTTTTCGTTACCCGCCGAGCAGCCTCTGAGGTTTCGGTGCCTAGATTAATACTTGAGAAGGGCACCTGGGCACCCGCCTGCTGTGCATGCTGTTCAGGTTATATATCAAGGCCTCCATGGCCTGGTATGTTTCATCATCAGTGGCGTTTTCAACAAAGGGTGCTATATCCCGATCAAAGAAGGCAAAGGATTGCCCACCGTGCATATCATTTTGTGAGCTTTGTAATATAATTGCTGCCAGCGCCGTTGCTGAGGTGGGGCGTTTAGGAGCTAATGTAGCCGTGTCCGGTATTAAATCCCTCTTTCAATAATCTGCCCAGGGGAATCTGAATGCAGGTAAGGGTTTTGCCATAAAAATCCAAATCATGGATATGTACATCTCCCCTCACGTGGGCCTGGGACATTTCCTCGGGAATTAATCGAGTAAGGTAGTATTTCTTGCTGGCGGCACTGGCTATCTGCAGCATCTTTGCCGAGGGGGAGTTAGAGATATTGGCATTCTCCCTGTTGGTTTCTGCTAGGATCTCCTCCACTGCATCCATTAAATCGCTCTTAGCATCCCGGAGTCGGGTGCGCTGGTGCCGATACAAAATATATGCTTGGCAGTCCGGGCATGACCCTCTTCAATTAAAACCTTCTCCACCATATCTTGAACTTCTTCTACTCCAAAAATGTTGCCGTTATATGTCTTCTTTAGCATTTTTAAAACATTTAGGGTCAGTTCCATGGCAGTTTGGCGGTCTTCCCCGCCAACAGCTTTGGCAGCTCTAAATATTGCATCGGTTATTTTAGTCTCATCAAAGGCTACCTCCCGACCATCCCTTTTCCTAATATTCATAAACATATCTACAGGGCCCCCTTTTAAGTATGCTTACTCTTTAAAAGCTTCTCTACTTCCTGCAAAAAACTATAAACATCCCGAAATTGCCGGTAAACTGAGGCAAAGCGAACATAGGCCACCTCATCCAACTCTTTCAGCCGCTCCATGACCTGTTCCCCAACTTCCCCACTGTTTACCTCAAGGTCCATCTTATTGCGAAGTTCTCTCTCGATTAAATTTGCAGTCTTTTCTAATTCTTGAACAGGTACCGGTCTCTTTTCACAGGCCTTTATTAAACCGGCCAGTAACTTTGACCGATCAAAGACTTCCCTGCGGCCATCCTTCTTTACCACCACTAAGGGCAACTCATCTATTTTCTCGTAGGTGGTAAACCTCTTTCCACAGTCGCTGCACTCCCGGCGGCGTCTAATACTGCAGCCTCATCGGCAGGCCTTGAATCTAATACACGACTTTCAGGGAAGCTACAAAATGGGCAACGCACATGACACACCCCCAATATATTGGGTTTACGCTCGAACAATTCCAAGATGTTGTATGCATGCTAATTATAGTGCACTATATATAGTGAGTCAATGTCTGTTTCCAGTAAAAATTACCAATATATCCTAAGAAGATTAATCCTCCCTTTAATTTCCTTCAGTTTTTATCCATCCAAAGAAAATTTCTTTATAAACCACTTTTATTACATAATGTCAGTCTTCTGCGAAATACTTACCTTTAGAAAATATCTAAAGGCGATGAATATAATGGAAAATATTACTTACTAACCCCTGCCAAGTCCTATTTGTTTAAGCCTAAGAGGGTATTCATTGAACAGGCGGCCCTGAATTATGATTTAGGGAGAGGATTGCAGGATAGGTTTAGGTCCGAGGGTATTCCAGTTTCAGTCCTGGGCGCCCACAACAGGGTTACCGGCATCCCAGGGAAAACACCCCAGGAGGCATTTCTTGAAGCAAAGCGCACACTGGTCATTGGAGTTCGCAAGGTTAAAGAATTCCAAACCTGCAAGCCCTCGGCCCACTACCAGTTACCCCTGGTATCAAGCTGTCCTGGCAAATGTGAATATTGTTATCTTTTAACTAATTTGGGGAAAAGGCCCTACGTAAAGGTTTATGTCAATATTGAAGAAGTCCTTGAGCGGGCTCAAGGATATATTAATGAGCGACTACCCCAGCATACAATCTTTGAGGGGGCGGCCACCTCTGATCCTATACCAGTTGAAAGATACACCGGAGCCATAAAAAAATCCATAGAATTCTTTGGCCGACAAAGTCATGGCCGTTTTAGATTTGTCACCAAGTTCACAGATGTAGACTCACTGCTAGACACCAGGCATAATGGTAAAACCCGCTTTCGCTTCAGTCTTAACAGTGATTATGTTATAAAGGCCTTTGAACACGGTACTCCTACCATGCCAGAAAGGGTTGCAGCGGCCGGTCGTGCGGGGGCCGCTGGCTTCCCTTTGGGCTTTCTCATTGCTCCGATTTTTCTCTATGAAGGCTGGCAAAAGGGGTATGGTGACCTCTTTGAGGCTTTAAATACAACCCTGCCCAAGGAGTCCCGCAAGGACCTAACCTTTGAATTAATAACTCATCGATTCACAAGCCGGGCAAAAAACAATATTAGGGAGGTCTTTCCCAACTCCCAGCTAGATATGAGGGAAGATACCAGGCAATTCAAATATGGTCAGTTTGGCTATGGTAAATTCGTTTATCCTAAAGAAAGAATGGGTGAAGTAAGGGACTTCATGGAAGGCCTGTTAAAGCAGCACTTCCCACAAGCCAAGGTAGAGTACCTGGTATAATGACTCAAAGGACCCTCACCTGACTGTAAATCCGCAATGAAAAGGTTGGGCGTTAATCCCAACCTTTTATAGTGCTATTCTTTTATCGCCTCGGCAAGTAGCTCTGCTGTGTGTTTTACAGGCAGGTTGTTGCCTTTATTGTCTAAACCACCGGAAATTTGCATTTTACAGCCTGGACAATCCAGGGCTACCATTTGAGCACCCGATGCTTCGATGTTAGTTATCTTCTTGTCCAAAATGGCTTTAGAAATATCAGCCATCTTAATGGAATAGGAGCCACCGAAGCCGCAGCATTCGTCGCAGCCCTTCATCTCTATCAGATTTGCACCTGCCTTATCCAGCAGCTCACGGGGTTCCTTCCAGACCCCCAGGGCCCGCTTCATATGGCAGGAATCATGGTAGGTGACACTGGTATTAATCCGGTCATATTTTAGCTCCTGACCATGCTTAGCCACAAAGGAGGCAAAATCAACAACCTTAGCTGCAAATTTTTCTGCCCTGCCTTTCCATGCCGGGTCGTCCTTCAAGTGTTCCACAAAGTGATGCTTTAGGACCTCCACACAGGTGGACATAGGGAAATGACATAATCCACCTTTTCCTTTTCGAAGGCCTCAAGATTCTGTTTGGCCAGCTTAACTGAAACTTCAGGAGCACCCATTTGACTGGCTGGAATACCACAGCAGCTTTGCTCTTGGGGAAAAACCACTTCCATTCCCATTTTGCCTAGAACTTTATAGGCTGCTTCACCCTGCTCGGGATAGACAAAATCCCCTAAGCAACCAGCAAAGAATCCAACCTTGGCCTTAGCCTTACCTTCAGGTACCTGGTGACCAACCTTATCCCTAAGGGGTGTTGCTGCCACTGCCGGTAACTGCGGCCCTCAGTTAAACCTGAAAAGAACATGGGTAGATGGCGAATCATATTACCCTTAACGAAGGGTTTTTGAACAACTGAACCAGCTCTAATTAGGGAGTGGAACAACTTTCTGTTGGTTAACACCTTTTCTAAAATTAATTTTTGGCCCGTTGGTAATCCGTCCTTT
Organism: Desulforamulus aquiferis; assembly: GCA_004143605.1. GTDB lineage: Bacteria > Bacillota > Desulfotomaculia > Desulfotomaculales > Desulfotomaculaceae > Desulfotomaculum > Desulfotomaculum aquiferis. The sequence goes on from AWVY01000021.1 coordinate 47,294, forward strand.
TTAACCGTCCTGCGGCGCAACTCCACAATCAAGCTGGGCAAATCAATCTTACCAGGACAGAAGGCTTTACAGCGTTCGCAGCGCAGGCAAAGGTTTTGAAGCTCCCCAGCCTTATCAAAACTATTAAAGAAAGCAGTTAAGATAGTTCCTATGCCGCCGGTATAAACGTCACCATAAACGTGGCCACCCACCTGCTGAAACACAGGACAAACATTTAAACAGGAAGCACAGCGAATGCACTGCAGGGCTTGCTTAAATACGGGATCATTACGCATTTCAGTTCTGCCATTATCAAGCATTACTATGTGCATTTGCTTATTCTCAATTATTTCACCATCCATACCTACAGCAGAGGCAGGGCCGGTCATCATGGTTACATAGCTGGTTAGCTTCTGTCCGGTGGCACTGCGGGGCAATGCTTCTAGAATAGGTCCTATGTCTTTAAAATTAGCTACTATTTTTTCTAAGCCTACCAACACAACGTGTACAGGTGGGACGGTGGTGGTAAGTCTGCCGTTTCCTTCATTGGTGCACATAACAATGGTTCCTGTTTCAGCCACTGCAATATTTGCTCCAGATATGCCCATTTCGGCTTTAAGAAACTTATTGCGTAGGTTTTCTCTAGCCACCTTAACCAGTTTGGGAATGTCCGGCTCCAAATTTTCCTTTACTTCTTTGGAAAATACCTCGGCCACTTCTCCCCTGGTCATGTGAATTGCAGGCATTACCATATGGGAAGGGCGTTGTCCGCAAAGCTGAATGATCCACTCGCCCAGGTCTGATTCTGCAACGTCAGAAATTCCCTCTTTGTTTAGGTGTGAGTTTAAATGTATTTCTTCGGAGGCCATGGACTTTGATTTAATAATACTCTTTACATTATTGTCTTTAGCAACCTTAACAATATAATCCTGGCCTCCTGGGCAGACTTAGCCCGGAAGACAATCGCTCCGGCCTTTTCTGCATTAGCTGCAAATTGAGCTGCTAATTTTCCATGTTCTCCGCAGCATAGCTCTTGGCCTTGGCAATTTGCTCACGAATAACCTCAAAATCTTTTCCTTCGTAGGCCTTTTCACGGGCAATAGGGTATGCTTCACCGAACCGACCCAGGGCGCCCTTCAGGTTGTCGTTATTCAGAGCAGTATTAATATCTTGTTTTAAATTTGTATTAGACAACTCTTATTCCTCCCTAGTCAATAAATACGATAATTAAGCGGCCTGGCCCGTGAACTCCTATGGTCAGCACTCGTTCAATATCTGCTGTACGGCTTGGTCCACTAACAAAGGTCAAGTAACGTGGTAGCTGGTTTAGGTTTTTATTATATAATTCAATGGCTGACAAGAGGTTAGGCAATATATTTTTTGTCCTGATTAAAACCAGGTGTACCGGGGGTAGTATAGAAACCATCCGACTCTCTAGTCCTGAAGCGTTTCCAACTAATGTACCGATTTCCGAAATGGCATAGTCTAATTCAGATATTCCCAAGTCTGCTGTTGCAGCATTTTCCCTCAAATTCTTTGTTTCCATGGCAACCCCGGTGCTTGGCAATCTCATTGGGTTCAAGGGAATTAACCAGCTCAGTGGGAGCATATACAGCCATTTTAATTTTTAGTTCTTTAATAATCTTAGTAACTAATTGACTAGCCTCGTTAAGACCTCCTACCCTGTGTACCTCGGCGGAAAGGATTTCAGCTTCTCCTTAAACTCCGTATAAAGTGCTTCGGTGGAGTTTTTTGCGGTGCACCCATGCTATTCACCTCTTGTTGATTATTTTTGTGCTTGTCCAAAATAAATAATTTATAATTCATCAGCCAAATGACATAACATCAACGGGCATGATGGTCAGACCATTATTTTCAATTTTAAAGAAGGTACCACATTATACCTTCTCAAAATTATTTTTTAAATTAAGCAACTAGTTTGAAAATATTCTTTCTGAAAACAGTATACTAAATATTGCGACAAAGTGCAATGATAATACCTTATATTATCTAGTATTTACTAATGTCATCCCTCTGTTGATGATATGGTGGTAACTCAACCAATATGACGTCCATACCAATTTTACGGATCTTCTCCCAAGGAACTACTAATTCATCCTCTTTGCCAAAAAGCCCCATAAAGCGACCCTGTCCAGGTAGGATTATGGCAGCAATACGGCCTGCTTCCAGGTCAATATCAATATCCTTAATTAGCCTAATCGCCTTCCATCAATGACATTAACAACCTCTCTTATACGCAGGTCCGATATTTTAATCATAATGCCACCTCCCCGTGATAAATATATATGCAGGGTGCTGGACATTCTGAACAACATTTTTTCACTTTTGGTTTCTATTGTCTTATGCTATTGAAAATACTAAGGGTCTTGGTGTGTCCAAGACCCTTAGTATTACCTTCTATCCACAAACAGTTCAGTTTAACAACAAAGCCTAAGCAATACCATGTCCAGTTTAAACATATTTTTTCATATGATTCAATGCCGCTTTTTCTAACCTTGAGACCTGGGCCTGGGAAATACCTATTTCCTCAGCCACTTCCATTTGGGTTTTACCCTCAAAGAAGCGTAAGGTTAGGATATGCTTTTCCCGGTCGCTGAGCCTGCGCAGGGCATCTCTTATGGAAATTCCTTCCAGCCAGCCTATATCCAGATTCTTTTCATCACTTATTTGATCCATAACGAAAATGGGATCACCCCCATCATGATAGATGGGCTCAAACAGAGAGATAGGCTCTTGTATGGCATCTAGGGCAAAAACTATTTCCTCCCGGGGCATTTTTAGTTCCCCTGCTATTTCGTTAATGGAAGGTTCCCGAGAATATTTATTGACAAGGCTATCCCTTACCTGCAAGGCTTTATAAGCAACGTCCCTAAGGGATCTACTCACCCTGATGGGATTGTTATCCCTCAGATAACGTCGAATCTCACCAATGATCATAGGAACTGCATAGGTAGAAAATTTAACATTTTGGCTAAGATCAAAATTATCAATGGCTTTCATTAACCCTATACAGCCTACTTGGAATAGGTCGTCCACATATTCTCCGCGATTGGTAAATCGTTGGATCACACTAAGTACAAGTCTTAGATTGCCGTTTATTAACTGACTCCGAGAATCCATATCCCCCTGCTGCATTGCTTCAAACAAAGTTCTCATCTTGCTGTTTGTTAATACGGGAAGTTTTGATGTATTTACCCCGCAGATCTCGACTTTGTTTACTAGCATTTACCGGCCTCCCAAAGTTGCTTTATGTACGTTACTTCAGCCTACAGGTTCATTATTACCTTGGCAAAATTCTTATATACATGAGGTTCGGAGCTAGTAAAAGCCTAAAAACACCACTAGAGCTGTTTTTTTGGCCTTTTTCAATGTTATTCTTGGTTTTTCACCCTACTCCATCCTGTGAATTTCTTTTTTCAAACGCTTAATAATTCTTTTTTCTAGCCTTGAGATATATGATTGGGATATCCCCAGCATATCTGCAACTTCCTTTTGGGTTTTTTCCGTTCCATTATTTAGCCCAAAGCGAAGTTCCATAATCCTCCTCTCCCGCCCGGATAGTTTAAGTAGGGCCTGGTGTAATAGCTTTTTATCCACCTCTTCTTCAATATTTTTGTAAATGATATCATTCTCAGTACCCAGGACATCAGAAAGTAATAGCTCATTGCCGTCCCAATCGATGTTTAATGGTTCATCAAAGGACACCTCTGAACGGGTCTTATTATTTCTTCTCAGATGCATGAGTATTTCATTTTCAATACAGCGTGAGGCATAGGTAGCCAGCTTTATTTTCTTATTAGGGTCAAAGGTGTTCACCGCCTTAATTAGACCTATTGTGCCAATAGAAACCAAATCCTCAATACCCACACCGGTATTCTCAAATTTTCTGGCTATATATACAACCAACCTAAGGTTTCTTTCAATGAGAACACTTTTTACTTTACCGTCCCCGTCTCCCTCACCTAGTCGACCAATTAGGTCGTTTTCCTCATCATTTGATAAAGGTGGCGGTAATGCCTCGCTGCTCCCAACATAATGTATCTCCTGCTGATAGCCCAACCACTGCATTACCCGTACTACATAGAGCTTTACCAGCATTTTAATATGCCAAGGGTTCCTCAAATATCTCCCTCCCTAACTTTGAAACTAGGAAGCCAATAGTTTTGGGTGTATTAAGGCCCCGTAATTTGATCCAGGCTTAGCTTCTTGCCATAAATACCCACCACTACATCCCTTATTTCAAGTTTTTCTGTTCCATGCCAAATCTCAACTACATCAGGCCGAATTCCTAAAAGCAATCCGTTTTCCCTACCCAGTGATTGAAAAGGAATAACCCTTAATCTTTCAGCATAGGGTGTATCAGATAGTGACATTATCGCCAGGGAACCATCACTTAGCTTTGGATCGGAAATGGCCTCTGATATTTTAACAGGTAGCACTGACCTCAAAACTTCATATTCAACAACGATCACCGGATGTTGACTCAATGGTTCAATAAGCTGGTTTCCAGTATCAACAAGTCCACGGACCAGGGCTTTTTTGCCCCAGAGATATACTGCCACCGGCATCTCACAAATGCTTTGCTGCACACGTTTGAGCCAAATCATCGCCCCCCATTTACCCATTAAATAACTAAATATAATCGTAAGGGCTAACACTAACCATTTATTGTATTCAGCTTGGCCGAGCCAGTTACTACTGTAGCCTCCTGTATTTGACACCAGTAAATATTGCAGGCCCATGGCTAGGCCGGCTGTAAAAAAAGAGGCCAGCATCAATAACAGGGTATCCTTGAGCAGCTTTCTCCAGCCACTGTATTTGAAGGCAATAAAAACCATTACTAGGCCCAAAAGAAGCTTTATGTATAAAACACCAAAAAGCCCTAACCCGGGAATAAATAAAGAAAGGGCATAAATGCACCCCACAGTCGCTGCAGTAAACATTCTGGCCGGTATTAACCTATTGCCTGTAAATCTTGATGTCAACCACAGCACTGTAAAGTTCATCACCAAGTTTACAAAAATAAGCTCATCCACGTAGACCACTTGTCTCATTACATTACTCCCCCTGCCTAAAGGGGTGGTTACTACCATGATATGGTGTAAACAATCTATTTATACCAATATGGCCAAAATAACAAAACCCTGGCAATATTATACAATGCCAGGGCTGGGAAACTTGTCAATTTCTGGTATTTAATTCCATTTAATTTCACCCTAATATCTACAAAATAATTACTATCTTTCTTCGTCATCTTCCTGCATTGAAGTTAAAAATTCCTGGGCCTCCTCCAATAACTCCTCGGGAACCAACACCTGGACCTGAGAGTAGGGGCCAGTGGCTGAATTGCCAAAGATAATAGAGCTAAAACTCTCCCATTTTAGGTTGACCGGAAATCCTGAGCTTTCCAGAGCCCCCTTTAATATCTCGGCTTCCATCATATTGGCCGCGTTAGTTAGTAAACGCCAAGTAGGAGTCATCATACTACACCCTTTCATATCTTTTTACATCCGGGATTTTCTAGTTTTGCGGATCATTCCAGTCATTTCGTTTGGAGTCTTTTTTAGCAGGCCCTTTATTATGATCAATAAACTCCTGCTCTCCCCTTACTTCATTTAGTGCCTCTTTACGGGTCAGATTTTCTTTATTATCAATATTCTTTTTCATGTTGTACCTCCCTATCAAATACTTAACCTTAGTGTACCCAGGCTAAGTAAAGATATCCTTAGAACAGGCATGAGTCAAGGAACTGTCCCCGGCTCGCATTGACAAATGGAAAACCCCCGGGGTTGTCCGGGGGTGAGGTATTAGCGGCGGCGTAGGAAGGCAGGGATATCTAGGTCATCGTGGCTGGCAAAGGGCTTGATCTCCATTTCCTTTTTGCCCTTTTCCTTTTTGTTATTAAGACGGTGCTCAAAGCCTGTGGCAATTACGGTAACCCGTACTTCTTCGTTCATTCTTTCATCTATCACGGCACCAAAGATAATGTTAGCTTCAGGATCCGCAGCCTGGGCAATAATTTCAGCTGCTTCGTTAACTTCAAATAACCCTAGGGAAGAACCCCCTGTGATATTAAGGAGCACGCCCCTAGCTCCCTCAATGGATGTTTCCAACAGCGGGCTGGATATAGCTGCCCGGGCAGCTTCTGTAGCCCTGTTTTCACCCGTTGAACTACCAATACCCATTAGCAGAGCCTGTATCCTTCATGATAGTTTTAACATCGGCAAAGTCCAAGTTAATCAGTCCAGGAACGGCAATCAAATCTGAAATACCTTGTACACCCTGACGCAGGACGTCATCGGCAATACGGAAGGCCTCAACAATGGAGGTATGCTTATCAATTACCTGCAGCAAGCGATCATTGGGGATGGTAATTAAGGTGTCTACTTTGCTTTTGAGGTTCTCAATGCCGGATTCAGCCTGGGAAAGCCTTTTTCTCCCCTCAAAGGTAAAGGGCTTTGTAACAACCCCTACAGTAAGTGCTCCTATTTCTTTGGCAACTTCCGCCACCACCGGTGCAGCACCGGTACCAGTGCCACCACCCATGCCGGCGGTAACAAAGACCATATCTGCACCCTTTAGGGCCTGCAGTATTTCATCCCGGCTCTCTTCGGCTGCTTTACAGCCAATTTCCGGGTTGGCCCCTGCACCCAGACCTTTAGTCAGCTTAGTGCCAATTTGGATTTTATGGTTACTTTGGGACAAAAACAGAGACTGGGCATCTGTATTAACCGCAACGAACTCTACTCCTTTGAGTCCAGCACTGATCATACGGTTTACGGCATTATTGCCACCACCTCCGACCCCGATTACTTTAATGTTAGCAAAATGGTCCAGGTCCAGCTCGAAGTCAAGCATATAAATAATCCTCCTCTATGTTTATCACAGAAAGTCGCTTAAATATTACCTAAACCGGGCCAAGACTCCACGCCATCCAGAATGGTCCTCCAAGCGACTGGAACTTCTTTTAGCACCATATATAACCAGTCCCACCGATGAGGTATAGCCAGGTCCATCAAGGCCTTCTTGGGAAGGTTTTGACCCTCCTGAAGGACCTATAGTAATTCGGGAAAAGGGGAATTGCGAATGGGCTAGACTTAAAAAGTCCTTCAGTAATGTCCCTCCCCCTGTAAATACCAGACCGCCGGATAATGCTTCAAACCGACAATTTTTCTTTAAATCGTGGTAACATAACTCAAGTATTTCTTTAACCCGAGATTTTATGATATCTACTGCTACGGTTCCTGAGATACTTCTTATGCCATTACCTGTAAGATTGGATATCTCTAATATGACCTCCGGTTCTGGATAGGATATTCCTAAAGTTCGTTTAACTCTTTCTGCTTCCCCTAGGGTTGTCCTAAGACAAACCGCTAGATCACTGGTGATATGCTCACTGCCAATGGGTATTGTATGACTATAAATCAGCTCACCCTGATCATACACAGCTAAACCAGTCGTTGTTCCTCCCAGGTCAATTAATACTGAACCTAGCTTTCTATCTGTTTCGGTTAAAAGCTTTTCTGCTGAAGCAATTGCGGAATGAACGGTTTCTATGATGGTTAAGCCAGCATTAACAACACATTGGGCTAAGCTTTCATCAATAATTTCAAACTCTCCAGTTAGTGAATCAGAGGTTGGGAAGGTAATATATACTTCCTTAACCAATTCTTTAGTCATGTCCTGGGCCAGCTCAACGGCATGGGCAATAGATTTGCCTAAAGCAAAACTATCATATACCTTACCCCGCCGGACACCAATGGCCGGACTCTCTCCAAAACCTGTAATTATCGGATATCCATTGGGACCAACCTCGGCAATGACTGCAACAATTTTTGTAGTGCCAATGTCTAATCCCGCGACAGTACGTCTCCTGGACAAGCCCAGCACCTCCAGTGCAGCTTTTACTTAAAATGTAAAATTCAACAAAGAATAAAAATTCCCTTTTCAAAGAAGACCAAAAAATAGTTATTTTTTTAATATATGCCTGCGAATGATGGCTAAATTTTGGAACAAGCGCACACCAAAGGCAACCACTGCGGCTGTACTTAGGGGTACTCCTAGCTTTGTTCCCAGATATGCCAATCCCGCGGCTAATAGGGCATTACTAAAAAAACCTGTAACAAATATGCGGTTATCATAATGGTCTTCCATAGCCGCCCTGATTCCTCCGAAAACTGAATCTAGAGCTGCCAGCACGGCCAGTCCCAGATATTGTGCATAGGTTTGGGGTAAAACTATCGGAACATTTAGGCCAATCATTACGCCCAGGAATAATCCAACCAGGGCAATTATAACACCTATCCACACGGTTACCTGGCCTCCTTCAGTGGTTTAGCATATTCAAGATTTATATTATGGTAAAATGCCGGTACTACAATTTCGTCTTGCCTTTCCACACTAACGGTAATGCCCCAATCTTGCATAGTATCCACCAGGCCACCTTTGATTAAGAGACCACTTTCCAACTGGCCTGGGGAACCGATAGCCAAAACCTTATAGGGAGGCGATATTCTGGTAAGGTTTACATCAATGAAAGACCCTGCCAGCCTAATCTCGGTGGTAGATATAATCCTCTGACCGTTAATTGACATAGCTTCTGCCCCTGATGCCCTTAGTTCATTAATAACCCTAAGGAGGTCCTCGTCTCTAACCGTAAAGAGGTTATCCCCTGGTTTATCCCCCTTATTCATAGGAGCTATGCTTACTTCCACCCCCGGGCCTGTAACCTGGTTAGACCAGCCATTTGCCTAACCTTGATCAATTCCTCTTGAACTGCCTGGGATGCCTCGGGACGCCCTTTATCTGCTTTTGCCAGCTTATCTTCTAAATCAATGGCCTCACTAAACAGAGTACTATATTCCCTTTCTATCTGCCTAAGTTCCGTTGTCAGAAGCTGCACCCTGTCATAGGGCACGCCTGAATCCACCCGGCCAGCCGTCCTAAACTGAAAAGCCACCATCAGCCCCAGGGCCATTGAAACAAGCAATATGGAAAAAAATAATGGTATATTAGTTTTTAAGCTTGGTTTATTCATCTTCAACCGCCTTAATTATCAGCCACAGGTTTGGCATAATCAAAGGAAATAGCTCCTGAAAACCCTGGAACATCAAGGTTTGTTTGTTTTCGAACTTGTACTTGAATACCCCATATTTTAAGCTGTTCAACAACCCCACCCTTCATAAAGAGTGAATTTTCTAAGGTCTGAGGGTTGCCGATAGCCTTGATGGTGAATGGGGCCGGCAGTCTTTTGTTTTTATTGGTAAGAATTGTTGGCCCAATGCAACGTATTTCACTGGTAGCTATCAGCCTGACATCATTTAGGCTATGGCCTCTGCCCCTGCGGCCTTAAGCTCGTTAAGTACCCTAAGCACATCTTCATCGTGTAAAACATATAGGTTTGGATCTTGTCCCGGCTGAAGTACCACATTGCTATCATTTAATGTTACTTCCACACCTGGCCCGGAAACAGCCTGAATTCCCGCAATGATTCTACTGGTTTCCATTTCGGCAGCAAAGTTATCGGGCTGAACATTGGCCTTTTGATCCAACCTTTCCCTTAGCTCCACTACTCTTTTCTCCAGTTGGTTCCGGGCTTCCCTTTTTTCCTTTATTTCGTTGTTTAAGGTTTGTACCCGAGCAATGGGAGGGCTTTCATTAACCTCTCGGGAAAACCTGTATTGAATAGATATCATTAGCCCAGTGCCAAGGCGACAAGAGCTATACCCAATTGATAACCCTTTATTTTCACTATTGGACACCCTCCGGTTTAGAATATTTAACCACCGGCACCTTAGGATTAGACAAATCTATATATTCAATCTCTCCGCCAGCTTGCTTTAGGTTTGTGATTACCTGTTCAAAAACTAGTCCTTTATACTCAATTTCCTTGGGCAGGCCAAGCCTTCCCTGGGTGCCATCCACCGTGTACAGAAAAATTTGTCCAGTTTCATTTACATGCATCTCAGAGAGTTGTTGGATCAAGGTTCTTGGTAGTTGACTCAATGAGTGAAGCATCATGGGCAAATCCTTAGACTCGACAGTTTTGCCTGGACCACTCTCCTTAACGGTCAGTCCTGTAATCACCGGTAAGGCCGAGGCAATTGTGCCCTTTTGCAAGTATACCCCATCATTATCAACTTTAATAAAGCTGTTTTCCAGGGGGAGCAGAGCTACCGCCCTTCGCTCGGTAACGTTAATAATAATTTTATCCGGTAGTTTTCTTTCTAAGCTAACGACCTTAAGGAGCGGGAGCATGCTCAGCCGCTCTTCACACTGGCTCAAATTAAGTTTAAATATATTAGTTCCAGGAATAATTCCAGAGAATTCCTTTATTTCGTCCTTTTTCATCTGCTGATTGCCAACAATTTCTATTTTTTCAATCTCAAACAACGGAGACTGTAACAAGATATATACGGCAGCACTTACCAGCAAAATAAAAAACACTTTGTACCAAGTGGTGTTTTTTCCGGGGCTTCAGCACGAGGTCGATACAAATCTCCCACCCCTTGAAATAATTTCCGATGTTGCCCATTTTTACAATATTATAACTGATAAGTGATAGCCTTGTCCAAGGCAAAACTAAAAAAAGAGCCATTAACTATTGACTCTTATAATTCTTGCCCCCAGGGAATTATATCTTTTTTCTATTCGCTCATAACCCCTATCTATATGCTCGATATTACTCAGCACTGTTCCGTCCTCCCCGGCCAATGCTGCTAGAATTAGGGCAGCTCCTGCCCGCAAATCAGTTGCCTCCACACAGGCTCCTGATAGTCGACTGACCCCCTTAATGATGGCGGTATGGCCTCCAGACGGATATCAGCCCCCATCCTGCGGAACTCAGGCACATGCTTAAATCTATTCTCGAAGATGGTCTCACTAATGACGCTGGTACCTTCTGCAATGGTCATTAATGCCATCATTTGTGACTGCATGTCGGTTGGGAACCCCGGATAGGGCATTGTTTTAATGTCTACTGCCTTAAGGGTTCCATTACTTTGGACACGTACCCAATCATCTCCTACCTCCACAAGTACACCAGCCTCCCTCAGTTTATAAATTAAGGGATCAAGGTGCTCTGGGATGACGTTGCTAACCGTCACATCCCCCCGGGTAACCGCTCCGGCGATCATATGAGTTCCTGCCTCAATACGGTCTGGGATTACTGTGTGGGTGACCGAACCTAATTCTTTCACCCCTTCAATTCTAATAACGTCCGTTCCAGCACCAACAACCTTAGCTCCCATGGCATTGAGGAAGTTCTGGAAATCCACAATCTCAGGTTCCTTCGCCGCATTTCTTATAACTGTAGTACCGTTGGCCAATATGCCAGCCATTATCAAATTTTCCGTAGCTCCTACACTGGGAACGTCTAAGTGAATTACTGTGCCAACTAGTTGACTTGCTTCTGCGGTGATATAACCAAATTTTTCTGATATTTCAGCCCCCATAGAGACCAAACCTTTAAGATGTAGATTCATCGGCCTGGAGCCAATATTGCAGCCACCCGGGTGCGATATCTTAACATTTCCAAACCGGCCAAGTATTGGTCCAAGGACTAGATTTGAAGCCTCATTTTTCTCATTATGTCTTCCGATATTTCCTGGGGCTGTACATTCGAGCAGTCAACCGTCATGGTGTGCCCTTCAAAGTTTACCTTTGCCCCAAGATATGCCAGCAGTTCCTGCATTACCATGATATCCTTGAGTCTTGGCACCTGATGTACAGTACAGACGCCCCCGGTCAGCAGCGTTGCCGCCAGGATAGGTAACGAAGCATTCTTTGAGCCATTGGCTTTGATTGTTCCCTTAAGGCGGTTACCTCCCACAATAACAAATTTCTCCACGTTGCCACCTCCGCCTAGTCTTCACCCAGCAATCTAACTTCTCTCTTAAGCAGAATGCCAAAGTGATCTTCCACTAACCCTTGAACCTTCTCAATTAGAGCTAATACATCCCTGGCCTTTGCATTGCCAAGGTTTAATATCCAGTTAGCATGTTTAGTGGACACCTGGCATCTCCAACCTGCAGGCCCTTTCCACCGGCGGCCTCAATTAATCTCCCGGCAGAGTCACCCTCAGGATTTTTAAACACGCTTCCTGCGCAGGGAAATCCCTGGGGCTGTATAGCCTTTCTTTTACTTAGATACTCCCTGGTTTCCTCCTCAATAAGAGCCTTATCCTTAAAGGTGCTGCTCCAGGTAGTTTCTACACAAATAAGCTGCATTCTTTGCAAAGCACTGGTGCGATAGCTAAAACCCAAATCTTCCTTTGCTAAAGTTATAAAATTGCTATGCTCATCAAGTACCAGTACCGATGTCAGTACATCTGCGACACAACCGTTTAGTGCCCCGGCATTCATCACAACCGCCCCACCGAGGGAACCAGGTATACCTGCTGCAAACTCAAATCCGCCAATACCTGCCCGGCGAGCGGCAGCAGCCAGTTCCGGCAGCATAGCACCGGCTCCGGCCCGAATAGAATTGCCCTCAACCGATATCTCCGCCAAGCCTCGGCCAATCTTAATTACCATCCCCCGAATGCCACCATCCTTGACCAACAGATTAGATCCGTTGCCAATGATAGTGAGGGGTATTTCTCTGTTACGGGCATACTCAACTGCCTGGTATAGGTCCTCTAGGCTAGCCGGATTAACAAAAATATCCGCCGGTCCCCCAATTCTCCAGGTAGTGTGTTTATTCATGGGCTCAGAAGAACTGACTTGCCCTTTAATCATTGCTTGGAGTTCTTCCGACAATACCCTATAATCCATGGTTTTAGCCAAGCCTCCTTAACAGTTCCCGTCCCAAGGTCCAGACATCCCCAGCACCCATTGTTAGCACAAGGTCTCCCTTAGCAACATTTGACTCAAGGTATTTAACGGTCTTTTCAAGGTTAGAAAGATAAATAATCTGCTGATTCTCCCTTGGCGGGATGGCATCAATAATTAATTGAGTATTTACACCATCGATTGGCGCTTCGGATGCTGCATATATATCCGTCAGAATTACAATATCACTATCCTGGAAGGATTCTCCGAACTCCCTGAATAGCTGACGTGTCCGGGTATATCTGTGGGGCTGGAAAACTGTAATGATCCTGCCGGGATGGGAGTTTCTAGCTGCCTGCAGGGTAGCCTTAATTTCCGTTGGATGGTGAGCATAATCGTCCACAACCTTAACCCCATCAATTTCACCCAATAGCTGGTAGCGTCTTTTAGCCCCTCTAAACTCCTTTAAGGCCCTGGCAATATCCTCAAAATCCAAATTTAGGTACCGTCCCAGGGCAATGGCCGCCAATGAGTTTAATAGGTTATGCTGCCCCGGGACATGCAATTCGACATCTCCCAGCTTATCACCATGATAAAGTACTTCTCCCCTATTTAACCCATGGACAAAATTAACTGCCCCCAGTGTATAGTCTGCGCCAGTCCCCTTTGTGCCATAGGTAATTAGCCGGCAGTTCAGTTCTTTGCCCATAGCCCTAAGTACAGGGTCATTCTGGCAAAGAATTGCCAATCCCTTGTCAGGTATTTTGCTTAAAAATTCTTTGAAGGCTGCGATAATATTTTCTTTAGTTCCATAGTGATCTAAATGATCGTCTTCAATGTTTGTTACTATTGCAATAGTTGGGTCCAGGAGTAAAAAAGAACCGTCACTCTCATCAGCCTCTGCAATCAGCAGGTCACCCTGTCCCTTTTTAGCGTTCCCACCTATGTTACTCAAGTCACCTCCAATTAGAATGGTGGGGTCAAGTCCGTTATTTTCCAGTACCAGAGCAGCCATAGATGTGGTTGTAGTTTTCCCATGGGCTCCGGCAATGGCGACTCCTGTTTTTTCCCTCATTAACCAGGCCAGCATTTCTCCCCTTCTCAGTACTTGCAAGCCCAGGTTTCGAGCCTGCTGAACTTCAGGGTTATCCGGTGAAATGGCTGTAGAAACAACTACTATATCAACATTCTTTAAATTTTCTGGAGCATGCCCGATATAACAAACAGCACCAAGGATTCTAATCTCTCGGTAACGGCACTTCTTTTTAAGTCTGAGCCAGATATGCGATAACCACCCATTCCTAATAGAACGGTGGCAATACCACTCATACCTGCCCCCCCGATGCCAACAAAATGTATTCCTTTTTCAATTACCTGCACTAACTTCAACTCCTTCCTGAAACAGGACTACCCCGACTATTCTTTAAGTCCCTAAGAGCGTTTCCGTAAGCCATACTATGCATCTCGAACAGTAGGTGTTACTAACGCCCACCAATGGCTTTCCAGGGATTATACCGGCAGGCCTGTCCACTCTTCTGAAACAAAGACTGCCCCGGCAAACTTAGTTTTTTAATGCCGCGGCAAAATCTTTTCTACGCAATCAATAATATCATTAAGGGCCCCGGCCCGTCCAAGTCTTTTGCTGGCCAGGGACATGTTCCTCAGCCTTTCGGCATCATTAATAATGCTTCTTATTTCTTTTACCAATAACGGCCCGGTTAAATCCTTATCTTTGACTAGCACCGCTGCCCCACGATCTGCGAGGGCCCTGGCATTGAATTCTTGATGATTTTCTGAGGCATAGGGATAAGGAATCAAAATCGAAGGTATGCCAAGAACCGTCAATTCCGCCAGTGTTGCCGCACCAGCTGCTGACAACCAAATCTGCCGCCCCTAAGGCATCGTGCATATTGTACAAATAGGCTTTAATATTAATATTGACATATTTATCCAAATCAATACCCTTATTTTGGCAATCCTTAATAAATTCATCATAGCCCGTCTGCCCGGTGGCGTGAATCACCTGAATTGATTGACTATTGCCAAATTCCCTGACTACATCAACCATGGCTTGATTGATCCTTCTGGCTCCTCGGCTGCCGCCAAAAACAAGAAGGGTTAACAAGTCATCCTTTAACTGTAAATTGTTTAGGGCTGTATGGCGCTCAGCCTGAAGAATTTCCGGTCTAATTGGCAAACCCGTAAGCCCAACCTTAACTCCTTTGGAAAAATACTTCCTGGAGTCCTCAAAGGTTACAGTAACCTGATCTACTACCCGGGATAGAAGCTTATTGGTGATACCTGGTAAAGCATTCTGCTCGTGGATTAAGGTGGGAATTCCAATCTAGAGGCTGCCAGCACCACCGGTCCACAAACATAGCCACCCGTTCCTATAACTACGTCCGGTCTAAACTCTTTAAGGAGGGCTTTAGCCTCCTGAAACCCCCGTATAGCTTGCCAGAGTATTTTGACATTGGCTAGGGATATTTTTCTTTCCAGGCCTGCCACCGTTATGGCCTTAAAAGGGAAACCGGCCTTGGGCACTAGGTCGGCCTCAAGACCTCGGTTTGTTCCTATATAGAGTATATCTGTGCCAGCAAAGCGCTCTTGCAATCCCTTGGCAATGGCTAGGGCCGGATAGATGTGACCACCTGTTCCACCGCCTGTTAATACTGCACGCAAATTACTCACCTCTAAAATGGATTATATGCTTCCTTTAACGGGGAGTTGTATATTTTGAAATATTTAGTATTATGCCAATGCCCGCCAGAGTAAACAATAGGGATGTACCACCATAGCTTATAAAGGGCAGTGGCACTCCGGTAACAGGCATTGAGCCGGTAACTACACCCATATTAATAATTGCTTGTAGGGCTATGCCGCTTGTTATACCGGCAGCAGCAAGCTGGCAAAGGGATCCGGTGAAGTAACCGCAATTTTTAGACCCCGCCAAATAAATACCACAAATAATAGCACCACCAATGAAGCCCCAATGAAACCCAGTTCTTCCCCTAAGATGGCAAAGATAAAGTCAGTATGGTTTTCTGGCAGGTAGAGAAACTTTTGCTTACTTTGTCCCAGACCAAGGCCAAATAGCCCCCCTGAGCCAAGGGCATATAAGGATTGTATAATGTGGTAACCTGTGCCCTGGGGATCCTTTTCAGGTCCATAAAGGCCAGGAACCTCCTCATGCGATAGGGCTCAAAATAAATGGCAAAGGCCACGGCCACAGCCCCTAAACCCATCAAACCACTCAAATGGAGTACTCTGGCCCCCGCTGCAAAAAGCATAATAAATATGGTTCCAGACAATACAACTGCTGTCCCTAAATCCGGCTGAAGCAAAATTAGTCCGGCCGCAAACCCCATGGCAACCAAATAGGGGAGCAGTCCTTCCTTAAAGGAGTGGATATTCTCCGACTTTGACAGGCCAAAGGCTACAAACATAATCATACAAAGTTTAACCAATTCTGCCGGTGAAAAAGACATGAAGCCCAGATTAATCCAGCGTTGAGCACCATTGGTTTCAGTCCCAATACCTGGTAATAGCACAGCTATCAATAGGGCAAAACCCACTAATACTATTGGCCCAATAAATCGCTTTAGCCTGTAGTAATCAAAATTCATCATACCAAACATGGCCACCAAACCTACCAGTGCCCACAGAAGTTGTTTTTTGAAGAAGTAGAAGCTATCCCCATATCTCACCATGGTAACATATTCACTGGAAGAAAAGACCATAATCAATCCAACACTTAGCAACATCAATACCGTGAGAAATAAGACAAAGTCCGGAGGTCTTTTCTTTAATCTCATAGGCTCTACCCCCTATCAGCTTCAGGTTACCGGGGTCACCAAATTCAGTTCCATAACCCCTAAATGGTACCTGGCTCTGATTACTGGTGCCCGATTAGCTTTTTAGTTTTAAAACAAGTTCCTTAAATAGATCTCCTCGCTCCTCAAAGTTTTAAACATATCCCAACTTGTACAGGCCGGGGATAAAAGTACAACCTCACCTGACCTTGCATGGTTATGGGCAAGCTCTACGGCATGCTCATAGTCCTTGGCCTTTAAGATATGTTCAAAACCTTGGGTCAGGGCCGCCTCCTCAATTTGGTACCCATCCTTACCCACGACAATCAGAACCCTGGCCTTTTCTTTTATCTTTCTAGCAAATTCGGTAAAATCAATGCCCTTGTTCTTGCCACCGGCTATTAAAACAATGGTACATTGTAAGCTTCCAGGGCTTTGATGGAGGCATCAGGATTAGTTCCCTTGGAGTCGTTGACGTAGTCAACCCCGCCAAGGGTGGCTACGTGCTCAAGCCTATGGGCAACTCCCCTGAAGGTACTTAGTGTGTGAGCCATATTTTCCTTTGAAACTCCCATGGCATGCCCAATTGCCACAGCCGCCAAGGCATTTTCTAAATTGTGGCCCCCGGGAATGCGCAGGGATGTTACTCCGGCAATTTCAGTGACACCATTGTCTATTACCATTATTTTGTCCTTCTGGGCAATAATTCCTTTTTCTAAGATATGCTTTTTACTAAAAAATATTACTTCACCAGGACAAGAGTCTGCTAATTTCCTAGTTATCGGATCATCGTAGTTTAATATTGTAAAATCTCCGGGTTTTTGTTGGGCAAATATCCTTGCCTTAGCCTTTGTATACTCTTCCATGGAACCATGACGATCCAGATGATCGGGAGTAAGGTTTAAAATCACTGCAACCTTAGGAGCAAATTGGCTGGTGGTTTCTAATTGAAAACTGGAAACCTCCGCCACAATAATATCCTCCTGGGAATAATTTTCCACCTTGCTGACTAAGGGAAGCCCAATATTTCCTGCCACCAGTGTCCGGTAACCTGCATCCCTAAAAAGCTGTCCCACCAAGGAGGTTGTAGTAGTCTTACCGTTTGTCCCAGTAATGGCCACCAGAGGTGCCCTGGAAAAACGGTAGGCTAATTCCATCTCTCCCATAACCGGAGGTGCGCCCTGACTTAGGGCTTTGGCCACAGGCGGTACTGTTAATGGCACGCCAGGGCTAACCACCACTAGATCATATGCCTCCCCCGAAACCTCTGGATACTGACCCAAAGCAAGCTTTACACCTCTGTTTTCCAGCATAGCTGCTAAATCAGCCATCTGCTCCCTTGTTCGAGAATCTGTTAAGGTTACCAGGGACCCTTTTCAATTAGAAATTCGCAGACAGCCTGGCCGCTCTTCCCAGCTCCAACTACTAGTACTTTTTTCCCCTCTAGTTCCACTTTAAGTACTCCTTTTGCATCAACTTTATAATATCGAAATAGCTGTTATCTTAGTCCGTAAACACCTAACAGGCCTATGGCGGAAAAGGCAAAGCTAATAAGCCAAAAGGTCCTAACCACCCGCTTTTCAGACCAGCCGGAAAGCTCAAAATGATGATGGAGGGGCTCATCCGAAAAACCCGCTTGCCTGTTGTCTTAAAGGATATTACTTGAATTATTACCGAAAGGGTTTCCAATACATACAGTCCCCCGATAAATACCAGAAACAACTCGTTCCTGGTAATAACTGCTGCAGCTCCAGTGCGCCTCCCAGCGCCAGGGAACCAGTGTCTCCCATGAAGACTTTGGCTGGGTTTTTATTGTAAACTAAAAATCCCAGGCATCCCCCGGCTACCGCGGCCAGCACAACCGCAACACCAACTTTGCCGCTGCCGAGGGCCAACAGCATAAAAGCACCGGCAGTAAAAACGGTGGCACCTGCAGCCAGACCATCCAAACCATCAGTCAAATTCACACCATTTGTTGTACCCAACAATACAAGGACGGTTAGGCCAAAAAAAGGCCACCAGCCTAAATCAAAGCCTATTCCCCCTGGTGTAAAGAAGCCTGAAAAGGGTATTAAATAATCTGTACCCCGTCCAAGGTTAAATACTGCCAGAACAGCTAATATAGAGGCAATGATAAGTTGCCCCAATAGCTTTTCACGGCTCTTCAGTCCCAGGTTCCTTTTTAATACTACTTTGATAAAATCATCTATAAAGCCAATAAGACCGTAACCCATGGTTACAGCCAACACGATTAATCCCTCTGCTCTCCCAGGGATCCCTGGATTTTCAAGAGAAACAAACCCGCCACAGCAATCCCTATCAGAAACATGACCCCACCATGGTGGGTGTTCCGGTCTTGGCCATATGTCTGGCCGGGCCCTCTGTTCTGATGGTCTGGCCAAATTTTAGTCTCCTTAGCAAAGGGATTGCAATGGGCCCTAGGATTATAGTTGTTATCAAGCTAATAGCCGCTGCCGGCCAAATTGCCGAATAATCCATGCTATTCACCCCTAATGTTCCAACGGAGTTTTTGCCCTACCAGGGCATGAACTATTTCTTCCATACGCATCCCTCTGGACCCTTTTACTAAAATGGTATCACCATTTTGTAAAACATTCTTTAAAACCTCTATTGCCCCAGAATTATTCTCACATGGATAAATACTCTCTTCAGCCAACCCTGCACCAGCTCCACCTTGGGCTATTGACTTGGCTAAATCACCCACCGTGATTAAATGCTCAACCCCGGCCTTAACAGCTGCCTCTCCTACTTCCTTATGTCCTTGTTCGGTAAAATCACCTAACTCATACATATTGCCCAATACAGCGATTTTCCTGTAAGCAGGTGTCTCCTTCAACACTTCTAGGGCAGCTTTTGTAGAGCTGGGACTAGCATTATAGGTATCATTAATAATGGTAATCCCTTTAACTTCTATAATTTCAAGTCTCATCTGGGTTAGTTCAAGAGCCTTTAGCCCTTGAACAATATTCTCGAAGGTAAGACCCAGCCTTAACCCTACACCGATGGCTGCCAGGCTATTGGCAACGTTATGACTGCCCGGCACCGGCAAATACACCTCTCCCTGACCACCAGGTAGGATACTTTAAATCTTACCCCACCTGTTTCTGGCCTAAGGTTGCTGGCGGAGATATCGGCTTCTCCACCAATGGAGTACAGCCAAACCCTGCCTCTACAGCGGGAAGCCTGCTCTCTCATGTGCGGACTGTCAGCATTGAGGACTGCAAAGCCCTTTTCACTAATGTGCTCTAACACTTCTCCCTTGGCATAGGCTATGTTTTTTACTGTCCCTAACCTCTCCAGGTGAGCCTCTCCAATATTTGTTATAACTGCACCTGTGGGTTTAGTCATTTTTGCGAGAAAATCTATTTCTCCTGGCCCTCTCATACCCATTTCTACCACAGCTGCCTGATGGGCCTTATTTAGCTCCAGCAGGGTTAGGGGTAATCCCAGCTCATTATTAAAATTGCCCTGGGTTTTAAGGTATTTAGACACGTGCCAAGTATAGAAGCAATCATATCCTTGGTGGAGGTTTTTCCATTGCTTCCTGTTACTGCCACCACCGGAATATCCAGCAGCAATCTGTTATGCTCTGCCAATTGCTGCAAAGCTACTAGGGTATCAGGAACCAAAATCACGCCTCTCCGGGAGTTATTGGTCTCTATTTTTGGGAGATCAGCACCGCAGAAGCCCCGGCCTCCAATGCTTGGTTAATAAAACTATGCCCATCCACCTGGATTCCTTTTAGGGCTACAAAGAGAGTTCCCTCCCCCTCCTTGATCTTTCGGCTGTCAATACTTACATCTGAAACAGAAAGCTCAGGATTGCCTTGTAAAATAGTACCCCCGGTGATTTCTGCAATTTCCTTAATGGAATGGGTTAGCACTAGGCCCCCTCCTTTTTCCCGCTACCAGATATGGCTTCTACTGCCACTTGCCGATCATCAAAATCATATTTGGTGGTGCCAATTATTTGATAGGTCTCATGTCCCTTTCCCGCAATAACTACCACATCGCCGGCCTTTGCCAAATCTATTGCCCGGTTGATAGCTTGTCGTCTATCAGCTATAACCAAATAATGGGCTGCCCCCTTTTTTACTCCCTCTACAACATCTTGAATAATTTTATCCGGCTCTTCAGTGCGGGGATTGTCTGAGGTGACTACGGGCAAGTCGCTGTATTTGGCGGCAATTTCACCCATAATTGGTCTTTTGGTCCTATCCCGATCTCCCCCACAGCCAAACACTGTAATCAATCGCCCGGTGGTAATCTGTCTGGCGGTGGTCAGAATATTTTCAAGGCCATCAGGGGTGTGGGCATAATCTACTATTACCGCAAAATCCTGACCTAGGTCAACTAACTCAAATCTCCCTGCCACACCGGAAACAGACTCCAGGGCCTCTCTAACCTCTTCTGGAGTGTATCCTAATACAAGACCGGCCGTATAGGCTGCCAGTGAATTATAAACATTAAATCGACCCGTCAGCTTTAATTGTAAATGCTGCTTACCCCAGGGACTTAATACTGTAAAGCCCACCCCCCTAGAGGTGACTTTAATATCCTGGCTATAACATCAGCATCACTGTCTATGGCATAGGTATAAACCTTCCCTCTGCATACTCTTATAAGTTCTGCAGAGGCTGGATCATCCCCGTTAATTACCGCATTCCTAATGTCTGTTTGGAACAACTTCGCCTTTGCTGCTAAATAATTTTCCATGTTGCCGTGAAAATCCAGGTGATCCTGGGTTATATTGGTGAATATTGCCAAATCAAAATCCACACCGGCCACCCGATTTAGACTCAGGGCATGTGAGGATACTTCCATTGCCACTCCCCTAACCCCTTCGCTAACCATATCGGACAAAAGCTTCTGTAAATCCAAGGATTCCGGGGTAGTGTTATTCACTGGAAATATCTTATCTCCAATATAGTTACTGATTGTTCCTATGATCCCCGGTTTAACCCCCGCCCTTTTCCAAATAGCCGCCACCAGGTGAGTGGTAGTAGTTTTTCCGTTAGTACCGGTGACTCCAACCATGGTCATATTCTTAGCTGGGTGCCCATAAAACTTATCTGCCATTAGGGCCAGTGTCTTTCTAGCATCACTAACTTTAACAACGGTAACCCCTGGGGGGACCTCCACATCCTTTTCAACCACTATAGCTGAGGCGCCTGAATCTACAGCCCCGTCAATATAAATATGTCCATCCGTTTGAAAACCCTCTATGGCCACAAACAAGCAACCTGAACCTGCCTGCCTCGAATCATAGGCTAAATAACCAATCTCAAGATTGGTTTTACCCGTTATCGAAATATAATCAATTGCTTTAAGGAGTTCACTTAATAGCAAAACTTCATCCCCCCAGCCTATTATACTTCCTATTCTTGCCAATTGTTAAACATTTATGCCCTTGACAAGTTTTAAAAACCCTGACCCCCTTCCACTGGAGGCCAGGGCTTCTATTTACTTTGAAATATTTGCCTAATTACTTTTTACAGGTGGTTTAAACTCAACCTTAACGGTGCCTCCCCTGGTTAACTTACTTCCCGGGGCAGGGTTTTGCGTATTGGCTAGACCGGTGCCACTGGGCTCAAGCATTAAACCTATGCTCTCCAATAGATTACCCGCCTCCCTTATACTCATGCCCTTTAAGTCGGGGACCGAGACCTGCTCGCCAACCTTAGAATTAGCATTTCCAGTAAGATCCAAAATGACGGTAGTTCCGGTTAAAACTAATGCACCACTTTCAGGTATCTGTCCATAAACCACCTTTCCCTGTCCTCTGGTTTCAAAGGCTAGCCCTGCCTCCCGAAGAACTTTTTGAGCTTCCTCCAAGGAAGGTTCACCACATTGGGAACTCCCACTTCAATTCTTTCTTCTTCAATTTCCCATGGGTTAATTTTGGGTTTTGGCAGATCCTTTTGTTCAGGTACACCCAGATAGCGTAATACGTCCAGGGCCAGGGAAGAGAACACCGGGGCCGCCACCATACCGCCGTAATAATTTCCACCCTGGGGCTCAGCAATCATTATTAAAACAGAAATCTTTGGATCGTTGACCGGGGCAAAACCGTGAAGGAGGCAACATATTTACCGCTGGCATAGCCTCCTCGTTCCGCCACCACCTGGCAGTACCGGTTTTACCCGCAGCCCTATAGCCTTCTACAAAGGCATTTTTTCCTGTACCCTTGAATACAACATTTTCAAGTAGTTGACTGGTTACCCTAGCAGTTTCCGGCGAAATAACCTGGCGAACCTTCTCAGGGGCAAACTCCTTAATCACCTGTCCCTTTGGGTCCTCGATGGTCTTAACCAAATGGGGCTTCATTAACACCCCGTCATTGGCCACCGCACTAATTGCGGTAAGTAGTTGAATTGGTGTCACAGCGATGGATTGACCGATTGACATGGTGGCAATATTTAGATTAGTTGCATCCTTTTCGGGAATTAAAATACCTCTAGCTTCACCCGGCAGGCCAATTCCCGTCTGATTATTTAGGCCGAATGCCCTAATATATTTATAAAAATTTTCTTTCCCTAGGTTAAGACCAGTTTGAATAAATCCCGGGTTACAGGAGTTTTGAACAACTTCCTCAAAGCTCTGACTGCCATGGCCACCGTCTTTCCAGCAGCGAATCTTCCGATCAGCCACCTGGTAATAGCCAGGATCATAAAATCGGTCAGTGGTTTTTACAGCGTTTTCTTCAAGGGCAGCTGCGGCAGTTACTATTTTGAAGGTGGATCCTGCTCATAGTTATACCATACCGCCGGATTTCGGTCCCATACGCTCTGGGGGACATCTCGCCATTGGTTGGGATTAAATGTGGGCCTGTTACCAAGGGCTAGGATCTCCCCGGTCTTAGGATCCATCACAATAATAACCGCTATTTTAGGATTATATGTCATTACAATCTTATCTAGTTCACGTTCAACAAAATGCTGTATTGTTTGATCCAAGGTTAGAATAAGGTTATTTCCCTGGGTGGGCGGGATATACTGGTGCAAAGCTTGGGGAATCTCCCGTCCGGCTGCATCATGCTCTATGACAATGCGCCCCGGAACCCCTTTCAAATCTTCTTCAAAGGCTGCTTCCATACCCATTAAACCTTGATTATCCGTTCCGGTAAATCCCAAAATATGAGGTGCCAGTGCTTCTTGTTTATAATGACGTTTGCTCTCTTCAGCAAAGCCTATCCCATCTATTTTTAACTCCTTAATCCTATGGGATGTCTCAAAATCAACCTTTCTCTTTAGCCACTCAAAGCGGGACTTTTTTGTAATAATGTTTTTAACTTTTTCCTCATCCATGTCAAGTATAGGAGCAATTTGAGCAGCCACTTCATCTGGCTTTTTCACGTGTGAGGGTATTACATAAATTGAATCGGCGCTTATACTCGTGACAAGCTCATTCCCATTACGATCCAAGATGCTACCCCGTTTTGCCTCCACAGGAACATCTCGCATCCGGTTAATAATTCCCTTTTGCCGGAGTTCGTCTCCACGGACAAATTGAATCCAAGCCAACCGGAAGACAATCAAAGATAATAAAAGGGCACCGATCATGAAAAGCCAGGTAATTCTCCTGCGGACAAGTATGTTGGTAGTTTTCAACCTTAATTCCTCCCTGCAGGCCTGACCGTTGCCGCTTCCCTAAATCCTTTGCTCCCAGCGGCTCACCATGTCCACAAAGGCCTCAATTACCGGGCTTTTCTTGCTAGAGTCCAACTGATTGTCCTCCTTCAATCCCGGTGTATTTGCGGCTACCTCTGGGAAAACATTCCTAGCCTGGGTTTTTTGGCCCTCCTGGGGACTCTTAGGCAAGGCGGCAACCAATACCACATCATTGGGATCAGGTTTTACCATCCCCAATCTGGTTGTGGCTATGGCCTCTACTCGTTGTAATGATAGTAACTGACTGGCTTGGGTCTCCAAATATTCCTGCTCGGCCTGGAGATAAGCCAGATCCTTTTGCAGCTGAGTAATCTGAAAACCCACAGCCGCCACCTGAGAAAAGTAATAAGCAACAGTAACCCCTGCCAGAAACATGGTTAGGATGCAGCTTGTAAGAAGTACTTTTCCTCGAACAATTGCCCGTCTGGAAAATTCCTTTTTTGTACTGGTCCTTTCCACCTGTTGTTCCTGGGGTGAAACGTAGCTAAATTTTTCCTGTGCTACACTCAAGCTTATTCACCTTCCCGCCTTTTTAGAACTCATCCCAGTGTTATATAAAACCTCTATTACCATATTTATGAAATAACTAAATTTTTTCAGCAATCCTTAATTTTGCACTGCGAGCCCGGGGATTAATTTCAATCTCTTCTTCCCTTGGAGCCACAGGTTTTCCTGTTATAATCTTTAGCTGAGACTTATTACCACAAGCACAGACAGGAAATGCAGGTGGGCATATACAAGGATTGGCAAGTTCTTTATAGGTCTCCTTGATGATCCTATCCTCCAGGGAGTGAAAAGTGATTACACATATCCTTCCCCCAGGCTTTAGTACCCCTACGGCACCTTTAATTGCCTCAGCTAAGATTCCCAGTTCATCATTTACGGCAATTCTTAATGCCTGAAAGGTCCTTTTAGCCGGGTGTGGCCCTTCACGCCTTGCATTTGCCGGTATAGCTTTTTTAATAACCTCCACCAGCTTTGAAGTGGTGGTTATTTGCTCCCTAGCCCTTTCAGCAACTATAAATGAAGCTATTCTTTTAGCCCAACGTTCTTCACCATAGTTCTTAATGATCTTGGTAAGTTCTCCTTCGGATAAATGGTTGACCAATTCCCTGGCACTGACCGGCTGCTCAGGACTCATTCTCATATCCAAATCAGCATCATGCATGTAGCTGAACCCCCTCTCAGGGGTATCCAGTTGGTAGGATGAAACTCCCAGGTCAAATAGTACTCCATCTATCTGGGAAATATTCAGTTCCTGTAAAACTACCGAAAGCTTGCTAAAGTTACTTAATACCCCTTGGAATTGCCCTTCAAATTCTTGTAAGCGTTCCACGGCATTATTAATGGCTGCAGGATCCTGATCTAAACCAACAAGGCGCCCCTTTGGACCAAGGCGCCTGAGTATTTCAGCACTGTGCCCTGCACCACCAAGAGTGCAATCAACATAGATCCCTTCGGGATAAATATTCAAGCCTTCAATTGACTCCTGCAGCAACACCGAAACATGTTTAAATTCCATTATGGTTTAGCTCTTCCACCTTCCAGAGGCTGTTCTTAAAATATAGTTTACCCAATGTTCAAAAGGCTATTAACACCTATAACAGATCCACAATCTTTTCAGCCAATTCCTCAAAGGATGCTTCCGCCTGGGTATTATAACGATCCCACTCAGCTTTAGACCATATTTCAACCCGGGTTGATACCCCCACTATTACGGTTTCCTTGTCCAATTTGGCATACTCTCTTAGATTATTGGGCAGCAAAATGCGGCCCTGTTTATCTACCTCGCATTCGGTAGCTCCCGAAAAGAAAAAACGTACAAAGGCCCGGGCATCTGCCTGGCAAAGGGCAGTGACTTAAGCTTTTGTTCAACCTCAGCCCATTCATGGAGAGGATAAACAAAAAGACAGTTGTCTAAACCCTTGGTGACAATAAACCGGTCACCCAGGCCTTCACGGAAACGGGCAGGGATTATGAGTCGACCCTTTGGGTCAGTATTGTGTTGGAATTCCCCCATAAACATAGTATCTTGCTCCACTTCCCGGGTATTTTCCACCACTTCGTACCACTTTACACCACTTTATTTCGCTACAGAGGGGCGATTTCCTGCTAAAGATATGTACTATTGGAATATTTTTTCAAAAAAATAACCAGTTCTGGGTTAGAACTGGTCAGACAGTCGAGAAATTATCTTGTTCGGGGCAGATCGGCTAGACTTTTTATTAAAGATCCACTAAGCTCCGGCGTCTCTTCTCAAAGACAGCTACTTGCCTAAACCCAATGCTCTTTAATATTTCCACAGCCCTTTCCAAACCCTCACCCACAAGCTCCGGCTTATGGGCATCGGAGCCAGGGTCACCGGAACTCCATATTCGTGACACAGGGCTAAAAACTCCGGTGCGGGATATAATTCTCCACAGGGATAGCGCCAACCTGCTGCATTAACATCCACACAGAGGTCATTTTTTTTAGGGCTAGCACAGTATCAAGATAAAGCCCTTCCAGAGGCATGCTTGCCCTAAACCCAAATTTTTTAATTAAATCAGGATGTCCAATTATATCAAAAAGCCCGGTTTCTGCGGCCCGCCGTACATGATCAAAGTAATTGTAATAGAGATCATCAATATTAAAATCTTTATACTTGTCCAATTGGGCGGGATCATCAAAGGCCCAATCATTCAAAAAATGGACTGAGCCGATAACGTAATCTAAGGGGATAGCGGCTAGGAGTTGGGCCAATTCCCCTTCATGCCCAGGTATGTAATCAGCTTCAATTCCCAATTTTATCGATAGATCCGGGTTTAATTGTTGAGCTTTTTGCACCTCATCAATGTAGAGTGCCAGCTCTGCTTGAGTCATGGCCAACTCCCTATCCCTTAACTCCTCCGACAGCCAGTAAAGGGGAAGGTGATCGGAAAAACCGAACTCAGTTAGCCCCTTTTTTCTAGCTGCTGTTATATACTCACCTACTGTCCCTATGGCATGTCCACATCGAAAGGTATGTATGTGATAATCAACCAGCAAAATCATTCACTCCTCTGTAGGTTTCTCTTTTTCAGCAGGTATATAATTATTTTCTTACAGAATTAATACCACACACCCTTAAAATATCAGGCAGTGCTTGACGGGTAGCATACTCTCCCTGGGCAATAATAGAAGGTATCTTTTCAAAATCCCAGGCACCAACTCCCTTTAACAAGGGCTGCACCCTTACATCTGCATTGCCGTCCAAAACATATTCCAGGGCATCTGTTCTGATTATATCAATGGTCTGTCCCATTACATCAATAATATTTCTTAGCTTTCTACATTCCTCTCCATTATTACCTAGATCTATGGCTATTACCGCATCGGCTCCCATGGCCTTTAAGACTTGTGCCGGTACGTTTTCCCTGAGACCCCCATCCACCAAAAGGTAATCCTTCACCCTTTTAGGTTCAAAGATACCTGGCACTGCAGTACTGGCCCTAACCGCTTCCCAAACCGGTATGCCACTTATAAACACCTGATCCCTCATAGCCCTTAACCTTTGTCGGGTGTGGCGACTTAAAAATATCACCTTGGTTCCACAATTAATATCCACTGTGGTGATGGCCAGCTCCGTATGGCCGTTTTCAAATTTTATATTCTTAAGCTTTTCCTTTATAAAGCGTTCTAGCTTAGTACCCCTCATTAAACCCAGCGGGGATCTAAAGGGACTGGGAATATGGACAAAATCAAAAAACAGCCTTGCTGTCATAACAAAAAAATTCTCCACTGCAGCAAACTCATCTATAAACATTCCAGCCTTAGGCTTAGAACTAATTTTTCCAGTTCTGACACACTCCAGCCAGCAGCATAGAGGCGCCGACCATACTTCCCGCACTGGTTCCTGCAATCATTTGAGGTCTAATGCCATACTCTTCAAGAACCTTGATCGCCCCGACATGGGCAGCTCCCCTAACAAAGCCTCCCCCAAGGGCCAAGCCAATTTTTTCATTCTTTCCACCACCCCATAACATATTATGAAAAAATATGTTATGAGGTGAGCAAAGAACGACTTAAAGGTCTTTTAGGTTATTGGTTTTTTTATAATCTCAAAACTAAGACAAATATTGTTAAATCTAATTTCTTATTTACCCACTTGTTTTGGGGACAATATTAATGGTTTCAAAAAATTTAAGAACGGGGAGGTAGAAAAATTTGCAAAATAACCAAAAAGCCCCCGGTTCCAAAGGATGTCTATGGCACTGGGGAAATAATGTGCAGGGCGCAAACCTAAAAATTGACCCACCTGGACCAGAAGCAAAGGTTCATCCTCTAACAAAGAGAGCGGAATAATCTACATTGGCAGCAGCACCTGCAAAGGTGCTGCAGTTTGTCGAGAAACTACCTATATTCGGGTTTTATTAATCCCTCACGACTCCTCTCTCCGCAGTGGACAGCGCTAATCGCTTGCTTCGGGCGAAAATGGCCGCCTTCGAGTAAACAKCGTGTTTACCTCAGGCTTCGCGGACATCCATGTCCTCTCAACCATTTCGCATCCTCAGCTTCGCGAAGCGCTGTTTCCACTGCTCCGAATGTCGCTGCTCGGGATTATTAAAACCCGGTTGTAGCTTTTTCAACAATCTGCAAACTTCTATAGCAGTTTTAATCTCTTAATCTTTAACATTATCCCAATCTGTTGACTTACAGAAGGGACATTTGGTGTGCCGTCGACAGAAATTCCCCTGCCACTTATACCCACATTCTTTACACTCAAGTTTGGATAAAACTATTCGATAGTTGCCCCCCTCAACCCTTATGGCCAGACCATTTATCAGAGCTTCGGATATCTTTTTTCGTGCGGAAACAATTATCCGGTGAAAGGTTGGCCTGGATACTGCCATTCTCTCCGCACAAACCTCATGATCTAAACTATCTAAATCACAAAGACGAACAGCTTCTAATTCCTCTACCGTAAGAACAACTTCAGATAGTTGACTCATGGGTATTCCTTGAGGCTTAAAATATGTCACCACAGGAAGTCTCTCTACTTGCCTATACTTGGGAGGCCTAGCCAATGTGCACACGTCCTTTTTTGACATCCGTTCATAACCATATTATACCTATCTTTGATCCTTTGTCAATAATCACCTTAATAAATGCTTTGTATTAACTTTTAATATTTTTATAAATGATTTTAGTATGATTAAAGCCGTAGCAATGCTACGGCTTTATTACTATGGTTCCATATAGCAAGGGAATGGCTTAGGCTTTAGCATAGGGCAGCTTCGATCATTGAAAGTAATTGTTCCTTTTGGAAACCATGCTGTTGGCTGGCACCATTTGGACAAACGGCTACACACATTCCACAACCGGTACACAATACTTCCCTTACACTAGCTACCCTCTTAAACCTATCCAAATCCCTTGCGCCACTGGGGCAGTGCTTTTCACATAAACCACAGCCCCCGCACAATTCTTCGTCAACCGTGGCAACAATACCAAGGGATTCAACCTTCTTCCTGTCCAGGAAGTTTGCTGCCTGTATTGATGCAGCATAGCCTTGGCTTATACTTTCTTCTGTTGTTTGAGGTCCTTGGGCTGTTCCGCATAGATACAAACCATCAACTTTAAAATTTACAACATTAAATTTCTGATCAGCTGGGGCAAAGAAACCATTTTTGTCCAGAGGTATTTTAAAACATTTACTTAGTATTTTATTGTCCTTTGCTGGCTCTACTCCAGTGGATAATACCAAGAGGTCAGCTTGCAAATTCAACATTAATTCAGGGTAAGGATTTTTTATCTGAACATTTATGTTTCCCTGGACATTAGTGACCTGGGGTTTTTTATCAAGTCCCAGCCTTATAAACCTTATTTCTTTCTGCTGTGTTCTAGTATAGTAGTTTGGGTATGAACTGCAATTAATACTATCCCGGTATAATATATATAAATTAATATCTGGATCTATTTCTTTGATTGCCAGGCATTTCTTAATGCCTCGGTACAACAATTTTTACTACAATAGGGCCTTACCTCTTTTAAACCAACACACTGCACCATCACAACAGTTTTGACCCCGGAAAGGAATTCCTGAGAAATTCGTTGCTCCAACTCTTGCTGTGTAATTACAGCTGGGTGCTGACTATACAAATATTCTTTGGGCTTAACGCTGGATGCCCCTGTTGCAATGATTACCGTGCCGTGCTCTACATAAGTGGTACCACCATTGCTCTGTGCTATAGTAGTTTTATACCTACCTGGAAAGCCCGCGACATCTTTTATTTTACTTTTAAGAAACACTTGAATGTTAGGAGCAGCCAAGACCTTTTCCTTTAGCTCCCCAATAAAACTATCAAGCTCATTATTTTTTTCCACTAAAACTGTTTGATAGCCCTGGTCTGCCAGTGATAGGGCACTAATCATGCCAGCCACGCCACCACCGATAATGAGACTGGCCTGAATTATATCGGCATGGGTGGTGGAAACTGGTCTAAGCAAGGGGGCCTTTGCAACAGCCATCTTAACTAAATCCTTCGTTTTCTCGGTGGCTTTCTCCGGCTTATTGCTGTGTACCCAGGAAACCTGCTCCCGAATATTAACATGTTCATAAAGATATGGGTTAAGTCCTATCTCCCTTAAACCGTCTTTTATTAATGCTTCTAAGACATTAGGTGTGCAGGAGGCAATTACCACCCTATTTAGCGTATATTTAATAATCATTTCCTTCATTTTAGCAATACTCTCGGGAGAACATAAATGAAGGTATTCACTTACATAGTCAACATTTTTTAGGTTCTTGGCATAGGATAAAATTTCAGGCATATTGACAACCCTGGCAATGTTATTGCCTCCATTACAAATGAACACACCCACCTTAGGCTTCTCCATATTAACATTACGTTCCACCGGATATACTTTATCAATTTTTTTGTTTCGTATCGGTGCTAAAAGCTTAGCAGCTTGGGCGGCAGTGGAACTTGCATCGATGACAGTTTCAGCAACATCCTTGGGACCAGAGAAATTACCGCAGGTAAAGATACCCGGGCGTGCTGTATGACCTGGCATGATTAACTTGTTAAGTCCATTTCGGTTACCCTTTAGCCTTATATCCAAAATTTGTCCTAGTTTGTTGGCATTTCTGCCTGTAAGTATTACTGCATCCATTTCTA
This sequence comes from Desulforamulus aquiferis, assembly GCA_004143605.1. Classification (GTDB taxonomy): domain Bacteria; phylum Bacillota; class Desulfotomaculia; order Desulfotomaculales; family Desulfotomaculaceae; genus Desulfotomaculum; species Desulfotomaculum aquiferis. The sequence continues at coordinate 78,705 of AWVY01000021.1, forward strand.
ACTGAAGCACACGTTCTATTATATTCTCTGGGTGGTTTTTTTCTTTACAATCCCAGCATAGTTCATTGGAACTAAGGTTATTGTCAGGCTCGGAAACTTTAGCACATGCCCCACAGCCTAATATCCGATTGTAGTCTACGTTATTAGTTCTTTGCAGGATTTTTGCTCTGAAACTACCAGGCTCTCCTTCAAGATCGATGACTTCTGCTTCAGTAAAAATGTTAATATTCCTATGATTAAGTACACTAATTAACAATGGGGATAAAGTACACATGGCACATGGCTTGGCAGAAATGGCACAATTATTCTCCGGCAGGTGTTTATCCCTCTTCGTCATAATTGACCCTAGATTATGCCTCTTTTCTGCTAGATACACGAGATAGCCCAATTTAGCTAAGTCAAGGGAAGCTTGCATACCTGAGATACCACCCCCACAACCAGCACCGTACCAATGGGTTTATTAACTGTCATGGGTTCCCCTCCTCGCCCCTAAACATTTAAAATAGTGCAGCATCAATCATGGCCAGCATTTGTTCCTTTTCAAAGCCCTTTTGCTGAGTAGCTCCATTTGGGCAAGCAACTGCACAGGCACCACAGCCCTGACAAAGAACTTCCCGCACCAAGGCCACACGTTTCTTCTCATCGATAACCCTAGCACCATAGGCACAGGCAGCTACACATATGCCACAGCCCTTGCATAATTCTGTATCAACCTGTACCGTAATACCCAGTGACTCTAACTTACCCTTTGACAGGAGACTGACGGCCCTAATTGAGGCAGCATTGGCCTGGGCAATTGTACTTCTGATATTTTTAGGACCGTGGGCTAATCCGCATAGGTAAAGACCGTCAGCAGCAAAGTCCACAGGTCTCAACTTCATATGAGCCTCAAGGTAAAATCCATCATTATTAATTGGCACTTTAAACATCTGACTAAGCTCTAAATTATCCTTGCGAGCTTCCATCCCATTAGCCAGGACCAACAAGTCTGCATCAATTTTGATATTCCGCTGCAGAACATGATCCATAGCAGTTACAGTTATTTTTTCACCCTCTGACTCCACCTTCGGTTTATTGTCTAGTCCGTAGCGGATAAAGATTACCCCCTTGCGGCGGGCCTCAACATAATATTCCTCCTTAAAACCGAAGGTACGAATATCACGATATAAAATTACTACCCTGGCATCTTGGTTAAGTTCCTTAATCTTTAAAGCATTTTTTATAGATTGAGTACAGCAGACCCTACTGCAATAAGGTCTTTCCTGTTCCGGGAGCCTACACAGTTAATCATCACAATGGTATTCGCGTCACCAAGTCCCTGGTAGTACATTCTTTGCTCCAACTGCACCTGGGTGATAACGGAAGGATTTTCTCCATAAAGATATTCAGTTGGGACAACCGGATTGGCTCCCGTGGCAATGATCACGCCACCATGTTCGATTTCTGAAGTGCTTTCGTCATTTCTAATGATTTTGGTTTTATAGTTGCCAAGGTAGCCAGCCACATTTTGAACCTGGGATTTCAGCATTACCTCAATTAATTCATTGGCTTTAACATCAGCTTTAAGACCGTTTAAAAATCTGGGTAAATCACCGCCATCATAGCTGTAACACAGCTCATTAGCCATACCTCCAAGGTCCCGGGATTTTTCTACCAATACCGAATGAAACCCCTGCTCTGCCAGGGATAAAGCTGCAGTCATGCCTGCGATTCCTCCACCAACCACAAGAACTTTAGGATTTACATCAATAAAGGTTGGCTGAACCGGCTTAAGCAGGCGAACCTTAGCCACTGCCATTCTTACTAAATCCTTGGCCTTTTCGGTGGCTTCCTTTGGAAACTCCCGATGCACCCAGGATGACTGTTCCCGAATATTGGCATGTTCATAGAGGTAGGGATTTAACCCTGCTTCTTTCATACTGCTCTGGAAAAGTGGTGCATGTGTTCTGGGTGTACAGGAAGCAACCACAACCCGATTTAATTTATGCTCCGAAATACGCTCTTTTATTTTTATAATGTTATCCTGGGAACAGGTAAATAAAAATTCTTCAGTATGAACAACCCCAGCCAGTTCCGCGGCAAAATCAGCTACCTCTGTTACATTAACCACGCTGCCAATATTAATGCCACAGTTGCAGACAAAAACTCCTACCCGTGGAAGCTCCCTGCTGACATCCCTTTCCGGTGGGTACTCTTGGACTGCGGTCATGGTCCACGTGCCGGTGCCAATAAGCGGGAGGCCATGGCAGCTGCCGCACTGGCATCAACCACTGTTTCGGGAATATCCTTTGGTTCTCCAAAGGCCCCGCTGGTAAAAACACCCTGTCTAGAGCTTTGTCCCGGACTAAAATCTAAGCTCCGGCAAAATCCATAACGGTCAAGCTCAATGCCTACTGCCCGAGCTAATTCTGCTGAGCCTTCGGGGGCGGACAGGCCAATGGACAGAACCACCATATCAAAGGTTTCGTAATGAATATTGCCCGATTCATCGGCATAACGAATGGCCAGGTCATCACTACCCTTGCTTGTAGGATCTATACCATATATCCTTGAACGAACGAACTTGATGCCATGTTCATCCTTAGCCCTATTTTGGTACCTTTCAAAGTCTTTGCCGTGGGTGCGCAGATCCATGTAGAATATTGTTGTATCCAAAGGGTGGTGACTATGTTCCTTAGCTATCATGGCTTGTTTTATTGCATACATACAGCATACCGATGAACAAAAGCCCTGGCCAATTTTTTCATTTCTTGACCCAACACATTGAATCCAGCAATCTTAGCCGGCTCTTTATGGTCAGAGGCCTGATCATATGACCTGAGAAAGGTCCACTGGCCGATAAAATCCGTTCAAACTGGATGCTAGTAACAACATTTGGATACCTACCATAACCGTACAAATATAAATCACTGGATCATAGGGTTTAAAACCAGGGTTAAGTACCAATGCCCCTACTTCATACTCCAGTTCCTGATCTCTCATCTCGTGGTTAATAGCCTTTGGTATGCAGACATCCACGCATTGAAGGCATTCTGAACATACTGCACAGTTTAGACAGCGCTCAGCCTCAGCACAGGCCTGCTCTTCTGAATAACCCAAGGCCACCTCGTTGAAACCACTGGATCTTATTTCAGGAGAGATGTATGACTGCTTAATGGCTGGTTCCTTGTTAACTTCACATTTCTTTTGACGTAGGGGGGATATTTCTTCCGGGGATATTAAGAAGGTACGACCTGCCCTAAGGTCTTCCCCTTGAATATATCGGTGTATACTTTCTGCAGCCCTTTTCCCAGCTCCTACAGCATCAATTAATAGCCTCGGGCCAGTTTGGACATCCCCTCCTGCAAAAATCCCCGGTACACTGGTAGCTAAAGTATCCCTGTCTGCAACTAGACGATTACCCTGTTCATTGATAATAGGTTTATCACCAGCAAAGGATAAATCTGGCCTTTGGCCAATGGCAATGATCACACCGTCGAAACCATTCCAGTCAGTTAGCTCATCCCCACACATGGGCGAAAAGCATCCTTCATCATCAAAAAGCCGTATTACATTGGCAGTAATAAGTCCGCTGACTTTACCATTAACCCCCCTGATTTCCTTTACACTGCCACTGTAGTGGAATTTTACGCCTTCTTCAATGGCCTCCTGTATTTCCTCAGGATCGGCAGGTAATTGTCCCTGGGCTTCCAGAGTAAGTACATGTACCTCGCACCCAGACGTCTTGATACCCTAGCAGCATCCATGGCCACATTACCACCGCCGACGACCATAACCTTACTCCCAACCTTTACATCTTCACCTAGTCCAACGCCTCGCAGCATTTCTACGGCTGTTAAGACTCCCTTTAAATCGTTGCCCGGTACATTAAGCTGCAAGCCCTCTTGTGCTCCAACTCCTAAAAATATTGCTTTATAGCCATCTGCAAATAGCTTGTCAATAGTAATATCTTTGCCTAATGCCGTATTAAGCCTGATTTCTACCCCCAGTTTTTTGATTAGTTCAATCTCCAAATCCACCCACTTTTTGGGTAAGCGATACTCTGGAATCCCAACCCGCATCATCCCACCCGTAACGGCAGAGCCTCAAAAACCGTTACTTGATAACCCTGCAGGCTTAAGAAATATGCTGCGGATAAGCCTGCAGGCCCAGAACCGATCACAGCAACCTTTTCCTCTCTCTGAAAATCCCTTTCAGGCAGGGGTAAATTGTCTAAATCCCTATAGGCAACGTCTGCTGCAAATCTCTTTAAATTTTTAATTTGTACTGATTCATCTATGGATGCCCTGTTACAAGCCCCTTGACAAGGGTGAGCACAAATTCGGCCAAGGACCGCAGGAAATGGCATATCTTGATAAATCATTTTCCATGCATCAACATACTTGCCTGACTTAACCAACTGAATATAGCCCTGAACGTTGACCCCGGAAGGGCAGGTTGCTTTACATGGAGCCAATCCCCTTTTTTCAATGGCAAAGGCATTAGGTGTTGCCTGGGCATAAAGCTTATAGGTTGCCTTACGGCTATCTAAATTACCATTAAAGTTGTTTGGCAATTCAACGGGACAAACCCTGGCACAGTCACCACAACCTGTACATTTTGCTAGATCTATATAACGGGCCCTTTGTTTGACTTTGACCCGAAAATTTCCTGGTTCACCAGATACATCTGTTATTTTAGCTCCAGTGACAATTTGGATATTCTTATGCCGACCTGTATCCACCAATTTTGGGGACATGATACACATGGCACAATCATTAGTTGGAAAAGTTTTGTCCAGGCGAGCCATTGTTCCGCCAATGGCTGGCTTTTCTTCTAAAAGATATACTTTAAAGCCAGATTCAGCTAAATCTAGGGCTGATTGCATCCCAGAAATACCACCTCCGACTACCATGACTGCTCCAACCAGCTTATTAGCTCCTGTTCCTTATTCATCCCATTACCCTCCTCAAATGAACAAGCAGTTCCCTAATTCCGTATGTTTTACGAACAATTCACCTCCAAATTCCTATTATGCTATTTGTATTTTTAATGTATCATAGTCTCAGCGTAATTCAAAGATATTTTTTAACTTTTATTAATAATTTTTTGATATTTATTTAAGAAATTTACTGAATTTATTTTAGTTAGTTTATAGAACTTTTATTAGTAAATTTATTGAGGTTGAAAATAAATAAACGGTACAACATGTACCGGTTTAATGGGATTAACTATTTGAAAGAATACTTCATTTTCAAAAAATATTAGACAAAATAAAACATATTCCCTTATACTATAATTAATAACTAACCAGCGGTTAATATAAGGAGGGATCCCGGATGGAAGTTTTACTTTGGTACCTACTGGCAGTCAATGTATTGACTTTCATCATGTTTAATCTGGATAAGTGGTTTGCCTCAACTGGCGGTTGGCGTATCTCAGAAAGAACCCTCTTCATTGCCAGCTTAGCGGGCGGTGGTGTAGGAGGTTACCTAGGCATGAAGTTTGCTCATCACAAAACCAGAAAAACCATCTTTTCGGTTGGGTTACCCGTTATAGGTGCTGTACAACTGGTTCTATTTCTATGGATTTCCATTTAGTTTTTCCTGAAACCCGCGGTTGAGTGGGTTTTTCTTTTTGTTTTTAGAGCATCTTAAATATGTGGAGGTTGGAAAAGTTGGCTGACTTACTTGTTAAAGTCACTCGGGGTAGTTTAATAGAATCCCAGCATAGGGGGCACCTGGTGGTTTGCGACAGAGCTGGAAATACCATCTTTACCCTTGGCAATCCTGAACTGGTCACATACTGGCGTTCCTCCGCCAAGCCTTTTCAGGCTATCCCCCTGATTGAACGGGGAGGAGCCGAGAGATTCGCCCTAACAGGGTCTGAAATAGCAATACTCACCTCCTCCCACGGTGGTGAGGAGCAGCATGTTATAACCATAGGCAACCTGTTTAAAAAGATTGGGCTTTCCACAGAGTGTTTGAATTGTGGTCCTTCTGAGCCGATGTATAAGCCTGCAGCTCAAAAAATACTGACCTCCGGTGCTAAATATGCTGCTTGGAACAATGCCTGTTCCGGGAAACATAGTGGTATGTTGATGTTAGCCTTACTATTAAACGCTCCTTTAGCCAACTACATTGATAAAGACCATCCAGTTCAACAAGAAATGCTAAAAGTGATTAGCCAGTGCACATCAGTTTCACCAAGGGATATTGTCCTGGGAATAGATGGGTGTGGTGTACCTGTATTTGGCTTGTCCCTAAGAAATATGGCTATGGCCTATGCAAGACTCTCTTTACCCGAGGGTTATTTTAGCCCAGGAAGAACCAGGGCCATTAACCTCATAAGGAATGCCATGACCGATAATCCCTACTACGTTGCAGGCACCGGCAGGCTGGATACCATGCTCATGGAGGTAACTAAGGGTAAGGTGGTTGCCAAATTAGGTTCGGAAGGTGTTTATTGCGTTGGTATAGTAAACAAGGGAATAGGTCTGGCTCTAAAAATCGAGGATGGAAACTACAGGGCTATTGATCCCGTGGTTATTAATGTGCTTAAGGGCTTAGGTTACCTTAACGATACCGAATTCAGCCAATTGAAGCATCTGTGGCAGCCTCCATTGAAAAACCACCGTGGGGAAATAATAGGTCATATAGAAGTTGCCTTTTCTATGTAAATCAAGGCCATACTTACTGTTTGATAAGTATGGCCTTGATGTAAAATACTATTTTGCGAAGACATGTCGTCCAATTTGATCAGTAATCGGGCGGGACCATACCCACTTACTTTTAGCTGTTACAGGATTCCAGAAGTACAATGCACCCTCCGTTGGATCCCAACCGCCAATTGCTTCCTGGGCAGCCTTTATTGACTCCTCAGTTAAGGGTCTTTTATACTGATTATTCATAACTGACTCAAAGGCTAACCTCTCATATACAACACCAGACAGGGTATCGGGAAACTTATTATCTTCAATTCGGTTTAGAATTACTGACCTACAGCCACCTTACCTTTATATGGCTCATCGGCAGCCTCTCCCTCAATAACCATGGCCAGTAGAATCACTTCGTTTCTGTTAAGGTTTCCCCTTGATATCTGAGGTTCCCTTGTATTACGTGTTTCCATTGGCTCAATTGCTCCAACCTGTATCTCTACCTGCTCCTTATTCTCCGCAGCCTTTGTTTCCAGTGAAATTTCTTCTGGCTTTTTCGTTGCCGGACCTGGAGCGGGCATCAAAAAGGTCACCGTCAGGATACCTAGCATCGCTGAAATTCCAGCTTTTTTTAATGATACACAATCTGTTATATTATTAACGTAATTTTTTATTCTTTTCAGCATTTGTTTCACTCCTTTTCCATAACTTATCCAGAACCTCTGTTACTGGCCAATTTCATTTTGTTAAGCCTTGGCGTAACAACAAGACTAACATACACAGGCTACAGCGTAAACCCTCAATTTCTGCTATTTCTGCCAAAATAGTCTGGAATGAAAAATTGGAAAAGGGAGTAGACAGATAAATTAGGGGTTGGCTCATATTAGCCAACCCCCAATTGGTTTCAATATAGGCATATAATAGCTACTGCACCCTAATGATTTCCACCACAATTACACTGTGTTGGATTGGTTCTCAGAGAACCTGCTGCATAGGCTTCAGCCACTTCTTCCAGTGGACCTGTGGCCCCATTGAGCACCTTAATGCCCATTTGCTGCAAAGCTTGAATCATATGCCCTCCTATGCCCCCGCAAATGATAGTATCAATATTTTCATTTTTAAGCATATGGGCCATACCGCCATGGTTATGCTGAAGTCCCTCATTTGAAATAATTTGTTTTCCTCTAACCTTGCCATTTTCTAACTCAATAAGGGCAAACTCCTGTGTAGTACCGAAATGCTCATTGACCATTCCATTTTTGGCTGGCATTGCAATTTTCATTGTTGAAATCTCCTTTATCATTTTTGTTAACCTGCTCACTAATCTTTTCTAAGCATCCCCCGCAGCTACACCTTGGTTGTTCTACACCTTTATTGTAAAGGCGAAGGTATTCCACAATCTTCCCACACTGGACGCATCGGAATCTTATCATAATTTATTCTCCCAGCAATTTGTTAACCTGTTGCCAAAGGTCTCTAATTGCAGAAGTAACCTCATTTTCCCCTATATCCGTAACTGGTCTGCCCTGTAGCATGGATTGGGAGAGTGACTGGTTATACGGTATTTTACCTATTACCGGAACCTTAAGATTACGTGCGGCCTTTTCTATTTCACTACACTGTTCTTCATCTAAATCATATTTATTTATACAAACTGCCGCAGTACAGCTAAAGGTTGCCGTGACCCGGAGGATTCTTTCCATATCATGCAGGCCAGACATAGTAGGTTCTGTAACGATGAGTGCTACATCCGTGCCCGCTAAAGAAGATATGACAGGACAGCCAATGCCAGGGGGGCCATCACTTATAATCAATGGTATCTTTCGCTCTGAAGCAATCTCCCTGGCTTTTTTCCGCACTACATTTACCAGCAGGCCAGAATTTCCTTCAGCTATGCCAAGTTTAGCATGAACCATCGGTCCCCATTTAGTTTCTGATTTGAACCAGTTACCGGACAAGTGCTCTTTAAGTTTAACTGCTCCAGTGGGGCAGACTAGATGACAAAGGCCGCAGCCTTCACAGGCATAAGCATTTACTTGAAATTCTTTAATGGCAGAAAATCTACATAGTTCTTGACAAAGACCACATTTTGAACAAGCATTCAGAGATATTTCTGCCTTAATGCCCCCTATAAAGGGTGGGCTTCTTTAACCTCCGGGTTCAATATTAGGTGCAGGTTAGCGGCATCCACGTCACAATCACAAATAACGGAACCCTTTGCCAGGGTGGCAAAGCACCCAGTAAACTGGTTTTGCCAGTTCCACCTTTACCACTCACAACTGTAAGCTCCCTCATTTGGCCACCTCCCTCCGCACCTGCCGGAACAACTCAGCAAATCTTTCCGTCCATGCCGAATCATGTTCCACAAGGGTTATTCCCCTTGAGTAAGAACGAGCAATCTCCATCTGTAAAGGGATCCTCAGCAATATCCTAATTCCCTTCTCCTGACAATAACGATCGATTATTTCGCTACCTGGAACATCTCTGTTAATTATTACACCGTATGGAACCTTAAGCACATTAAGCATATCTACAGCTAAAGACAAATCATTAAGTCCAAAGGGAGTGGGCTCAGTTACGAGCAGGCAGTAATCCGTTCCCTCCACAGCTGCCATTACCGGACAGGAACTGCCGGGAGGACCATCTATAATGGTTATAATTTCCTTTTCAGCAGTATTTCTTACGGCCTTTATTACCGGAGGACTAGCATGAATACCAAGGTTTAATCTTCCGGTGATAAGTTTTAATTCTCCTGATCGTCCAATATTTACCGTTCCTACTTTTCTTGGAGCAGGTACTAAAGCACCCGAAGGACAGAAATGCCAGCAAGCACTACAGCTATGACAAACGTCAGGAAAGATTACCAGAGTTTTCTTTAGAAATGCTATAGCTTTAAAGCGACATACTTCTGCACATTTGCCACAATATTGACATTTATCATAATCTACTTGTGGAATAGGCAGACTTACATTGGTACTTTTAATAGCATCCTGTCTAATAAACAGGTGTGCATTAGGTTCCTCCACATCGCAATCCAGCAGTTGAACAGGCTGATCATTTAATATGGCTAAGGCTAAACTGGTTGCGACCATTGTTTTACCGGTGCCGCCCTTACCACTGGCCACAGAGATGTTCATATAATCACCGCCCTATCTACCATGGGGACCTACATTTGGAGCTGATGCCTCGCTTAGGAGACCCTTTTGATAGCTTTCCACCACATCTTTAACCTTGCCAGAAACACCAATATATACCTTAATGCCCGCCGCCTCCAATCCTTTATAAGCGTTCGGACCTATATTGCCTGTAATTACCGCCTGTACTTGTTGGTCATTCAATAAGGTAGCTGTGGCAATACCCGCCGCCCCCGGAGAAAGTCGACCACTGTTTTCTATGGCTGAATACTGACCTGTACCAGTATCATAAAGGACAAAGTACTCACACCTTCCTAAACGGGGATTTACCCCACTATCCTGGTTTTTCCCGAAGGCAGAAATGGCTATCATCATAATACTTCCTCCAATCCTAAAGGATACTAACTTACTTGGCTCTTGACCTTCAGCAAATTAGGTATTTCCTCAAAGGCGTTAATATCTGCCTCCTCTACCCGGCCATTGTCACATAATTGTGTAAATTTAGGATCGATGGCAAGTACCTCCAAAACCGGCAGAGCATCAAAGGTATCTCCCTTTGTCAAAGCTTTGCCAAAGATTTCAAGACGGTCTCCACATTTTGGCAGGTAAAGTAGGCCATATTTTGCACATATCCAAAAGGGGAGTCTCCATAATACCTGCCATGCGCACAGCCTTCTTGACAACCATGACAGCCAAATCCTGTGGAGATGTTACTACTACAATACCATCTACCGGAATTTGCTGCATTACAGTCAAGGGAACATCCCCTGTACCTGGCGGCATATCAAGCAGAAGATAATCCAGTTCACCCCAATTAACATCCGTCCAAAACTGCTTCACTGCACCGGCAATAATTGGGCCTCTCCAGATAACAGGTTCATCCTCACTCTCCAATAACAGGTTTAAAGACATAATTTTAATGCCCTTCTGGCTGATGGCTGGAAGGAGCAGCCCTTGATTGGGGGGAACCCTTTTAACTCCAAACATTTTAGGTATACTTGGGCCGGTAATATCTGCATCTAAGATTCCTACCCTATAACCCAATTTTCTTAAATTTACAGCCATAAGTGAAGTTACTGAAGATTTACCCACACCACCCTTACCGCTCATCACAGCAATAACCCTGGCTATTTTACTTTGGCCACCGGGATAGAGCTTTGGTGGGGCACTGCACTTTTCACCCCACAGGTGCCCTCTTTCATTTCCCCACAGCTTGAACACTCATTACTTTGACCACTCATGATTTTGGCTTCCTCCCTTAAATGTTATCTTATTCCAGGCCGAATATTATCTCTTTATTTGTACTATAATCCAGCCTTCACAATTTAAATTATGGACATCCGCTCAAAACCATATTATAGCTATTATGAACTAATGTCAATAAAATAATGTAATATTTTTATAAATTTTATTTAGCTATTTAATTTTACACTTATTAGCTTATTACAATTTAAAAACTATATATAAATTTAAGCACTCTATAATTTTGCTACGCAATTCCATTTTAGGTATTTTAAATAATAATTTATATATTTTATTTGACTTTGATTTTAATTTAATTCTATACTATAAGTAGATTCCTTTACTTAACCAGTTTGTAAAAATTAAGGGCTTCTATGTTGTTTTTGGATAATAGCCACAATGGGGTGGGAATATGGATTTAACAAAATCTGTTCTATGTCTAGAAGAAGTAAAAAAATTGCTTATCTACCTACAGAGCATTTTGTAATTGTTTTTCAGGAACCTCCGGAAATCTCTTTTTATATACATCATCAGATGATGACGCTGTATCTGTCCAAGCCCCTTCTATTTCTCAAATGCTAAGCTTAATCCATCAGCATTGCCTTCATAATCCCAGAGCTGTAATCATTCATAATCACCCTGCTAAACATGCCCTTACTTGTTTGCCCAGTAATTGTGACGTTATTAGCAGCCAATTACTTCGCTGGCAATTAGCTGCCGTAGGCATTGAACTGACTGACGGTATAATCGTGAGCGAAAAAAAATATTGGTCCTTTCGGGACCATAACCTTCTAGACAATCAATGGGTAATTTGCTCAGGTGAGGACTTACTAAATTTTATTTTTTGTGTAATAAATCAACTTAGCTTCATATTTCCTAAATACTCAGAGGATATTGAGCACTTTAATGAAGAGATAATCAATCTTTTGGAGAAACTTGAAGAGAAACCAAAGGGCTGGAAGACAATATTTAGTTTAAAAAAGAGTCCCCTTATCCCGAATATCAACTACAAAACCAATCCTCTCTTGGAGATACTGGCCAGTAAGATACGTCAACTGGATTTATCTAAAAATCATGTTGTCAAGTATAATCAAGTGCTCTCCTTCGGAAAGAGTATCCAAACCGAATTGTGCGGCGGCTGCTATCATTAGTTGGAAAGCTCCGTTCCAGAACTGCCAATGGATGTCTTGTCAATATCCCTATCACCCTTATTTCTATCAACAAATTTCTCCACCATAAAACCAGTTGCAATAATCGTAGGTAGGGTTAGAAATAACCTGGCTAGCGCAAACTTCCAGCCAACAAATCTCACTTCCATCATAATCATGGGGATTTTAATGGTAGCCCAGGTACAAAGAAAAATAACCCCATTGGAAAGACGACAACCTTTCTTTAGCATCGCATCCACCACTGGGAAACCAGCATAAAGGGGTCCCGCTGCAGCTGAACCAACCAGAATAGAAATAAAAATCCCTTTGATCCCAGAACCCTTACCCACGTTCTTTTCTACTATATGTCTAGGTACCCAGACATCTAACAATCCCACCAGGATCATGATTGGAGGAATAAATAGCAGCATTTCTACCAGATAGTCAAAACCCGTCTGAACTGCCATAGCTCCTTTGTTGGCATCAATTCTATATAGCATTAAATCCAAAATCACTACCATTAGGAATAAGAAATACTTTTTAAAGACAATCATTTATACCATTACCCCCATCAGAAGACCAATTATTATGGCGAACCCAAAGCAAGAATATTACGGCTAAGTGTAAAGGATTTGCCAAAATACTTTATTTCCGCCGGTGCTGTAAGGATGCCCACCATAAGTAATGTGGTACAAAAGCAGGCAACAGCTGTAACACTGGCACCTGCCTGCAGCAGTGAGCCAGCCAGGGGAAATGCCACAAAGGCAGGCATTAATGTAATGGACCCCACCAGGGAAACCATGATAAGTCCCAACAGGCTCCGGTCACTAAAGAGGGTTCTTATGGTTTCTGGAGGTAGCACCGCCAGGGAAAATCCTAAAATTCCAATAATACCTAAAATAGAGGGCAAAAGGTTCATAAAGGACTTTTTGGCAATTTTTAATGCCTTGATAGTCCTTTGCCTATCCTTAATCCAGGATATAAGCAGGCACATCCCTGTAATTATAAAAAGTCCAGTAATAAAACTCAATAATATCACCTCGATTATTTCAAATCTAGTTTATATATTATTCTTTTTAATTTTTATAACTCCTTCCTTTTTAGCCATTTTTTATATTCTTATAGCTTACCAAGGTAAAAAAAAAGAACCTGCCCTATTAAGCAGATCCCCTTATATTTTTCTTATAAGATACCAGTAAAGTAAATACATCCCCATTATAAATGGCAGGAGAACCAGCAGCTTTTTCCTCTGATTTCGCCGGTTATTTTTACTAATACCATTATACCACTGGCCCCAATTTCCTCCTGTGGTTATATAGGCGGAGGGCTGAGTCCTAACGATCCATTTCCTAAGGGATTCATTCCCCTCCCTCAGCCAAAATCCATGGCTGGTTAAGGCCATTAGCTTGAAAAATTCATCTAAGGATTGCGCCATAACCTCCCAGGTTGGGCCGTGAAAAACAGCAATGTTACTAGCCAGTTCAATTTCTCCCCTGGTTTTCATAATCTCTAAGGTATCCACTAATTCATTGGCGGGAGCCATTCCATTTAACTCAAAAATAATACGATCCACACCTGGAATCTTAATAAGTTTACGAACTTCTACTAAATTAAAGCCCTTTTCCCAATCCCAGCTCTTAATTTTTACCCTTGGGCCATAATCTGGCAATTCTCTTTCTCCCCACTCGGATTGAATTACCAGAATGCGTTCATTTGTAAAAACCTCCCTTATTAATATATCTATTAAGGTAGTTTTACCTGAACCAAGAAACCCTTGGATAACATTAACAGCCTCATAGCCTGCACCCTCAAACAAACGGCCCAGCTGTTCTTCCTTCAAACTCACACCTATCACCACTGCTCTGCCAGTAGATTGAGGGGTGGTTGTGTTAATCTCCCAATCACCACCAACATACTCGAAGTGAAGCCATTCCCCAGTCCCGGCACAATACCTTTAGCCCGCAAAACCTGTCCAAACTCTTCATTTTTGCCCAGGTTAGCTAATATTTTTTGCAAGGAGCTGGGATTGAATAACCTGGGGCTTTCCCAGGACCAGCTTTGAAAAACTTCGCCCGCTGTAAGCTGGTGGCCATGGCAGCGGCAATTTCCTGTTGATGAAAGGAAATTTGACCTGGTAGGGATAATTTGAATGTGGGTAGTGTTTGATTGAGAAAAACTTCTGGGGAGACATTTGCCTCCAATATCTGTTTACCACTTATCTCTTTCCAGGGAGAGGTGACCATTCCTGCCCTGGGATTGATTTGCCGAAGAGTATGAACTAGCCTTCTCAGACTCTCCCCCTCCATCCCACTGGTCTTACTAATTATTAGTGTTTTGGCATGGCTTACCTGGTCCTTATAAAATTGGCCAAAATTCCTCAGATAGATATTGGCCTTTTGTGCATCCACCACCGTAATCACATGATCAATTTCCAACGAGTTGTTAAACACACTTTGCTTGAGGATTCCTATTATTTCTGATAGTTTTCCAACTCCCGTTGGTTCGATAATAATTCTCTGAGGCTTTACCTTATCTAAAGCTTCCAATAACACCTGGGTAAAATCTCCCTTTAGTGAGCAGCAAATACAACCGGAGTAAATCTCTTTCATCTCCACAGATTGCTTAGCCAGGATCAAGCCATCTATTCCCACCTGGCCAAACTCATTCTCAAGCAGGAAGATTTTTTGCTCCTGATAACATTCCTTTAATAGCTTATCAATCAAAGTGGTTTTTCCAGCTCCTAGAAAGCCTGAAATTATATCAACCTGTGCTTTCAATTGATAACAACCTCCCATTTAAACATTTAATAGTACTGATAAATATAGGGATCGGGGGGTGGAGCTATCTCTTCAATATTTGTTACCTGAACTACTGGCAGGCTATGGTCATCCAGCCTTAGAATTTTACCTCGCATTTTTACCCAGGTATTATCGGGATAGGGCGATGTTCCCTCGGCAGTAAACCCTACAATTACTGCATCTGCAGCGCAGCAGGCAATGGCATACCGGGACACTAAATATTGGTTTTCCCCCAAAGCGCTATGACTCATTATGAAGCCATCCACTTCGATCTCTTTTCCTGAATACCTCTCAAGATAATCCATAATATCAACTAGTATCTCCAGATAATTCATTGACGTAATGGTGATAATACTCTCGGCATTTGTATTCTCCGGGATAAGATCACGCTCACCACCAAAGTAAGCTGAATAATCCTCTGGCTCAGAAAACTCTTGGGTCAAGTCTGCTGCAGCATTACTTTGTGTCCGTGTGTACATCATGCCTTTTTGTTCAGCCATGGAACTATCCAGCATTTTGGGTGGAAAAAGCAGAGGTGTAAGGCAAGCAAGCAATACAACTAAGCTAGCCAGTTTTATTGAAGGACGATAGCCATTTCTGATGTACAGCTTATAAACTAGCTCCAACGCTATGACTAAACATAACAGCAATAAGAATCCCAGGGAAAATTTTGTTAGGGAAATGAACCTTGGATTAATATAGTAGGTAATCTGTCCCGTTTTGAGCAGGATGGCAAGACTGTAGCTCAAACTAAGTAAGGCCATCAGCCTAATCAACGAATTCATATTACAATCACCGCCGTTAGATTAATAGCCACCCCAAGACAAAAGGCCAAGGTTGTTACCCAAAGGACCAACCATAACACAAAGCTCCATTTAAATGCAGCCAGCATCATTAATACATTTTTCAAATCCACCATAGGGCCAAATACCATAAAAGCCACAACTGAGCCCGGAGTAAAGGTGTTTACAAAGGTACTGGCCACAAAGGCATCTGCCCCTGAGCAGAGGGATAATAAAAAGGCCACCAGCATCATAACAGCCACAGACCCTGTTTCATGGGAACCAGCACTAGTCAGCAAGGTTCTGGGCACAAAAACCTGAACTGACGCTGCAAGAAAAGCCCCTATCACCAGATAGTTCATAATACTAAAGAACTCCTCCTGGCTATGGGAAAATACACTGAATAACTTATTTCTAAAAGAGTTGTCCCAGCCAGTTCCATGCTGCAAACCACAGCCACATAAATAGGGTGAATAATTTGGATTAAGGGGTATATTATCCTGCCACCTGCCTATGAGTAAAAAGCCAACAATTATCGCCAGGAGGTAGCTCCCCCAAGACGCCAAAAAACAAATTCAGGCTGATTCATAAAAGCAAAATGAGTGGCCAATCCCACCACCGGATTAACCACCGGAGCGGTAAGGAGAAATACTGCAGCCAGTGGTGCCGGGACACCTTTTCCATCAAGCGGCGAACAATAGGTACTAGCCACACTCGCAAAAGGGAAATATTAAGCCTAAGGAGCCTGAGACAACAATACCTAAAAACCAGGTTCTTGGCAAAAGCTCCTTATGGTATCGGGAGATACAAAAACTTCTAACAGTGTCGAACCAATGACTCCAATGACAATGAAAGGAAGAGCCTCAATGAGAATGCTAAAAAATATAACATGAAGGTTACCCAAAGGCCCTTGATTTAATTGTGAAAGAAATTGACCCGATGTAAGCTTTAGCTGTGCGCCTATGAGCAATATAATGTTGATAAAAATAAGCAGAAATAATATTGAAGAAAAACCTTTTCGCCTGGGAGTTGTCCCTGAATCAAACATAAAATCTCCTGCAAATAAATTTTTAAAGCGGTGAATTACCACCGCTTTTTATTATTTATTCTAAGTTAACCTTTTCTATTACCAGTTCGTGGGTTAAATTTTCAAATTGCCATTAAGAGCTTTTTGAAGGTTAATTAGATTCTCCCGCATCACCGAAAGATAATCCTTACCTGCGGCCATTTCTTCGTCTGACAGCCCCTCAAGGGGATTAAGCACAAGGATTTCACCCCTAACCTCTTTAGCAATGGCTTCGGAGACCTTAGGACTTACCAGGGTTTCAAAGAAAATATAGTTTATGTTCTTCTCCCTGGCCAGTTTTACAATGGCAGCCATATCAGCAGGACTAGGCTCACTCTCGGCATTTAGTCCACGCACTGGTATTTGCTCTAAACCGTAACGCTTTGCCAAATAGCCAAAGGCAGCATGGGAAGTAACAAATTCTTTGATACTTGCGCCTTCAAGGCCTTTTAGGAAATCCTCATGCAGGTTATCCAATTCCTTTTTATAGGCTTCTGCATTGGCCCGGTAAACAGAACTGTTTTTTTCATCTGCCTTTATAAGTCCTTCTAATATATTGTCAACCATGATCTTAGCATTTAATGGGTCAAGCCATACATGGGGGTCGTTACCACTATGGTGATGGTCATGTCCGTCCCCTGTGACTTCATCTTGGTGTTCATCTTGGTCATGTTGGTGCTCATGCTCCTCATGCTTATCAGAGTGTTCTTCAGGAACGTCTGAATCATGGGCTTCATTATGGTGATCATGTTCTTCCTCGTCTTCATGTCCCGACCAATCAATCAATGTAATATCTTTACCACCATAAACGACAGTCACCTTACTCTGATCAATATTGGCCAATACCTTATCTGCCCAGGGTTCCATACCAGTACCGCTAAGGATTAAAACATCCGCCTTTGTCATATCTGCCATATCCTTAGGGCTAGGCTCCCAAGAATGGGGCTCAGAACCTGACGGGACAATGTTACTGATTAATACATTATCTCCACCAATGTTTTTAGTAAAATCATACAGAGGATAAATACTTGTCATCACCCTTATACGGTCGTCTTTATCTTCAGCGCTAGTCCCACACCCTGCTATTGTTACAGCTAATAAAAATAAAGCGGCCAGTGTAAGTATTAATCTTTTCAAATTTAAATCCTCCTTTATACCACCGTATGGCTATAATTTTTCAAAAAAACTCTTTGAAATAATACAGCTACCACCTCCATTAGGAATAATTCTTATTTACTAAATATTATTATATAAATGCCCATTATATGTCAATTGTTTTTATATATTTATACAATATTTTCCATTATTTGTAATTATTTTATAATAAAAAGAGGCCCATTTTATAAGGACCTCTTGGGATAGTACTATAGTGTTTTATTTTCTATCTATTCTCGCACAATTGAAAAGACTCAGGCTGGCTGAAGTGAATACTCTCCACCGTTACACCTTTAAGGCCCTTCAAATCCTGTTCCATCCTCTGGTAATCTTCCGGGGTGGCCTCCATGGTTAGGGTAATAATTCCCCGTTCCCTACTGGGGCTGGGAATGCCATTTCTACAAAGTATCTTATCACCATAGCGGGTGATAACCTGTTGTACATCAGGAGCCTTGGAACCCCGCTCGTCTACCATCATACCTACCACATAAATATCCTTATGCAAATTTGCACCTCCCGTCAATCTTATACCTATATTATGGCAGCCAAACTATTAATTATGCATTTGTTTCAATTATTACAAAGCTGATATAAGACGGGAAGCAAACCATTATAATAAAGAATAGCCCGGATTTAATACCAAGCTGTAATTTTTAAACTTTATAGTCAATGTATTCATACTCACATGGGTTACCATAGGCAATTTTCATTATACCGTCCTCTGGAACCATAATGTATGATGCTAGTGTAACCAGCTGACCTGCTTGTGGTTTAGTATCATCAATATGACGACAAATGCCAGTTGGTGAAGCCAGATGGTCTGACAATACCTCCATCATTATTTCAGGTGTTATGTTTCCATATATACCTTCCAGAAGTTGATGCATCCTATCTCTTCTCACAAAACTATCAGGTAAAAAGGCTGGAGCAATATCATCCGCCTTGTACCTTTCGGTACAGTAACAGTTAGTATGGAATAACAGATTTTTCTTAGGTATCACTACATCAAATTCATCAAAGTTGCTTTCAATGCCAAACATTTTTCCTTGGGTATCTGCTAAATGGAAGTAACCTATCCCTCTAGCGGCTTCCTGTAAAACTTTAAAAGCATCTTCTAAATTATTTTGGCGCATAGCTTTGGTAAATAACAGGCAATTGGAATGTTTAATCTAAAATTTTCCATTGATGTAAGTAGTGAATTGGCACACATTCCAAAACCAGCTGAATTTAAGGTGTATTCAACAATACCTCCCAGAGATAAGGATAACTGATTAGGTCCATTTTCCGGATATATCTTTAGTAAATCAATAGGATATCCTGGCAGCCAATCAATGTTTTGACCCAATAGGGTTTTCCCACCCTGGGTGGACTCGCCAGTGGCAGCAAAGGATGAGCATAATCCGGTCAATTGGTTATAATACAGAGATAACTCCAGCGTGCATCTAAGGGCAAAAACCTCATCAAAAGTCAAGTCAGCACCCTCCGCTAAGCCTTTTACAAGCTCAATATATTGTGGGTCAAATTCCTTTACTTTAGGCAAATATTTATTTGCAACAGCAATAACATTGGCTCTCGGAGTTTTATAACCATTAGCTATGGTACCTATATTAAAGTCGAAGGAATATCTAATATTTTCCCTACATGCCTCACCCCACTGCTGACCAATCTGATAAGATGTTCCCTTGCACTCAATAATGCTAAACTTCTTTATATGTTTCATCAAAGCACCTCCGCAACTTTTATTTTCTTGCTTTAACTCCCTGCCAATAATTGTTCCATATTATTTTAATCTTTTTGGGGTCCATTTCCGGAGTTATCTGATATGAGAGTAACAAACCCTCACGGATACATAGGAAGGAAAGTATCATATCCTCAACCTTTTCTTCACGGATAACTCCTTCTTTTATACCTTCAATAAAGATACTTGCTAATTTCCCCTGGAGAACTATTTCCATTTCAAATATAGAAGCAAAAATTCTCTCCCTAAACTCAATTGGGGGGAAAAATAGCACTCTATTCCAGAAAGTCGATACTTCAGGGTTTTGGATAAAAAAATTAATATAATTCTCAAAAATGTATAACAGCTTTTTTTCCACAGTCATCCCACTGGTAGAGTCAATCACTTGTTCAATAAAACCTTTGTATTTGACTATCAAGTCCTCAAATATTGAGAAGAAAATCTCTTCTTTTCCACCGTAGTGAGCGTATAAAGAGGGTTTTTTAATTCCAACGATGTCTGCAATTTGATTCATTGTTGTTGCTTCATAACCACTTGAAGCAAAAAGTGATAGTGCACAATTCTTCACTCTTTCTTTTGTAGTCAAATTAATCCCCCTTGTCACAAACCTACCGGACGGTCGGTAAATATATAGTATCATAAACATATGTAATAGTTCAAGTTCAATATTCAATGTTTCGAACTTATTATTCCAAAAGACAAAAACAAGTGGCAAGGGGACGTTTCTCCTGCCACCAACTTCTGTTTGTTTCAATCCACGCCCCCGTGCAAGGGGCGACGGATGGTGAATAGCATGCGGTTTAACCCCCTATTGTTAGAGCCATCTCCCATAATCTCATTTTTTCATTGAATTTCATAACAGCCAGAAAAGGCTAAGTTATACAATGATGGTCCGGCGGCTTGACAGCCCTAAGGGCTGCGGAATGATTTAACTACCGACGGGCGGCTCCGAAAACATGCATATAGGTACCGTCCCGTCGGTATGATATTGTACCACAGCCCTTTTAACGAGCTGTCAAGCTACCCTACGGCGCCTAGTACTTAAACTAAGTTTTCCTCAGGGTCTCACCAAAAACATATTTAATTAAACTTTGACGATAAAAGGTTTTACTTTACCAAGTGCTAATTGATTTATAAATTCCATAGGAGATAAGTCATATAAGCTACCATGCAACCGGCGCTGATTGTAAAACTGAATATAATCGGTAACAGTGCGGTAAGCATCTTGGTAAGTGGCAAACTCATGTTTGCTCAGACAATCATTCTCCAAAATAGCGTGAAAGGATTCAATATGAGCATTTTTATTAGGGGTTTTAGGTGGAATACGTTCGTGCTCTACTCTAAATTCTGTACATGCATTTTCAAAGGCATGACTAATAAACTGTGGGCCATTATCGGTTCTAATTACCGGTTTGGCTGTATCGGTAAATAGCTGACGTTTCCACAATGCTCGTTGCATTAACTGGACGGCATGTTTTCCTTCACAAGAAAGCCCAAGGTGGTAGTCTATAATAATCCGATCATAGACGTCGATGATACACATTAAATAAAAGAATCTATTTTCTCCGGCAATGTATCCGTATTTAATATCTATTTCCATTAGTTGGTTAGATTTTGTTATTACACGATTAATAGCAATTTTACGCGGGTGCTTGATATGGACCTGGCGCTGTGGTGCTAGAATATCCAGTTCTTTACAAAGCGATAAACTTTTTTCTTATTTACAACAAGTCCGTACTGACGCTGTAAGCAGCGAGTTAATTTACGGTACCCATAAATACTTTCCTCACCGGCAATTAATTCCATTAACCATTCTTTAATTTGTTCATCACTAATTGGCTTGCCAGTTGAGGTAAGAGAATAACCTGGTATTTTTCTTCCACCCTTATACACACGTTCTTTAACGGGATTTTTTTACTATGGTAATACGTGGATTCGCTTACGCCGACAATCCGTAGTACAACTGCTGCTGAGTACCCCTGGTCAATCCATATGTCGGCAATTTCTATTCTGTCTGAAAGCCGGGGTTTTTCTTTTTTAATAAATCCCTCAGGATTGCAATTTCGAGGTCTTTTTCACCAAGGATATTTTTTAGCTTGTCATTTTCTTTTTCCAGTTGTTTATATTCTTTATGTGAAGGTATATAACAGCTGTTTTCTTGGACTCACTGCTTGTTTGCTGCCATGCTTTATGTTTTGATTCGCTAATCCAACGGTATAGGGTTTTGGGGTGAACCTCGTAGCGTTTAGCTACTTGTCCTACATCGTTGATTTCCAAGGCATCTTTTATTACTTGATCCTTGAACTCTTTAGGATATCTTTTACTTTTCATGTCCTATCCCCTCCGTCAATATTATTTTAAATTATTGTGGGACAGGACTCCAATCTCATTTAGGGGCTAAATAGTAAGCTCTTTTTGCTCATCACTTCGATTGTCATTTTCTTTGAACGAGCCGGTGGACTGACTTTGCTTGACCCACTTGTCCAAGGCTGAGGCGCTTAAATCGTATTCTCTGATTATTTCTACCCTTGGTTTACCATTTAGATAAAGTTGAACCATTTGATTTTTAAATTCGTCTGTAAATGCTCTGCGTTCTCGCTTGGTCATAGCAATCTCCTCGTCTTTCATTATTGGTTTTTAGTTTACTAGACCTTAAGAGAACTGTCCATTTTAGTGTACCCTATCCAATATGATAGTTAGTGTAAATTGTCGAGAATAGGAGTAGGGATTAATAGCCTATCTTATTTAAGATGAATCATTGATTAGTATTTTACTACCTTTACCTTAAACCAATAGGAGATAGTGTTATCACCTTTTCCCCAATCTACTAAAAGATGATATAGATACTCACCTTCATCATGTGGTATGGTAATACTATCTTCCTCTATGGTATATGGAATAAGTTTATTGTCGGAGTTAAGTAGCCATACAAAGTATTTGGGACTATCTAATCCCTTGACGTTATCTGCGTTAAATGATAATACAGTATTAGCTTTTACTTCTGTGGGTTTTATCAATATAGCTTTGCTTTCATCGTAACCAAAGTTAGTATTCCCTATGACACCATTTACTTGACCAGTGAAGTTTGCATCTCCACGTACCCAAGGAATATTCTTTGATAAACAACTTATTACTAAATTAGGCCAAGTTTCAGGATAGTTAACCTCCATTTTAGTTTCATCCTGGTTTGACACGTTAAGTTTTGTAACTACTTGGGTTTCTACCCTTGACTCCGGGGGTTGGTTTACAGGAAAATCCTTGTGCTGTCTATTAAAGCAACCTCCTTGTAAGAAGAGTAAAATAATAAAAAAGCATAGGTTAATTTCATAACATCACCAACATAAAAATAATTTTTTGTTGAATTATTTTTCTTAATTTTACAACTTTACCATTTTTACTGATTGATTATAGCGTATAGAACTTTATTATACTTATATGGTTTTTAGTAAAATACCTTATTTGGATAAAATATTCAAGTCTAAAAAACAAAAGCCTGTGTTATTATCCCCGGGAACCCATGTAAGCCATTTTCCAGTTATCTTACAAGCTCTTTCCGAACCTCGTCCAATAATAAAAATTTTATCTTGATAGATATCATATACCTCCATTTCATCTTAGGGGTGGAATGTTTCAATCCACGCCCCCGTGCAAGGGGCGACCACATCCCCGTTTTCATCTTGTTCAGCCTTGCAGAGTTTCAATCCACGCCCCCGTGCAAGGGGCGACGGTAAGAACCGGTTATACTGACCAGGAAATACTTGTTTCAATCCACGCCCCCGTGCAAGGGGCGACGAGAGTGGTAGGCCTTAACAGACAATCAATACCGTGTTTCAATCCACGCCCCCGTGCAAGGGGCGACCAATCTTACCTTTGATAGTGACACCCCCTCCTTGGGTTTCAATCCACGCCCCCGTGCAAGGGGCGACGGCGCTCAATGTTAGAGCTGATCGTATAAGGCTTAAAAACATGATTTCCGCGAACCTGGGTACAAAGACAAATTTAAGATTGGCTTTATTCAAGACATTCACTTCAAACTTCCATATACATACCCTGCGATAGTCCCGGAATTTCTTGTTAACTTATGGTTCGCACTTTAAATAATTATAGTTCCTTCAGGGTTAAAGACACCTTTAGCACCAACATGCTCAATCTTCCTCTTCCAATTACTGCCAAGATAATAATATCTGAGACTATCTTTATCTTTGTCAATGATATCTTCTAATTTATTTCTCAAAGCAGCAAACTGGCAGGGTCAAGTAAACATTCAAATACTGAATTTTGAACCCTTTGACCGTGATCTACACATTGTTTTGCCACTCGACGCAATCTTTTCTTACCTCCTTCAGTCTCAGTATTTACGTCATAGGTTATTAAAACCATCATGATATTCAAACTCCTTTACTTCCAGAGAAATGGCGGGTATTTATCTAGATCTCCCCTTAAATGTCTAGCAAGTAACAAGGCTTGGGAATATGGCAGCAGTCCGACATGTATTTTCTCTTCCAAAAAGGGTGTGTTATCTCTTCCCTTTTTCTTTTTTGCCAGGCATCAATTACAGCTTTTCGAGCAGAGTCTTTCATTATAACTCCACCTGATTCTTTCTTTATAAAGTCATTCCCAGTAACTTGCCTTCTATTGATAAGACTAAGTGCTAATCTGTCAGCCAAATAGGGTCTAAATTCCTCCATCAGATCTAAGGCCAAGCTGGTCCTTCCAGGACGATCCCGATGTAAGAATCCAACATATGGATCAAGACCTACCGTTTCCAATGCCGACCTTGTTTCATGAAGAAGTAGACTGTACAAAAATGATAATAAGGCGTTTACATTGTCAAGGGGTGGTCTACGATTTCTTCCCGCCATATAAAATTGTTCTTTTTGGCAAATGATTAACTGGTTTAATACAGAGAAGTACTTTTGCGCTGATTCTCCTTCAACACCTCTAACTTCATTTAATGATAGCCTTTGGGTCAAGCGGAGTGCATTACGACTTATCAATTACATGCTTGTTCAACTTCACTGGTTTGAAATTTACTCCCATGATCACTGATATATCGCCTTAGAACCGTTCTACTGTTGGCAAGTTTACCCAGGATAAACATTGAAGCTAGCTTAGCTGATTCAATTTCATTGTCTGCTAAGCGATATTGTTGTCTTCTTAGGAGGACATTTCCCTTTGGTGCTCCATGAAAGGTTGCCTGATGCCGACCATAAGGGTTTAAAAAGGATATGGTTATACCCTTTTCAACACACATTCCCATAAAGGCCGGACTAGCACCCATATATCCAAAGGTAACAATACCTTCCAGGTAATGGATAGGGGTACGAAATACCTCTTCCTCTTGAACCCTTACCACCAGGTTTTCGCCATCTTTAGCCAGATAGGCCTCCGGGTTAGTTACATATAGCACATTTAGCATTTTCCTCATTACAATGGCTCCCCTGACCAGTCATTTTTATATCATCAATCAAGCCTTTCAGATATTTATTAGTTCTTTTATTATACTTTGCAACTTCTGGGACACACACATTTATCAAAGAGCAGTTTTTACATTGCTTACTATATTTTGCTTGTGGGGTTTCTCCCTTTAGGTATAGACTATGCATTTTCTCTGTTAGCTCTCTAACCCGCTTTCTCAGACAATTGTCAAACTCAACCCTGTGTCTGTGTTTTGTCTGACCATAATATAGATATCCATAATCTATATTAATGGAGAGCATTTCCTCCAGACAAATTGCCTGGGCACATAATTGGACTTCATCCCTGTCATCCGACTTTGGTTTTCCCCTCTTATATTCAACAATGCTGTATCTAATAGGCGATTCTTCTTCTAGCAATTCAGCTACTGCCACGGAATTTAAATGAAGCTCAATTACATCTGCTACTCCGTATAAGCCTAGGCTATGGGATTTAATAGGTACTGACCTTACAATCTTGACATTGTTTCGTGTTTCAGAAAAATATGGATCGTCGACCCTTTCATGAAGGATTTTCCCTTCCACTGTGCGCACATTCTCTACCCATTGATTTTCTATATGGATAATCCCCCATTGTCTTTCGCAATAGGCAAAATGTTGGATCCCAGACAAGGCCAAAAATCTTCTTCCTCATATCTCTTTTCCATATATTACCTTTCAATCAGTTTAACTCCATCAGGCAACTCCGTCCTATTCACTGTCACTAGATAATCTGAATAAGCTCTTGGCGGTTTTGTTACATCTTTTCTTGCAACACTAATTAAGTCAAATAATTTATGCGCCGGTGAATTGCCTAGTAATGTTTCATGTTCGAAGATAAACAAATTCCTTGAAGACATCTTGCCTCTGGCTGCCGATCTATCATGATCAAACATATTTTGCAGTGACTCCCATAATAAATTTAAGTCTTCTATAGAGAAGCCGGTTTTTTCAGCAAGATTGGCAGACACAAAACCTTCTGCTCTATATAATGCATATGGAACAATATGTTTTCGTCCCATTTCTCTGTCTTTCTTTTCTGCATCCTTTTCTGAAGTTACTGCCATTCTAGTAATGGTAACCTCTTGTTGAACGATGGGATCTATACTACGCGCAAAATTAATTTGTACAGGTCCACGCACCTGTCCACAATTAACCTCGGTTGTCATTACAGCACCAAAGGCCCTGATATCGTAAAAATTCTTACACATAAAGTTTTTTACTTTATAGGCATCCTCTTCATTTTTAGGAAGTTTTTTTGATTCTGGCTTGATACCAGCCGAGGAATAGGCTTTTCGATGTTGGGTATTTAGCACCGCTCCTTCACGAACGTAAATATCGAAGCCCTCTGCCTGATTTTTTGCTATATCAACATAGTTTCTTATTTTTCTCTTAAGGCAAACATCAGTCACCAGCCTAATCCTGTTTCGGCATCTATACGGGGCATATTTCCTGCATCGGGGTCACCGTTTGGGTTGCCATTTTCAATATCAAAAAACAAGACAAATTCGTATCTGTTTTTAACGTTTTCAGACATTAATTAACACTCCTTTTTCTCTATCTTTTTAAATAAATCTTGACGCTGTTGGTAATAGCCAAGTACGAATTGCCCCTGTTCTTCCAGATTAAGATGGGCCGGAAAACTATCAATATAGGAAATAACTTCTTCTATGCGTTTATCAGTAAATTTTCCATACTCTGCTTTAGCAATATGATGTTGGGCAAGTCTTAGCAGTATCGGAAAAACTGAACCCGGTGAAGCCGAAGCAGATCCAAAGTATCTGTCCCTTATGGTAGCGTTAATACCCGGATTAGCATCCTCTTGAGCTTTTTCTAGCAAAGAAAAAAGTCTTCCTAACATATAGCCTATGTTGCGGTTCTCTTTATTTAAGGACATACTAAAACCCACCCCACTCCCCTTATTGTAGTAACGTTGCTCTCTGGCAAGACATGCTTTAATCACTGAAGCCTTATATAATTAATTTCCTGATCCGCTCTAATTCTTGATATTATCGAGTTGAAAAGCGATTTGGGATAAGGAGCGCCAGTTAACATAGAACGCATTAAAACGCCCCCTAGATGCGGAGCAATCCTTTTTGCATCTTTTAAGGGTGCTGTTTCTTTCAATAGCATCCATGTGGAAATATAATCTGGCTCCTTATCGATCTCTTCTCGATAGCTAAATCCTTATAATGCTGGCCGATTCTCTCTAGGAAAGCACCGAAACTATCCACATGCCAAAACCTAACAGCTAGTCGGCTGGCATTTGGTGATAAGCCTAGAATATAAAATTTTGTATTTTCATTAATACCTGCTAAACCACCGGAAATGGGTTGTCCATTTTGATTTTTATAAAATATCATGTAACAGTCTGACTGTCTGCGGATCCCTAATAACTTCAGCATCCTTTTGAAGTTTTTATCCTCATCAGGGCTAGACTCCGATGGTGGAAAAAATAGCATACTTAATATGTCTTCCTCTAAACCATTGGTAGATTGTTCTGCCCAAAAAACTACAGTTGCATCAGCAATTCTAATCCTATGCTTGGGACTGTTTAAAAGGTAATTCAATGCGGTGGTATACTTAAATGTAACGTCTTCTGCCACAGGTGCATTAAAGCTTTGTGATTTTCCGTAAGAGGTAAAGGAGTCTAGATTAAAGGAAATCAAAGATGCCCCACTGGATTGTGCCCCTGTCACCCCCTTAATGCTGGGGTGCAGCCTCGCTATTCTTGCTTTTTTGCCGGTAACAAGGCACTGCATAATAACTTCTGATTCATTTGATTTTTTATGACTGCTCCAAGCATCCCTTACTGCTTCTCTTTCGTGAATGTATCCTTTAAAACCCTCTACTTTAAATACAAGGTTGCTTCCCTCTGTTAGTCCTTCTAGTTGTGTATTAATCGCTGGATGATTTAGAGCAGAATCAATATTCCAACCACGCAGAAAATGCAACAGGGCTTTGGCAGGTTCGTCAGTTACATCTTTGAGAATATTCTCATGCAATTGTAAAAAGTCCTGAAAACATTCCTTGTTCCGTTGTTGCTTTTCTTTCTTGCTGTTTTCTCCCAATCCTAATACATAAGTACTATTGTCACACATAAAATTTGCCGCTACACCAGATGTTCTTTTTGCTTGTTCAGGCACCTCAATTTCCCTGGGTACCAATTTGTTCCGTCCATCTACCCTTAAATCAATAACCTCTAAAAGTTGTCCAGCCATAGATAATAGTAAACAATAACTAACTTTCGCCTTACTATAACCTGGTTGACTAATACCAGAATCCGAATCCATCTGGAGGGTGTTATAATAATTGTAAAGGGCATTAATAATCAATCCCTACACCCCGCTTTCTATCTTTGGCACATCTATTAAACCGTCCTTCATGTTTGCCCTAAAGAAAAGTGGGGTCATACCGTCAGCATGATCTATATCCAATAACATCCATCCAAGATCCTTCTCACCTCTGTGAAAGGAGTGAGGTATTGGTTCATCATCTTCTATTAACCTAAATTTAGCGGCAAATTCCCGACACCCAAAGTAAGGTTGTTGAAAGCACTGTCCCTGTCTAGCCCTTCTCATGGCGATGGCATAGTGCTTCTCAGGCGTATCCGCCAACCCCGCTTTAATAGTCATCTCAAAATGAGCCTCTATTACATAGGCTACATTTCTCAGTAGTAAGGTTGCCCTTTGCTGGCGGTCTTCTGAAGCATATTGGCAAAGCAGTACCGGCTCTCCCTTCATAGCAGTTCTAACATTACCTGAGGGAATTTTACTGCTAACCTCGTTTCGACGCACATTATCAAACTTGATTTCATTAAGAACATGAATTCTGTCTACAACCCATCTAAAGGCAGGCTTCCAATGTATGGCCTCTAAAATGCCCCTGGCAGCAGAAGGGGTTATAACGTCATAGCTAACCCTTTCCACCTTCATTTCCGGCCTGGTAAAACAAGCAAACTCTCCCCAAACCATCAGCCGGATTCCATAACCCATGATGTCTTCCTCCTTTCAACTAAATAATTAACGTATCATTTAGTAACATACTCTCGGTTTTTGGTATAAGGCCCGTTTCCTTACTGTAATGTCCTTCTAACATCTCCTCCTTCAAAACAAATAGCCTGCCGTTAATACTTTCTAATATGCCAAGTTCATTTAGTTCGATAAATTCCTTTTCAAACACTTGAACACTATACCTTTGTAAGCTTCTAAGGTACGAACCGGGAAAAGGACTACTTCTAGCATCCTTTAATATTTTTAGACAGTTATCATCCCAGGGATTATAATTGAACAAGTATTGTCCTGTATCAATTTAAACTTTTCTTCAATAGCTCTAAATTGAAAACTCCAATAGGCTTCTAGTTCCCTTATCTCCTTAAGTATGTTATTTTTATCCAACTGACTGTCATCAATATCATACAGTGAACTAAAATACTCTTTTACACCTTCTAATCCAAGAGGGTCCTCATGATTTTCAATTATCCTCTTGCCCAGGGTAGCGGTTCGGTTGAGCCAGCCCCTTGGAATACCATGTTTTTCACCTGGCATAAATACATACACTTTACCTTCTGGTCTCAGACCTTCCCGATTACAACGGCCAGCTGACTGGGCAATGGAATCAATACCAGCCATACTCCGGTATACTACAGGAAAATCGATGTCAACCCCTGCTTCAATTAATTGGGTAGAAACAACCCTGCAAGTTATTCCTGCTTTAAGCCGCCCCTTTACTTGTTCTAAAATGTCAGTTCTGTGGGCAGGACACATCCTGGTGCTAAGATGATACGCCCCCTCACCATTAATTCTTTCATAAAGCAAACGTGCATGTTTCTTAGAATTTACAATACACAACACCTGCTCCTGTAAAGCTAATTGTTCTTCTAGCTCATCATCCGAAATAGTACCCAAGTTTTTTACACTTACTCTCTTGAAATCTTGGTAAAGTTCTGCCGGATCGTCGATTATCTCAATGGTTTTTACCCCTTCAGGTATTAATTTACTAATGTTCGGTTGTGTGGCAGTGCATAATACAATGGTGGATTTATAATTAGTTATTAATTCCATAATTGAGCTGAGGCATGGTTTTAGAAACTCACTTGGTAACATTTGCGCCTCGTCAATTACGATAACACTATTTACTAA
Organism: Desulforamulus aquiferis; assembly: GCA_004143605.1. Lineage (GTDB taxonomy): Bacteria > Bacillota > Desulfotomaculia > Desulfotomaculales > Desulfotomaculaceae > Desulfotomaculum > Desulfotomaculum aquiferis. Next base: position 108,999 of record AWVY01000021.1, read on the forward strand.
ATTATGTAATTTCCTGCAGCGGGAGCTTCTAGCAGCAAAAAGCGATTCAAAAAATTGCACATTGGTAGTAGCAATGATTGGCATATCCCAGTTCTCGGTAGCGAGTTTTATTATTTGCATAATATCAGTTGCTGACTCAGCTCTCTCTTCTCGATAATTATCCTGTGGGTAAGAAAAATTACTGTGATGCTCCAGGACGTTTTCATCTCCTAATATTTTCCTAAAAACAGCTGCATTTTGTTCAATAATACTTGTATAGGGAATTACGTATATAACCCTTTCTTTACCATATTTAACAGCATGTTTTAAGGCAAAGCTTAAGGATGATAAGGTTTTACCCCCACCGGTAGGAACAGTTAGGGTAAAAAGTCCCGGTAATTCATTTGCCTTCTCATTGCAGTTAAGTAATATGTTCTTTCTTTTCCGGTTGACAAAAGTATCCTGTGCTCCATTGCAAAGGCGCTCAATATATTGCTCAAGTTTTCTAGACAATGCCTTTAAGCAATATTTTTGTTTCCTTAGGTTAGATTTTTCTGAGTTTAAAGCTCGTTCTGTATCTAAAAAGTCTGCATCAACTATACAGGAATAAAGGAATCTTATAAAAAACTGTGCACTAAATCCTTTTCCTACAATTGGTACAAGGGTGGGGAATTTCAATGTATTAGGTGGGGGAAGGATTATTCGCGGGAGTAGGCCTGATAATCATAGACCTTTTTCTCTAGCCTTGCCTTTAGGGAAGACTCCTCTTCCGAGGTGCCCCAATCCGGCAGACCACAGTGATGTCCTGCTATAACATAGGCTAGGGGCACAGCAAGTCGTCCGTATCTCTTATTGGCCTCCGCGCCCCGGATGTAGAATGATCTACATTTATGTTTTGTCCATTAATTCGCTTTTGAAACTCAAATGAGTATTTGCCCAAATCATGCATTAGCCCGGCCACGTATGCAAAATTGTCAGCCCCAAAGGAACGGGCAAAATTTGCAGCCAGCATACCAGTATCTTCAAGATGATCCTTTAAAATATGCCACTGCTCTTTCCCCTTCTCAAGATCCGAATGGGCATAAAATTTCATACCAAGCACCCCTCAAAAATGTCAAATAATTTACCCATTTCTTTCTTCTTGTAACATTTCCCTACATATTTTTTAGAATAATTAACGACATATTTCGAGATATATTTTATAACAAAAAGAGAGATTTTTATTTTAAATAAAGAATCTCTCTCCTTGTGGCTCTATTAAATTACTAAGCTGCTTAGCTTTTAATCATACAGGTTTTACCTTCTTAGTGCTTACCAGTATTAAGTTCTTCCAACTCATGTTCCTTATATACTGTGATGGGTATTGCTTCATCCAGGGATCGGCCTGGCTCGTACTCAAAGCGGTCCTGGTTGGGCTGGGCCAGGGCTTGGAATATGAGTCCCACAGGAATATCCATGGGGCAGGCGTTTTCGCATTGGCCACAGCCAACGCAGGACAGACCCATGTGGTTTACCCTGGTCAGGTGGAATAGTGTGGTGTCGGTGGGCAGCTCGATGGCACCCTTCCTTCTGGCATATTCCATGTATTTATCGCCGTTGTGGTCAAAGATAGGCCCGGCGGATACACATTCACGGCAGAAGCAGATTGGGCAAGCCTGACGGCAGTTTTGGCACTTAATACAGGTGGCCAGTACTTCAGCAAGTTTGTCCATACTGTCAAAGGATTTTTTGAATTCGGCAATGGCAGCAGTTTTAGCCGTTCCCTTTTCTGCTGCAATTTTATCGATAATTTTTGTTCTGGTATCCGGCACGCTTGCAGAATCTAGACCGGCAACACCAGACAGATCTAGCTCATCCTTGGCTGATACCAGCAGATTACCGCCCATGCCCAGCCAGCCTAAAATAATATCGGCTTTGCTGGCCTCGGGGTAGGCACAGATGCCGCAGGCCCGACGCATGGTCATGCCTGTGGGGTTGCTGCCGTCAGCAGCTTTAGCAGCCCATGCCTTGGCGTCAATTTTATTTTCTTTTACCATTTGGGCATAATCCTTGGCAGCAAAGGTACCGTTGCAATCAACCCCGATAACTACCAGGTTATCCATTTTAGCCTGTTGTAGCTTAGTTAGTTCAAATAATGCCCGAACCTCACAGGAGCGGAGCACCACAGCCACCTTTTCAGGTAGATTTCTAGAAAGATTGGCCACCAATCTGGCCACATTTAGTCCATTTACCGGGGCAAAGGGATCAACAGCACCAAGCATTTCCGGGTCCCTGATCAGGGTGGGAACCACATTGGTTTTTGCTGCTACTTCCTGGGGGGCCAGAACGGCACCCACCACACCGGAAGTCATAAGGGATTTTAAAAATCCCTGGACGGCACTCAAGGTATCGCCACTTGCTTTTATAGTATAAGTTTTCATTTTAAAACGCCTCCCACCTTAGATTTCCCAGTTCTTACGCAGCGGGTTAGGTCCTAAATTTTTCAGTTTGTTCGTCATTTCGGTAATTACTTCACCAAAATATGCACCCTGGGAAGCACTGATAAATCTTAACCATAACCGCTCCTCTGGTATTCCTAACTGTTGGAGCACGTTTCTGGCGATGGCCACTTTTCTGCGGGCCTTGTAATTGCCACTACCATAGTGGCAGTCACCTTCGTGTCAGCCACCAACTAGTACTGCATCTCCACCGTCTAGAATTGGTTTAATCATATACAGGGGATCTACCGCTCCACTACACATAACCCTGATAATTCGAACGTTTGGGGGGTATTGGATGCGGGCTGTACCTGCTAAATCCGCACCGGTATAGGTACACCAGTTACACACGATAGCAATAATCTTAGGTTCGAACTCAGTTTGAATTTTTTGCTCGGGAACGCTCATTACTTTACCCTCCTTTTCAGCCTAGTTGTTACATGCATCCAACATGGCCAAGATTTGCTGTTTTTCAAAACCCTTTTGCTGGGAAGCACCGCTGGGGCAGGCAGCCACACAGGCACCACAGCCCTGGCAAAGTACATCCAGCACATCAGCTACGTTAGTCAATTCATTCATAACCCTGGCACCGTAGGAGCAGGCCTCTACGCAAAGTCCACAGCCCTTACACCACTTGGGATTTACCATGCCACGTTGCCAAGGGATTCCAGCTTATCCTTAGACAGCATGGTAACAGCCCTAACAGCTGCCGCATTAGCCTGGGCAATGGATTCCTCAATTAACTTGGGTGAGTGGGCCAAGCCACATAGATATAAGCCATCGGCGGCAAAGTCCACCGGACGAAGTTTCATATGTGCTTCCAGGAAATAACCGTCGGCGTTTAGGGAAACTTTGAAGGTCTGGCTTAAAGCATCTGTACCTTGTGCCGGAATAATACCGGTACTTAAGACCAATAGGTCTGTATCTAACTCGAGGGTCTTATTCAATATTGGATCCTTTACAGTTACCTTCAGCTTATCTCCCTTAGCTTCCACCACAGGCTGATCTTCCAGGGTATACCTAACGAAGACAACTCCCTGTTTTCTGGCTTCAGCATAGTAGGTTTCGTAAAAACCATAGGTTCTGATGTCCCGGTATAGGATAAATACGTTGGCCCCAGGATTTTGCTCTTTTATCTTAAGGGCATTTTTAACAGCATTGTAACAACAAATCCGGCTGCAGTAGGGTCTTTCCTCATTTCTAGAACCTACACACTGAATCATGACAATGTTATTGGCGTTTCCAACGCCTGGTCCAGCCAGTTTTTGTTCTAGCTCCCGCTGGGTTAGAACTGCTCCATGCCGGCCATATAGGAATTCTTTAGTTTCAGCAGGCTCGGCACCTGTGGCCACAATAACTACACCGTGCTCAATTTTCTTATCACCTGATGGAACTGCCAGTGTTGTCTTGTAGTTACCCAGGTATCCAGCAACATCCTTGATGGTTGATTCAAGATATAGTTCTATATTTGGGTTGCTGTTTACATCAGCAATGAGTTTGTCAACCAGTTCTGATGGGTTATTACCTTTCATGGTATACTTGACATCCAAAGCCTGGCCACCCAATTTTCCTGTGCGTTCTACCAGATAAACCTTAAAACCCTGACCTGCCAAGTTAAGGGCATTAGTCATACCAGCTATGCCGCCACCTATTACAAGGGCCTGACGGTTTATATCCATAAAGGAGGTGTAAACCGGCTTCAGCAGCTTAACCTTGGCCACAGCCATTTTTACAAGATCCTTGGCCTTTTCGGTGGCTGCATCGGGGTTATCCCTGTGTACCCAGGAGGAATGCTCCCTAATGTTGGCCTGTTCAAAGAGGTATTGGTTAATGCCCGCCTCTTTAAGGCTACTCATAAATAATGGAGCGTGGGTTCTTGGTGTACAAGATGCCACCACAACCCTGTTCAGCTTATGCTCGTTTATGGAAGCTTTAATCTTTTCGATACTATCCTGGGAGCAGCTAAAGAGAAACTCCTCGGTATAAACTACTCCCGGAATTGTCTTGGCATACTCGGCCACCTCAGGCACCCTGACAACACTGCCAATGTTGATACCGCAGTTGCAGACAAATACACCTACTCGGGGATCTTCCTGACTTATATCCCTTTCCTCTGGATATTCCTTAATTTTGCTCATGCTACCACGAACTGCACTAAGGAAATTGGAGGCATTGGCTGCCGCAGCACTGGCGTCCACTACTGTTTCTGGAATATCCTTAGGGGCACAGAAGGCACCTCCGGCAAATACACCGTCACGGGTGGTCTGACCCGGCGCAAACTCTACAGTCTTACAGAAGCCGTAGCTATCCAGCTCGATATTGCAGGCCTTTGCTAGGTTAGCATTGCCGGCTGAGGCTTTAGTCCCACCGACAGAATGAGCATATCAAATTCTTCTTCAGAAAAACTTCCGTCGGGATTGCGATATTTAACTAGAAGGTTTTTAGTATTGGGATCTTCCTTCACTGAGGAAATCATAGCCTTTTGATATTTAACACCGTGCTGAATTTTGGCCCGCTCATAGTACTTTTCAAAATCCTTACCATAGGCCCTGACATCCATGTAGAAGACCTTGGTCTCCAAACCCGGCTCATGTTCCTGGGCGATAATGGCATGTTTTGTAGCATACATGCAGCAGACCGCGGAGCAATAGTGGTTACCCTTAGCAGCATCCCTTGAACCAACACACTGGACAAAGGCGATCTTCTTAGGTTCCACATGATCTGAAGGGCGGGCCAGGTGTCCCATGGTTGGGCCACTGGCAGAAAGTAACCGCTCAAACTGGAGGCTGGTCAAAACATTTGGTAGATACCCCAACCAAACTCGCCCCTTAAATCTCCGTCCATGGGATCAAAGCCTGGGCTTAGTACCACAGCTCCAACCTCAAGTTCTAGGGTGGTATCTGGCATGGAATGATCGATGGCCTCTGCCGGGCAAGCCTTTAGACACTTACCGCAGGCCTTGGGGTTTTTAAGTTTCAAACACTTAGCCTTATCAACAGCATAAGCATTCGGTGTGGCCTGGGCATAAAGCTTGTAGATAGCTTTACGTTTGCCCAAACCACCATCAAAATCATCATCAACCTTTACAGGGCACTCTTCTGCACAAGCACCGCAGCCGATGCACTTTTCCAGGCTTACACAGCGTGCCTGCTGCAAAACTTTAGCCTTAAAATTGCCTGGTTCCCCTTCCAGGCCAATAAGCTCGGCCCCGGTAATGATTTCTATATTTAGGTGACGACCCACGTCAACCAGCTTGGGGGACATTGTGCACATGGCACAGTCGTTGGTGGGAAAGGTTTTATCCAGCCGGGCCATGGTACCCCCGATGGCGGGCTTTTTCTCCACCAGATAAACCCGGTAGCCGGACTCGGCCAGATCCAGGGCGGACTGCATCCCGGAGATGCCGCCGCCCACAACCAGTACCGCGCCGATTTGCTTTTTATCCGTCATAGGTCCTTCAACCTCCTATCCCAGAGCCGCATCCATCATGGCTAGTAATTGTTCTTTTTCGAAGCCCTTTTGCTGTGTGGCACCACTCGGGCAGGCCGCAACACAGGCTCCACAACCCTGACATAATACTTCCCTTACCAGAGCTTTTCCGCTGCGTTCGTCGTACACCCTGGCACCGTAAGCACATGCACTAACGCATATACCGCAACCTTTGCAAAGATCTTCATCTAATTCAGCTGTAATACCCAGCGACTCTAACCTTCCCTTAGAAAGAAGGGTAACGGCACGTATAGAAGCGGCGTTGGCCTGGGCAATAGTTTCAGAAAGGTTCTTTGGACCATGGGCTAGACCACAGAGATATAAACCATCGGCAGCAAAGTCAACCGGTCTAAGCTTCATATGGGCCTCCAAGAAGAATCCGTCAGCATTTAATGGTACTTTAAATAATTGGCTCAATTTCTCAGTATCTGGACGTGGCTGAATACCGTTAGCCAGGGCCAGGATATCTGCATCTATTTTAATAGGTTGTTTTAATACATGATCTGTTACCGTTACAGTAACCTTGCTGCCGTTGCCTACTACTATAGGCTTTTCGTCAGCACTATATCTGATAAAGATTACCCCCTTGCGACGGGCCTCAGTGTAATATTCCTCTTTGAAGCCATAGGTTCTAATGTCACGATAGAGGATAACTACATTGGCATCAGGATCAAGTTCTTTAATCTTTAGGGCATTCTTGATGGCATGGGTACAACATACCCTGCTGCAATAGGGTTTTTCTGGTTCCCTTGAGCCTACGCAGTTTATCATTACCACTGTCTTAGCGCCACCCAAGCCCTTATCGGCAAGCTGTTGCTCTAAAGCACTTTGGGTAATAACTGCCCCATTGCTGCCATAAAGGTACTCTGTGGGTTCCATGGGATCTGCACCGGTGGCAATAATTACTGCTCCATGCTCAACTTCCAGCTTGCTGCCATCATCCTTAGCCAGAATGGTACGATAGTTGCCCAAATATCCTGCTACATCCTCCACCTGGGCATTTAATACAACATCCACCAGAGGATTATTCTCCACATCTGATTTGAGCTTGGCTATAAAGGCTGGAATGTCTTCTCCCTTCAAGCTGTAACGCATTTCCGTTGCCCTGCCGCCAAGGCCATCGGTCTTTTCTACAAGGGTTACTGCATAGCCCTGCTCTGCTAAGGAAAGGGCGTTGGTCATCCCTGCGGCCCCACCACCAACAACCAGAGTTCTTTGATTCACATCAATAAAGGCAGTTTGCACCGGCTTTAATAGACGCACTTTGGCTACGGCCATCTTAACAAGTTCCTTGGCCTTTTCGGTGGCTTCTACCGGGTTATCCCTGTGAACCCAGGAAGACTGTTCACGAATATTGGCATGTTCATAAAGATACATATTGAGTCCGGCTTCCTTCATACTGCTCTGGAAGAGCGGAGCATGGTCCGGGGGGTACAAGAAGCCACAACAACCCGGTTTAGATCGTGCTCAGCGATACGATCTTTAATTCTGATAATGTTATCTTGGGAGCAACTGAATAGGAATTCCTCCGTATGAACTACACCCGGTAGTTTTAGCAAATTCAGCAACTTCTGGAACTTTTACAACACTCCCTATGTTAATGCCGCAGTTACAAACAAATACCCCAACCCTAGGAAGTTTATTATTTACATCTTTCTCCGGCGGAAACTCCTGAACGGTAGTCATAGTACCACGGGCCGGAGCCAATAATCGAGAAACCATGGCTGCTGCAGCACTGGCATCAACTGCTGTTTCAGGAATATCCTTCGGCTCACCGAAGGCACCACTTACGAAGATACCGGGTCTAGAACTGCAGCCAGGAGCATATTCATCGGCACGGCAAAAACCGTATTTATCTAGTTGAATATTTGCTGCCTCACCCAGTTCCTTGGCTCCCTCGGGGGCAGAAAGACCAATGGACAGGACCACCATATCAAAGGTTTCCTCATAAATAGTTCCGTCTTCGTCGGCATAGCGCATGAAAATATCGTCACTGCCGTCCTTAGCAGGATCTACTCCAAAGATACGAGAACGAACAAACTTAATTCCCTGTTCATCCTTGGCCCGGGTCAGATAACGTTCAAAATCCTTACCTGGAGTACGCATATCCATATAGAATAGTTTTGCCTCCAAGGGATCATGACTGTGCTCCTTGGCAATTACTGCCTGCTTGATGGCATACATGCAGCATACCGAAGAGCAGTAACCCTTGCCAATTCTTTCGTTCCGCGAACCAACACACTGGATCCAGGCAATCTTGGTAGGCTCTTTATGATCGGAAGGTCGAACCATGTGTCCGGCGTAAGGGCCGCTGGCGGATAGAATCCGTTCAAACTGGATGCTGGTCACTACATTGGGCAGTGTACCGTAGCCATATAATTTTAAGTCTTCTGGATCGTAGGGTTTGAAGCCAGGGTTCATTACCATGGCACCAACTTCTATTTCCAGTTCCTTATCCTGCATACTGTGGTCAATGGCTTTAGGCAAGCAGGCGTCAACACATTGCATGCATTCAGAACAAATAGCACAGTTTAGACAACGTTCTGCTTCTGCCTGGGCTTGCTCGGGAGTAAACCCTAAGCATACTTCCTCTGTATTGGTTGCCCTTCTCTCAGCCGGTGCGTGACTTTGTTTAACCTTTGGTGTTACAGGGTAAGACTCGGCCTTACGAGGGATAGGGGATATCTTTTCCTTGGGAATAGCAAATTCACGGCCAGCCTTCATATCTTCGCCTTGTATGTAGCGGTGTATGCTTTCAGCGGCCCTCTTGCCCGCTCCCACTGCATCAATTAATAGAGCCGGCCCGGTAAATACGTCACCACCGGTGAAAATACCTGGCACGTTGGTGGCTAAGGTTTCGGGGTCTGCCACAATGCGACTGCCCCACTCATTGGCCAGGGGCTTATCCCCCACAAAGGATAAGTCGGCGGCCTGACCGATAGCGGAAATTATTGTATCTACATTGGTCCACTCTGTGATGGCATCTCCATATACAGGAACGGCTTTGCCCTTGGCATCCTTTTCCATTCTGACAACTTCTATTGAGGAGATACCTGTTATCCGGCCCTTTTTACCCTTGATTTCCTTTATCAGTGTCTTAAAGTGGAACCTTACTCCCTCTTCAATGGCCTCTTCTACTTCTTCCGGTGCTGCGGGCATCTCACCACGGGTACGACGGTACAAAACATGTACCTCAGCCCCGGCACGACGGGCACTTCTGGCAGCATCCATGGCCACGTTACCGCCACCGACTACCAGCACCTTCTTGCCCACATCTACCTTTTCACCAAGTCCAATCCTACGCAGCATGTCAACGGCAGAAATTACACCTTCCATATCTTCGCCAGGTGTTCTCATACTGGTACCCTTCTGGCAGCCAACACCTAGGAAAATTGCTTTATAGCCATCTTTAAACAGTCCATCAATGGTAATATCCTTGCCTAGGGCAGTATTTACCTTAATTTCAACGCCTAATCTCTGAATAAGGTCAATTTCAAAATCAACCCACTTCTTAGGTAGGCGGTACTCAGGAATACCTACCCGCATCATACCACCCGTTACAGGTAAGGCTTCAAAGATCGTAACTTTATAGCCTTTGAGGGCTAGGAAGTGGGCAGCGGACAGACCGGCAGGACCGGAGCCTATAACTGCAACCTTTTCTTGCCTGTCAGCTTCTTTCTCGGGCAGGGGTAGTTGGTTAATATCCTGTTGATAAGCCGTATCAGCAGCTAATCTCTTCAGGGTTGCTATTTGAATAGGTTCGTCAACCTTAGCACGGTTACAAGCAGTTTGACAGGGGTGTGCACAAATGCGACCACAGATGGCCGGAAATGGCATTTCCTGGTAAATCATTTTCCAGGCATCAATGAATTTCCCCGATTTAATCAATTGAACATAACCCTGTACGTTAATTCCTGCCGGGCAGGTAGCTTTACAGGGGGCAACTCCACGCTTGTCTATGGCAAAGGCGTTGGGGGTAGCTGGGCATAGAGCTTATATGTTGCTTTGCGGGTATCTATTTCGCCGTTAAATTCGTTGGGCAGTTCCACCGGACAGGCACTGGCACAGTCACCACAGCCGGTACATTTTTTAATATCAACGTAACGGGCCTTTTGAGCTACTTTTACCTTGAAGTTTCCCGGATCGCCAGTTACTTCCTTCACCTTGGCGCCGGTAATAATTTCAATATTCTTATGGCGTCCGGTGTCAACCAGCTTAGGGGACATAATACACATTGCACAGTCGTTAGTTGGAAAGGTTTTATCCAACCGTGCCATGGTGCCCCCAATTGCAGGCTTTTCATCCAATAGATAAACCTTAAAACCAGACTCAGCCAAGTCCAAGGCGGATTGCATACCAGATATACCGCCACCCACCACCATGACTGCTCCGGTCATTTTTTTATCGGTTTGGACGTTGCTCATCTACGTTAACCTCCATCCCTTTACGAAGTTACCCGGCCAGCACGGAATCAAGCAATTTGCTGGAATCCACCAGGTGCTTGCTGCACCAGTTGCGTACCTCCGGAATCCCAAAGGCTAAGCCCATTAATTCTGTAAAGAAGAATACTGGCATATCTTCACCTTGGGGACGACGCATTTCTAAGTTTGTCTGGCAAAGGGGGCAAGAGTTAACTACCGCGTCAGCACCTGCCTCACGGGCCTTGGCCAGGATCTTTCCAGATAAGTTGGTAACCATCGCCGACTTAGACACCGAGTGACCTGCCCCGCAGCAATCAACCTTATATGACCAGGTTATCGGGGTAGCACCAATGCCTTTATTAATTTATCCATTTGCATAGGATTCTCGGTGCTATCAATGCCTGTTATCTCTCCCGGACGCACTGACAGGCAACCGTAGTAGCAGGCGATCTTCAAACCCTTTAGGGGCTTTTGTACTTTCTTGCTAATATTTGGCAAACCAATTACATCAACCATGGCAGCTAATAGGTCATATACCCTGGGTTTACCATCAAACTTGAAATTTAATAGCTTCTCTATATCCTGCCTGACTTCAGCATTATGTATCATCTCGTATTCCGCGCTTTTTAGGCGGTTAAAACAGGCGGAACAGGGTACTACACAATCCATATCCATTTGCTGGATCTGTTTAACAGTTAAGGCCGGTAATCCCACAGAAAGTCGATGATTGGTTGCGTGGGCTGAGGTAGCACCGCAGCAAGTCCAGTCAGGTATTTCCACCAGGTCCACATCCAGTGCACCGCAAACAGCTCTAACTGAGCTATCATATTCCTTGGCGGTAGCCTCCAGGGAGCAACCCGGATAGTAGGCCAATTTCATCTATTATCCCCTCTCTTCCGCAGTCCTTATAAACCTAAGGATTTACCCTGCTACTATTTCTTGGCCCAGTCAAAGATACGCTTTACTTCTACTTTACTGGGAACACTGTGGGGGAACAGGGCTAGCTTCCCTTTAAGGAACATTTTAATACCAACACCCACGTCATCCATCAAATGGCCACTCTTCAGCTTATAGCGCATAAGCATAGTGCCTTCATGAACTCTTCCGTAGGATTTTGCAGAATTTAAGAAGCAGTCGTGGAAAAGTTTAATATCTTTTTCGCCCGGAGCAACTCCTTCTTCAATGGCCATTTCTCTTAGGGCATCCATTACTGAAGCAATACGTATTCCATTGGGACAGCGGGCACCACAGGTTTCACAGCCCACACATACCCAAATGGCTTTACTTTTTAATAGCTCATCCTTCAAGCCAAACTGGATCATCCGAAGAACTTGGTTTGTATCCATTTCTCCGTATTCAGCAATTGGACATCCGGAGGCACACTTTTGGCACTGATAGCAGCTTTCAATTTCCTGTCCGCTGCGTTTCTTTATTTCTTTTGTGAAATTTAGTCTAGCGCCTTCGGACCGCCATCGGTTATAATATACACAGGTCCACCCCCTTTAAATATTACGATTTTACTTTAGTTTAGTTTATCATATGCTATATTTTGAACAAACCTTCGCGAGTATGGACTAGACCCAAATGCAAATTTTGGGTTCTAGTTCATTTTTTACTTCCCTTCGCTGACAATCTATTTGTTTCTCGCTTTTACTTTATTTGGCTTAATTAAAAATTTTCCATAAACCTCGCAGCCCTTGATTTATAAGGTTTTTTGTTTTTTGCAGACTATCTAAATATTAAAACTTTTTTCGCTTTTGCTTTAATACCCCCTTGTATTTCGCTAAAACTAATTTCGCTGGCGAATCCTTTTATGTCAGCATTCAGACAAAAGTATTTCTAAGCAAAAGAGAACCAGACACACCACCTTACTAAATCAGCTCAGCAGAGTTTAGTCACCAGTTAAAATAAATAATGTATTCAAAATTTTTAAATAACCTAAAAAAGAACCAGCCTGTAAGCACAGTCTGGTTCTCTACTTATACCTATATTTTAATGAAGCTAATAGCAACAATAATTTTGCTTTTACCCCTTTATTACATATGCCGCCAAAGGGATAACAAAGCCCACACCAGTTACAAGCAACCAGAAACCAATATTAAAGCTCTGCTGGCTTTCAGTGGCAGCCGACTGAAGATACTGTTCATATTCTCTTCCTATCATCTGGCATCCCTCCTGTATCCTGTATACGTAAAGTGTAGCCCATTTAACATTTTAGGTAAAGCACCTTTTTTCACAAGCCTGGGTTGTAGAAATTCTTGTTCTTTAAATAGGTATTAATTACTTGATTTAACATTAGTTATCTTTATTTTTCATGGCATCATTGAAGTCCATTTACTAAGCCACATATTAGGTGTGTCAGTTTTTCGTACATGTATGCACTGCAATTTTAAGTAATTTTTTTAGAAAACTATTGACTTGTGCTGTTTCTTCTGTTAACTTATTTATTAATTATTATATTTTAATGTCGAAGATGGAGAAAAGTAGGTCGGTCCCAGCCCTCCAGGGAAAAGGAGCCTTGACTGGAAGCTCTTTTAGGGTATGGATGAGCGAAGTTCGCTCCGGAGATGCTGCGTTGAAATTCTTAGTAGGTGCAGCCGGGAACTCCCCCCGTTACAAGGAAAGGTATCGGACAGTCGAGTCCCGTACCGGTAAAGCGGCTTTAAGCAATTAGGGTGGTACCGCGAAATCATGCATTTCGTCCCTCAGGGATGAGATGCTTTTTTATTTTACCGGTCTGGAATTGATTTTCCCGTATCTATGAGTGGCTTTTTTATAGCCAAATTGGGTGGTACCGCGGATCAACTCCGTCCCTGTAAGGGATGGGGTTTTTTATTTTTCTCGAAAGGAGGTAGTTTCATGTTAGGAATTCCCGACCCTCAAATTCTATTAGCCTATGTACTTTCCCTTGCGTCTAGTATTTTGTGTGTAATATATGGGGTTAAAAATTGGAACAAAGATATTTAGGCTTATTATATTATCCTGAATTAGGAGGTATTTATCCATGAAACCTGCCGTTTTGTTATCTGTGTTAGCAATTTACTTAGGAATCACAGTTTTTCTAGCCTTACTTGCCTATCGGCGGACAAAGTCAGCCAATGACTATATGATCGCCGGCGGGGAAACACACCCCTTTCTTATGGCCATGGCCTATGGCTCAACATTTATTAGCACCTCGGCAATCGTTGGCTTTGGTGGTTCTGCCGGCATGTTTGGCATGAGCTTGCTGTGGCTTACCTTCTGTAATATTTTCGTTGGGATCTTTATCGCCTTCGTCGTCTATGGAAAAAGGACCTTGGCAGTAGGCAAGGAATTAGGAGCCCGCACCTTTCCCGAATTGCTATCTTTAAAGTACAACTCTACCTTTATCAGAAAGTTTAGCGCCCTGGTAATCATCGGTGGCATGCCCCTCTATGCTGCTGCAGTAATGATTGGGCCGGACGCGTTATAGAGCAGCTGCTAAAGATAGACTATACCGTAGCCATCATTACCTTCGCAGTAATAGTTGCCGCCTATGTTATGTTTGGCGGGTTAAAGGGAGTCTTTTATAATGATGCCTTCCAAGGCTCAATTATGTTTATTGGCATGATCGTATTATTGGTAGTTACCTACAGCAAGCTTGGCGGTGTTACAACGGCCCATCAAGCACTATCAGACCTCACTGCCCTAGTACCAGAAGGCTTAGCCGCCCAAGGACATGTGGCTGGACCTCAATGCCTACCATGGGCTCGGAATTCTGGTGGGTGGTAGTATCAACTCTGGTTATGGGTGTTGGCATTGGTGTTCTAGCCCAGCCCCAGCTAGTAGTGCGTTTTCTTACAGTTAAAGGTCCAAAGCAACTTAACCAAGCAGTTCTAATTGGCGGCGTGTTTATTCTATTTATGACAGGTGTGGCCTTTGTGGTTGGTTCCTTAACAAATGTTTATTTCCATCAGACCCTGGGTAAAATTTCAATTGCTGCAGTTGTGGATGCAGTTACCAATAGGCCTAATATTGATAACATTATCCCTTTATACGTCGGTATGGCCATGCCCGCTTGGTTTGCCTACTTGTTTATGTTTACTTTAATCGCAGCTGCCATGTCCACCCTTAGCAGCCAGTTCCACGCCATAGGTACTTCCCTATGCCATGACCTATATAATCAGAGCAGCATCAATAGTAATCGTATGGCAATTCTTGTGGCCCTTGCCGGTTCGGTTGTTTTATCTCTCAAACTGCCCGGCAGTATTATTGCTGTGGCCACCGCTATTTTCTTTGGTGTTTGTGCCGCCACATTTTTGCCCGCTTATACAGCAGCCCTATTCTGGCCCAGAGCAACTAAGACAGGTGCCATAGCCAGTATGGTAGTGGGTCTATCTTCAAGCATTATGCTAATGGCCTTCGTTCATGCCAAAGAGGCAACTGCCCTGGGTCTCAGCAACTTGATGTTTGGTAAGCCCACACTGGTTGGTTTCCCCTGGGTAGTTGTAGACCCTATTGTTATCAGCTACCCCTTTCCGCCATAACACTGGTGGCGGTGAGCCTGGTGACTTCACAGGCAAGGGAATCTATATTAGTTCCAAAGGCAACCGCACATAAATAATACGCTAGCTATGATAAGATTAAAAARGGAAAAATCCTAGAACCAAATGTACTAGGGTTTTTCCTTTTTATGAAACAAAAAACCGATCCACTATTGTGGATCGGCAGATCAGGGAAGTTACAACATGCTCTGTTCCGCCCTCTGTATCGCCAGCTTGACGAAGTTTCCACACTCCCTTGAGGTTAGATTCCCGTAATCATTGCCTTGGATACGTTCAGCTGCACCCATTTCACGGGCCAGATCATATTTCAGGGCATCGCTCATAAACTTAGCCATGTTATTCCCCCCTTATGATTAAAATGGTTTGCTAAACACTTAAGTATACCCGGAAAAAAGTAGCACTGGACTTTTGCACAATAAACCTAAATAATTTATTATTGTAAAGACATCATTCATAGGAGAAAACAGAGCATGAATAATAATTTGACAAAAACCATGTTAGTACAGGTAACAAAGGCTATCACCAACTTTAAATTAATCGATCCCGGCGATAAAGTAGTGGTAGGCATTTCCGGCGGCAAGGACAGCAACTCCCTTTTATACTGTCTAAATATGTACCGGCGTAGATATCTTAATAAGATCCCCTTTGAGTTGCAGGCGGTCCACTTGGATATGGGACTTGGTTCTGATCTAGCACCATTAAAGGAGTATTGCCGTAGATTAGAAGTCCCCCTGACAATAAAGAAAACAGATATAGCTACGATTATTTTTGATATTCGAAAAGAGAAAAATCCCTGCTCCCTCTGCGCCAATTTGCGAAGGGGTGCCCTTCATAATGAGGTTAAGGAGCTTGGGTTTAATAAAGTTGCCCTGGCACATCATTTGGATGATGTCATGGAAACCTTCTTTATGAGCATGATATTTAATGGAAATATAAAAACCTTTTCACCAAAAACCTATCTTGATAGGATAGATTTAACCCTAATACGTCCCTTTGTCTATACAACCGAGGAACAAATAATAAACCTCCTAACCATGGCAGAAATACCCGTTATTGAGAACCCTTGTCCTGCAAACAAAAAGACTAAGCGAGAAGAAATTAAAAATCTGGTGGCAGATCTGGCACAGCAGTATCCAGATATCCGTCAGAAGTTCCTTACCTCCTTGCATAATTTCGATGCAAAAAATTTATGGCCTAGGATGGAAAATAAAAATGGCCGGTGGAGTTAGACTCCACCGGCCATCTACCTTCTTACGCACTTTCAGTCTTGAACCATCGGGAATTAACCTTTTCCTCCACAGGTTCAACAGCTTGAGTAAATGTCCTCAAATCCCCTGCTCCCACAATATCAACTCCACTAGGAACAAAAAGGAATATTTCTGCACTAACCTTCTTAGCCGAACCGTTTAACGCAAAGGATACGCCACTGGCGTAATCTAAAATACGCTGGGCCTCTTCTCCTTGAACCAGTGACAGATTTACTATAACCGGCTGTCCACCCTTTAAATGATCTGCCACCACCTGTACATCCCCAAATGACCTGGGTTGAGTGGATACTATTTTAGTTTGACGAGCAGTGGCAGGCACTGCTGTCAATTCTGCGCGGGGATTAGCTTTGCTTCTGCTAGTGGTTTCCCTCTTTCCAGGCAGTTCAGGAGCCTTTTCTTTTGCTTCTTCATCTACTTCTTCGAATCCAATAAAATTAAGGAATTTATCCATCATTCCCTTAGACAAAATAAACTCTCCTTTCGGGCTCCTAGTAAGCAATGTGACAAGGTTTATAAAAATACAATTATATTTTGTATTATGCGGAAAATTTTGCTATTTTGCTATAGGACCAAAGACCTATTTACAAGTGAGATTTTTTTCCCATTATGGGGTAAACTAAATACTGAGTGCTAAAGGGGGGTTAAACTATGGGTGATTATAATGTAACACTTTTTGTATCTCCTTGGAATAAAAGTGGCTGTGATGAGGCCAGAAAGTTTCTCGAAGGTAAGGGTATAAACTTTGAAGAAAAGAGTACCCAGGATTCAGGTGCCAGGGGAGAATTAATAAACAAGACAGGTGGGCTGGATTGTCCTACCATTGTTGTTAATGGCCATATTGTAGTAGGCTACAAACCTAACAAATGGGAACATTTGCTACTGGAAGAACCATTGGAACTTACTTAGAGAAATGCAGGTTTAGCCTGCATTTCTTTTTATATCACTATGGAACCTTTTTTTGCCTACGCCAGAAGGTATTTGACGATTTATGACGAATATTGATTATTTGGAAATCATCTGGTTATCCTATCCCCGGTGGTAGCGGTGCCGGAATTTGAAGGAGGCAGTTAACTTAATGCAATCAGTTCAATCCTTCGCCATCCTTTGGCTGAAGAACAACTCCAATTATTACGCAATAAAGAAAGTGATATTGTTACCTTCCGTGCCGCCATTACCCGTTTGGGCTATTTATTGGCTGTAGAAACCCTCAAGGATGCTCCCTGTGCAGAAATCCGTGTCACCACTCCTATGCAGGTGGAAGCTGCAGCTACTACCCTTAAGGATGACAAGATTCTTCTGGTTCCGATATTAAGGGCAGGTTTGGGTCTTGTAGAAAGTTTCCTGACCTTTCTGCCTAAGGCTAGGGTTGCTCATATAGGTATGTCCCGTGACCATGAGACCTTAGAGGCAAAGCTCTATACTAACAGCCTTCCCAAAAACACTTCAGATTTTGAACAGATTTTAGTTCTTGATCCCATGCTGGCCACCGGCAACAGCTCCGTTAAAGCCCTTGAGGTTTTAATTGAGGCTGGCTTTGAGGCTTCAAAAATAAAACTAGTCTGTGCCTTTTCAGTTAAAGAAGGCCTAGCTCAGATTAATAATAAATTTCCCGATGTAAAGGTTGTAACGGCAGTTGTTGATCCAATTCTTAATGAAATCGGCTATATCAGCCCCGGCTGCGGCGACGCAGGAGATCGTTTATTTTTAATATAAATAGCATAGATTTAATGAAATTTTGGCACCTTTAATTTAGTACAGAGATACTAACAAGGAAGCAATTGGTCAGGATTGTCTTTATCCTGCTCTAAAAGTACGCTTCTTACAGACTCTGTAAGGAGCTTTTTATATTTATTCTTAATTGTTTAAGGGAGGAAGAAAACGTGGTAAAAAGAGAAATCCAGGTTGAAGAAAAGTTACCCCTGTTACAAACTGTGCCCCTTAGCCTCCAGCATTTATTTGCAATGTTTGGTGCAACGGTACTGGTTCCCATCCTCTTTCAGGTTGACCCGGCTACCATTCTTTTATTTAACGGTATTGGTACACTGTTTTATCTTTTCATTTGTAAAGGACGGATTCCAGCTTATCTTGGTTCTAGCTTTGCTTTCCTTTCCCCGGTCTTTGCAGTATTAAGTACCTATGATTACAGTGCTGCTCTAGGTGGATTTATTGTAGTAGGTATTGTCTTCTGTATCGTTGCCCTCATTATTGGTGCTGTGGGAACAAAATGGATTGATGTGGTCTTCCCCCCCGCTGCTATGGGTGCCATTGTTGCAGTAATCGGTTTAGAATTGGCACCAGTTGCCGCACAAATGGCTGGTTTAGCAGCCCCTCCTGACACTGTATACGTGGCAGATCCCAAGGTAATTACCGTTTCCCTATTTACACTTGCTGTTACATTATTAGGTTCAGTTATCTTTCGTGGCTTTTTGGCTATCATCCTATTCTAATTGGTGTTATTTCCGGTTATGTTCTATCAATCTTCATGGGCTTAGTGAATACAGCTCCCATTGCTGAGGCTGCCTGGTTGGCAATGCTACAATTTATAAGCCAACCTTTAATATTAATGCCATAATAATAATTTTACCCGCCGCCCTGGTAGTTATAGCAGAACACGTGGGTCACCTGTTTGTAACCAGCAATATCGTCGGTAGGGATCTGGCTAAGGATCCCGGTTTACACAGGTCCCTATTAGGCAATGGTTTGTCCACCATGTTTTCCGGTTTCTTTGGTTCTACACCAAACACAACCTACGGCGAAAATATTGGCGTATTAGCAATCACCAAGGTTTATAGTACCTGGGTAATTGGTGGCGCCGCCCTCTTTGCCATTATCCTGTCCTTCGTGGGCAAACTCTCAGCAGCAATTCAAACCATACCCAGTGCTGTAATGGGCGGTGTATCCTTACTGCTCTTTGGTGTTATCGCCGCCTCGGGTATTCGCATGCTGGTAGAGGCTAAAGTGGATTACAGCAAAGCTTCAAACCTTATCCTTACCTCCGTGGTCATGGTTATCGGCGTTAGCGGTGCCCATATCCAGCTTGGCGTAGTAAATTTAAGTGGTATGGGACTGGCAACTGTGGTAGCCATCATTTTGAGCATCGTATTCCGTGTACTGGAAAATGCGAAGTTGAGCAACGAGTCCAGCGGACATTAAGTTAAAACCAGAAGCAGCCTCCCTTAGTGCACGGGAGGCTGCTTTTTTATGGCTTATTAAGTAGTTCATTTCCCTTAAGCTTATTCCTTTGCCACACCTCCCTGTTAACTGCAGAGATTAACATGAAGATAATCATACAGCTAAGTATGGCGGCAGAGCTAAACATTAAATAGCCGGCCAAAGTAACCATTTGCAACTGCTTCAAAACCACAGCAGACCCCGCTAGGAGCAAAGTCACACCAAAGTATAGTCTTATCTTCATTCCCTTTACATATGCGGTGGCCACCGCCCCGATTTGTATACCTACTGAAGCACCAACCAGCATAACCAATGCCCCTATGATTTCAACCTTGCCAGAGACAGCATAAATATATGCACCCCAGGAATTTGATATTAATATAGCAAAGAGATCGGTGCCCACTGCTATAACGGTTGGCAATCCCAGTAAATATATCATTACAGGCACCCTAATAAATCCGCCCCCAACACCAAGAAAGCCTGAAATATACCCAGTAAACACCCCTAGGAATATAATTACCCAGAGAGAAACTCTGACCTTTGAGGTCTCAAAGGTAATAAAGGGAGGGAGATTTAACCTTTGTACCCATCTTGCCATTTTATGAGTTGTCCTTTCTGCTTCCTTCTTCTGTTCCTCGTTAAGTTTAGAATAATAATAGTAATCTCTGATCATGAATAGTCCTACAGAAAAAAGCACAACAATGTAAACCATCCTCACTGTGGTCCTATTTGACCTATTTTTTCCAGGTAAAGAACCGATTGCTTACCAAGTGAAACACCGTACATGCCCAAGAGACCCATGATAAGCCCATCTTAAAATCTACGTGTCTTAAAAAGGCATGTTTAAAGGTTGCTACTATTGATTTGCCAAAAATATGGGCGATATCGGTTCAATGGCAAAAGCCATTGGAAAACCAAAAATATTTAAAGCAGGAGTCACCATAAAGGCTCCTCCTATGCCGAAGAATCCCCCAAGAACACCAACAAAAAAGCCCAGTAATAGAAGAGCTAAGGCACTAACATCTGCATTGGCAATGGGTAGGTGTAACAAGGACAAACCCCTCCTTGGCAGTCTTCATCGCTCTCCACTTATTCCTAAAGACCTTAGTATTACCTCAGTAAATATGCCCACAGATATGCCTACAACCGACGTCAGGGCCACAACAATTAAGCCATATTTTGCTTTATGCAGACTATATATGGCAACAATATACTCATTTAATGTATCAACCATCTTAGCCCACCTCCGCCTTCAAAAACCAGTAGCGTAGTGACAAAAGTATTCACCATTGGCTTGTTTAACCCATCCGAGCATAGTTTTTGTAGTGACAAATTGCGATTTATTTCACTTTGTCCTTGTGTTTGCATAATTTCGGAAAACTAAATTTAGATGATTATATTTGTCACTGACATGCTAGCATAAGAAGCTAATGTTTTCAAGGTTTTTCCTGGTATTTTAAATAAATACCAAATTGTTTTTAGCACTAAATAACCTAATGTTGTAGATATTTTAATAAAATAACCTAATAAACTAATCTATAACTTATGACAAAACGCCCTTCCATTGACCCTTGCAAAGTGATATAATTCACTTAAGGAAACAAAGATTCGGGGTGATTTTTTTGGTCTGGTTTAAGGCTGGTCCGCTATTTGAGGACTCTGACAAATTGCGCAACGCATACAATGAAAAGCTCGTTTCACCGCTAGAAGCAGTATCAATTATCAAGTCCGGAGATAATATTATTGTTCCTCCTGGTGCTGCAGAACCTGAAGTTTTGATGGATGCACTGGCTGACAGGAAAAATGATTTAAAGGACGTAAGAATACACCAAATGTTACCGCTACGGGAAGCGACATACTTAAAACCCGGGATGGAGCGCCAGTTTCGCCATGTTTCTTGGTTAACCAGCAGTGTAGTCAAGAGAGGTGTAAAAGAAGGTCGGGCGGGGGTCATGCCTGGTTACCTATACGAGTATCCCAAGTTTATCCAGGAACTTGATGTGGATGTATTCATGGGCATGGTTTCTCCCATGGATGAACATGGTTACTTTAGCTTCGGGGTATCCGTTGATTATACAATTGCTGCAGCAGGCTGTGCCAAGAAGGTCATCCTGGTGGTAAATCCAAACATGCCACGTACCATGGGCTATAGCTATATTCACATATCCCAAGCTGACATGCTTGTGGAGGATAATACACCCCTATTAGAAATACAAAAACCTGTTACTACTAAGACAGATCTCACCATCGGCGATTATGTTTGTGAACTGGTTGATGATGGTTCAACCATACAACTTGGCCTTGGCTTCATTGCTAACGCTGCCGCCCAATGCTTAGGTGTGAAAAAGGGCTTGGGAGTACACAGTCATTTTATTACAGATACCATTGTAGATCTTGTTGAGTGCGGGGCCATTACTAATCGCAGGAAAAACATTCATGCAGGAAAAATCATCTGCAGCTCAGCCGTTGGCACCAAAAGGCTCTATAGATTTATGCATAACAACCCTCTGTTTGAAATGCATGCCGTTTCTTATACTAATAACCCCATGAACATAGCTAAGAATGAAAAAATGGTTGCCATAAATTCAGTGGATGAAATCGATTTACTTGGACAGTGTGCTTCTGAGCCAATAGGTCCTAAGCTTTATTCCGGCACCGGAGAACAAGTTGACTTTGCCCGGGGAGCTATGAATTCTTCAGAGGGCAAGAGTATAGTCGTACTGCACTCAACCCACAAAGGTCGCTCCAAAATTGTCCCTATGCTGGAAAGCGGGTCGGTGGTTAGCCTAAGTCGAAATGATGTTGATTATGTAGTAACCGAATATGGCATTGCCAAGCTTAGGGGCAAAACCTATCGTCAAAGGGCCGAGGCACTCACTGCCATCGCTCACCCGGATCACCGAGATGGTCTTACTGAGGCGGCAAAAAGTTTGGCCTCACCCGGTAACATAAAACTTATACTTATTTAATCTATCATAAATTTGCAAAGGTCGCGTGTTCTTAAACCCGGCCTTTGCATTTTTATTGCCAAATTTGCTTAAGAAGCTTAGTTCTTCTCTCCCTCTCCCTGCGCTGTTCCACCATATCCACTATTGCAGCAATGGATAAGAGCATTATCGGTACCATAAAGGCTACTATAACGACAAAGGCTGAAATTGACAGTTCCTTTGATCCGAAAAATAAATATGATGATGGTTTCAGAGTAATTATCTGAGGCTCTGATGCAACCACCCGTTCATCCACTATTGAAAAAGTCTTTACAGACAGTTCTCCAATAGGCATTCCCGCAACCAGTGGTACCTCAACCCAATAATTTTCACCACTTCTGTTCACCACTTCCTGATGAAGAGCGAACAAATTCTTTTCTTCCTTAGTTTTAATGGCCAATCCTATATAATCCTTTTGGGCTTCATGAGAAATGTTGCCTATGTCCTGCCTCATTCTCACCCATGCCATTGAACGCAATTTTTGATAATCAGGGTAAACATTCATAGCTGCTAAATGACTCGGCTCAATTTGTTCTATAGGCACTGAGCTTAATATATGAAAGAATCCGGGTAAATTCATCACTTCTGCTTCTGAAAGCTTTAATAAACCTTTATTCTTATACATACTCACCAGGGCAGGTCTATTAGGCCCTTGTATTATAATAAAAACTGGTGCACCCACAGGTGACTCACCGGAAATTTTAATTCTCTCTTTAGCTATATTCAGTCCCACATCGAGCTGGGTAGTTGACAACTGGCAGGTTATGTCGTTGGCCATGGCTGAAACTGGGTAAAGGAACACTGCCAGGCAAAAGCATAACAGCATTACAGTTTTCAACTTTTAACACCTCCAAGCCATCCAAGAACATTTCCAGGCAAGCTAAAATGCTGCATGATGAAATCCAGGTTTGGCTGACTGCTGGTCACAGCCCATAGTGTTATGGAGGTAATCAATACTAAAACAGTGGCCACAGGGATTGGATAAGGGCTATGCTTCCTCCAAATGCTAGATACTAATAATAGGACTAAAGATGAGCCAAGGAAAGTCCAAAGCAATATTTGTAAATTTAGCGGAATGGACACTAGCCCACTGGTAACTGCAATTGACAGTGAGGCTATGAAATTAACTGTTACCGCAGTGCCCATTGCAACAATCACAGGGATATTTAAAATAACAATTAATATTGGTGCAATAATTATGGTTGCCAGGGGACCCAATATTTTACCTGTAAGTCCAAGTAAAACTCCGGTTATTAAAGGAACAATTATCGGTATATTGGTACCTGAGGTATCGGAATAAATCCTACCAGGGATTTTCTTTATAAACTTTAAAACCTTTTTTCTGTATCTATTATTTGGCTTTGGCAATATTGCAAAGGGACGATACCGATGGATTACTGCCGCCAGCATTAATATTAGGTAGGGCACAAGTACCAGATAAAGTCCCCAAACATGATAGAAACTACTAGTGCTAAGACCTTTGCCTAACCATATGCCAGGTGCTACCCCAATTACTACCAAAGCTATTAGTTTAAGATCAACATTTCCCGTTTGCCAGTGCAAAACCAAGCCCGGTACTCCCACCGCCGCCAAATGACCAAGGGCAATGGGTAAGGCCGCTTCTGGCGGAAAGCCTAAAAATATAATTAATAAAGGCATCACTGCCAGTGCTCCTGTATTGCCAACTATGTTAATAAGAAATCCCACCAGCATTCCTAGGATCATAAAAGTTATTGAGCCTGAAAAAATTAGGTTTTCCATACTTTCCTCTCCCATTACCTAATCAATTAGTTTTTTACCTACTAAGGTTACATAGCAAGAATAATGCCATTCCTTTATTAATAATTAGCAGGTAGTAAACAACTTGAAAACATTAGGAAAAAGAAGATTTATATCTGCTAAAAGACAAATAAGAGCCGGGAGGCTCTTATTTTAAATAGGCTTGCTATTAATCTGTGGTGACAATTTGAGCAAAAAACACCCACATAAATGGGCAAATTTTGCCCATTACTCCAGCCCCAGTTCCTTTATTTTAGAGTACAGGGATCTCCTATTAATACCTAATACCTTGGCCGCAGTGGTTCGGCACCAATTGTTTTCTTCTAGGGCTTTGAGAATAACTTGTCTCTCCACATCTGCAACTATCTGCTTAAGGGGCAAATTTTGCTCACTTGGATTAGAGCTACTTAACGACTGTATTTTATTGCCGCTGGATAATTCTAAATCCTCAGGTACAATAATGTTACCCCTAGCCATAATAATGGCCCTTTCACACAGGTTTTCCAATTCCCGCACATTGCCCGGCCAAGCATAATTCATTAGCAGCTTGGTAGCTTCGGGAGAAAAACCCTTGACTTGCCTATTAAACTCATTATTGTACTTGGCTAGGAAGAAGGCCACTAGGGCTTCAATATCCTCTTTCCTTTCCCTAAGGGGAGGGATATATATATTAACCACATTTAGCCTAAAGAAAAGGTCCCCTCGAAACTCCCCTTCTTTGACACTCTGCTCCAGCTTCCTATTAGTGGCGGCCAAAATTCTGACATCTACCTTAATTGTACTGGTTCCACCAACCCGATCAAATTCCTTTTCCTGAATGGCCCTTAACAGCTTAGCTTGGGTGGAGAGGCTGATTTCTCCAATTTCGTCAAAGAATATGGTTCCCTGATGGGCTAGCTCAAATTTGCCCTTTTTCTGGTTTCCTGCACCTGTAAAGGCTCCTTTCTCATATCCAAACAATTCACTCTCCAGCAAACTATCAGGGAGATTTGTGCAATTCACTTTAATAAATGGCTTATTCCCTCGACAGCTATTAAAATGAATTGCTCTGGCCACTAGATCTTTTCCCGTCCCGCTTTCCCCTTGGATTAATACAGTGGCATTGCTATCGGCCACCCTACCTATATCCTTATATACTCCCTGCATGGCAGGTGAGTTGCCGATTATATTTACCTGGCCTTTAATTTGCAGCTTTTCACCCGGTTGAAAGGCTGCCACAGTATCTTTCTGGGCAGAGGCTCTGCGGATCATGTTTAAAAACTCATCCAGGTTAAATGGTTTAATTATATATCAAAGGCTCCTAATTTCATAGCCCTGATGGCAACCTCTGTGGTACCAAAGGCAGTCATCAAAATAACCGGCGTACTTAGACCTAATTCCTTGATCCTGTCTAAAAGGAAAAACCGTCCTTTTCAGGCATTCTTATATCCGTTACTAAACGTCTGGTCTAACCATAGTAATCTTTTCTAGACATTCATTGCCGTTTGCCGCAGTTTCAACCCGGTACCCTTCATCTGTTAGCACATCATAAAGGAACTGTCTGACACTTTCCTCATCATCTACAACCAATACTATCTTGTCATTCATAGGTTTCACCTCCGTCCGGGTTTGGCAGTTATATGGGCAAGTAAATAGATACCCTGGTACCCTTATTTTCTTTACTTTCTATATCTATCCTTCCACCATGGGCTAGAATAATTTCATGGGCTATGGTCAGCCCCAGGCCAGTTCCCTTGGCCCTGGTGGTAAAGAAGGGATCAAATAGTTTATCTAGATATTGTTCAGACACACCACAGCCGTTGTCCGCAATATCTATGCACACCATATTAGCTTCCGTTGACAACCGTGTACCTACTACTACCTCTCCACCATTAGGCATTGATTGAACTGCATTAAAGATAACATTCATTAACACCTGATCCAATTGATCAGCATCTATATTTACCTCCGGCAGTCCTTCTTCAGACTTAAAGACAAATTTAATATTATCAGCATGGGTTTCTGAGAAAAAACCCAATATTTTGCCCACAAAATTATTGATATTGGACTTGTTTAAAACTGTATTAGTTGGTTTGGTAAAAAACAGCAATTTATTTACTATGGAATCAAGCCTTTTTACCTCCCGGTAGATAATATTCAATGATTTTTCCGTAGGGGCTTTATTCTTTTGCCAAACTGTATATAGCCGCTAATTGAGGTTAATGGATTCTTTATCTCGTGAGCTACTCCGGTCACCAGTCTACCAAGAGAAGCCAATCGTTCCTGCCTTCTTACCTGCTCTTCCAAACGCATTTGTGCAGTTACATCACGGCAGCTAAGTACTGCACCAACCACTTTACTCCTGGCATCGAATAGGGTTGAAGTACCGGCCATTAGAACCTGCTCCGGAATACCCGGCAGTTTTATGGTTATATATTTTATTTCCTCTCCCTCTAAACATTTAGTGAGTAATTGGTTCATTTCTGTGTGAGGGGCAAATACTTCTGAAAACTGCAGATCCAGGGCATTTTCCGGTAATTGAAATATTTTTCTGGCCGAAGAGCTAACACTTACTATTTTCCCCTGAAGATCTACCGCCACAATAGCCGCATCAATACTGTTCATAATAATGGCGTTATAGTTCTGGCGCTCACCAATCTGGATGCCAGGTCATTAATAGCCTTAGAAACCTCCCCTAGTTCA
>AWVY01000022.1 GCA_004143605.1 Desulforamulus aquiferis
CAAACCAACCTTAATGTGGGCCACTGTATCTAGGTAGTTTTTCAGCAAAGAACGTACTGCACAGCCCCAGCATAAAGCCAAAAAATATAACTGTATAGGCAAAGCTTCAGCCTGCAATATCTCTCTATTGATCCCTCCCAGGGGTTCGGCAGCCCAGATTACCGCCTCCACATTATTCCCCTGCATCATTGGCTTTAGGATGACAAGCCTAGGCTTACCGGGGGAACCTAGGACTATCTCCAGGGGTTCCTTGCTCCAAATCACTTTATCAAAGGCATCTTTCCACAGGGCCTGCTCTGACCACTGGGTGTCCTCCGAAACATCAAGGATGATGTCTTTAAAATCCATATAGGCAGATGGCTGTCCTGTCCCATTTGAACTAGCACAGCCTTAACGTCGGGAGAATAATAACCCAGCTCCATGCCAGGATGTTTTTGGAATACCTTCATTACTGCACCCGCTAGTTCACGATTAAGGGCTTTGATTTGCTCGGTACGGGTGGCGTTGGCAATGTGCTGCTTGTTCAATAAAAAAGAAACGTCTGCCGGTACAGCCTGGGCCAACTCATTCACTGCTATGGTCAAATCTTCCTTTGTTCGTCCAGCACCACCGGTTTGGTATGATTTATCATATACAACATGGCTCCAATTATTAATACTGGGAGTAATAAAAGAACTCCTATCAGAACCATTAGCTGATTTTTGAATTTTCTTAGCATATCTTCATCCCTGTTTATTAGTTGATATGTTTTTATCTTAGCACGACCCGCTCATATGAGCCAACTTGAAATTTATTTTAATCTATGGTAATTGGGTACACTAACAAAATAAATAATGGGGAGGTGAAGATTTGTCCAATTCTAACGAGCAAAACAGAGGTGAAAAGCACGAGCTGCCTGAGCTGCAGCATTACCTGCACCGGCCAGTTGGTCATCCTCAAGCCCGTGAAATAAAATCACAGAAGGCACAATTAAATAGTGTACACCAGCATGGAACCCAAAAGAGTGTTAAAATGGGCATATCCAATAAGACCGGTCTTAGGGATATGAAGCACAATATAAATAGGGATTAACTCTCCGGCCCCCACCAGTGGGGGCTGTGTTATCATAATTTTTAGAGATGTTTAGAAAAAGAACCTAAATCGCTTCTGGCACAAAGTGATTCAGGTTCTTTATTTTTACCAAATTAGATGCTGCTGTCTTCCCTTTGAGCTATCTTTTCAGTAACCTTGACAGGATTGTACTGCCTCTGACATAGGGCAAGTGTCCCCAACAGAAGAATAACCGATGTCATAACAATTGCTCCGCCTGGGGCCAGGTTAATATAAAACGAAGCAAAAAGCCCTATAATAACAGCCACTTCAGCCATGATCACAGATATGAGCAATGCGCCTCGAAAGCTTTTGGCTATTCTCATGGATGCTGCTACAGGTAAAACAATTAACGAAGAAACTAGGAGGATTCCCACAACCCTAATGGCAACCGCTATGGTTAAAGCCGTTAGCACCGTAAAAGCTATGGTTATGGCCTTTACCGGCAACCCTGCTAGGCTTGCTCCCTCTTCATCGAAGGAAATAAAAAACAGTTCCTTCTTTAAGAGAAAAATAAGGCCCAAAATAAGCAACCCTGAAATTGCTATTATTATTACGTCAGTGGTGTTAATAGCAACTATACTGCCGAAGAGATAGCTCATAAAGTTAGCATTATAGCCTTTTCCTAAATCCAATAAAATAGCACCCAGGGCTACCCCTGTGGAAAGGGTGATAGCAATGGATATTTCCGAGTAGGTCTTAAACTTTTCCCTTAGCTTCTCTATTGTCAAAGCGCCTGCTATGGCAAAGGCTGAAGCAGTAATAATTGGGTTACTGCCGCTAAATAAACCTGCTGCAACACCGGCAAGACAAACATGGGACAAGGCATCGGATATCATTGACATTCTTCTCAATGCCACAAAAAGTCCCACCACGGGACAAATCAAGCCGATAATAATCCCCGCCAGGAAGGCACGATGCATAAATTCGTATTGAAAAATCTCCATTGGTCAACTCCCATTATTTAGCATATTGAAATGCCAATCGCTTGCTACAACTAACCTGCATTTTTTTTGCAGGATACGAATGGCAATTGCATGAGCAGAGATTCTTGTCGAGACACACCTGTCGGCTTATCACTGAAGAAAGTCCCTCCATTTCATGGGATACTATTAGAAGGGTTATGTTCTCCTTGCTGTTTAATTTTTTAAGCAATTCATAAAAGGAGGACTGAGCTGCTGAGTCAATACCAACAGTAGGTTCATCCATAATTAATATCTCCGGTTCGGAAACTATGGCCCGGGCAATAAATACTCTCTGCTGCTGGCCCCCCGATAATGTTCCTACAGGTTGGTTGCACATACTGGATAACCCAACCATGTCTAATACTTGGTCAACCCTTTGGTAGTCCTGGGAGGTGAGCAACCTGAACAAACCTCTCCTTGGAACTCTACCAGAAGCCACCACTTCCTTAACTGTTGCAGGAAATTCAGTATTAAAATGTGTGGCCCTTTGAGCTACATACCCTATTCTGTATCTCTCCCTTAGTCTGTGGGCTTCAACTCCAAAAACCTTTACAGCGCCAGAATGGGGCCTTAACTGACCCAGTATTAATTTTAACAAAGTAGTTTTTCCCGAACCGTTGGGACCTAGCAAGCCCACCGACTCGCCGGTCTTAATTTCAAGATTTACGTTATCCAGTACCGGATGACACCCATAGGTAAAATATAAATTTGTCAGCTCAATTAAAACTTGCTTTCTCATCAATTGGCTCCCAATCCAATCTTTTTTTAGTCATTTTGAGGAAGTAATACTAAAATAATTCCCTACTCCATACAGTTTGCACATATTCCAAAAATCTCAAAACTATGTTTTTTAACCTTAAAATTCTTTACCTTTTCGGCATCAAGGAACTCCAAGGGGCAAAAATCAATTTCTTCAGAAACTCCGCATTTAGTACAAACCAAGTGATGATGGTGCTGGGATGAATTAATTTCAAAAAGATTTTTTCTCTCACCAAAATTAAGCTCGGTTAATATCCCTAGTTGTTGCATAACACTCAGATTCCTATACACTGTGTCCAAACTCATACTAGGAAACTTTTCGGCTATCTGATTATGAACATCCTCAGCACTGAGGTGATTGTTTTTGCTCTCTAAAAAACACGGATTATTTCTTGCCTCTGGGGAGTTATCTTAAGCCCTTTATCTTGTAATTGTTTTATAAAGAAGGTGGTCTCTTTCAATGTCTTACCTCCATATAAGAAGACTTACTAAGATTCTATTCGAACCTTTACTAATTAAGTATACTTCTTATTTACTATTAAATGAAAGATCCCTGCAAAAAAAGTGAGGAATATTTATTCCCCACTTTTTTATGATTAATATAAACCATCCTTTGCATCAGGATTTTCCCTGTCATTATTGACCTGACTATGGAATAGATCTTTAAGGGACAGCTCGTCCTCTTCCCTTATAGTAACCTGATTTACCACGTCCCTGACACCCCTGGCCCTGGTGGCAGCCTCCAAGGCATTTTGGATCTCCTCAGTGCTCTCTGCCCGACCCCGCAGATATATAGTACCTCCATGGGCTTCAGCACCAATATGCTTCAAATTCACATCATTGTTTTCTAATTCCTCATAAACTTCCGCCGTCACTTCCCCATCATTAATTTGTCCGTCAGTACTTATTGATACTCCATTTTCAATAGTTTTAATACCTGGCACCCGGGAAATTAGCTCATGAAGTTGGCGTCTTTCATGAAGTGTATCTACCAATCCCATCAGATGTACTTCTCCATTCTGCACCTGGGCCTTGATACCATAATCCTTTAACCCATTTGTCTTGTCTATTAGAGCTTGCACCTGGCCTTGAATTTCTTTATCACTGAATTTAGACATCAAAACAACTCCTTTTAGCTAAATTAGTTGTATTATTCCCTTTTTGGTAGCCACTATTTAAGTTGAAGTGGTTTAAGGCGGCCTTCGTCCACCACTATTGGAAAACCATAAGCAGCCTGACTAAAGGCCTTTTCAGCCTCGTAAAGGGGTATGCCCTTCAGCTCCACTTTCTTTAGATCTCCTTCTCCTGCACCCCTGAGAATCAATTCGTAAAGGTAGTTAACAGCCTGGGGCATAAAGCCCAGCAATCTTGCCCCCACAACGTCTGTGGACACAGGATCGGTTCCGGCTATCACTATATCAGAATTGACTGCTTTTCCTTTGGATGGGCCAGTCCCAATCATAGCCTTGTCTCCACTTAAGATAGTTAAGTCAATGGGGATTTTCTCACCCATGGCAGCGATAAAGCCGTGAAGTCTCTCATGTATGCCCCTTTGGGTTTTAGGCCAGCCATGGATTTCTGCCGGCGGCCAGGATAAGGCGATATTCTTGATACCCAGTGAAACTGTGGCCTCTTCATGGTGCTTAATTTGCGTGAATGAAATCAAAACGTCCGCCTCAAACAATATTTTATTTACCGGAGTTGAAGGTGGATATTGATGATTTAAACTTAACTCTTCGTAAGGTCCGTAGTTTGTATCGATAAATTCAACCTGCTCCTGGTCCAGTATTTGTTTATAGCCTGTTTGCTCAAGTACTTTCGGAGTTGGATCACCCCCGGACCCACAAGCAACTATTAATCTGCCAGGATTTCTCCCCTTTATGTACCTTATTAGTTCCCTTAAGGTTTCAGGTCCCACAACTGTTCCTGACTGTGGGGGCCTTGTATTAACCCAGTTTGGTGTAATGACAACTGTATCCCCGGACTTAATAATATGATCAATGGGCAGCATATCCAAAGCCTGGCAAACAGCACGGCCTTCCATAGGATCCCTGGTAATGGCTACAACCGAACGTTCAACTTTTCTCTTACGCATCTTATCCCCCCCGATTATTCTTAGATTGGCCCCAGAGAATTAAATCTATGCTAAAGGAGAGATTATTAAATAAAAAATAAAGACCTGGAGAAATACCCCAGATCCTAAAAGTAACCCACTTAGCCGTCCACTTGGTGTTTTTAATACCCGCTGCTCGCAGGTGGGTGTCAGCTAAACTGTTTCTACCTTCCGTTCCATGACGGCCTGATATCTGCAATCTAAGCAGTGGCTCCCAAAAACACACTGTGGTTTAAAAATCAACAAGCAACGCACAAAGCAGGATTTGCAGCGGGCAACTTAGACCCACTGATTTTTTCTTTATTTTCAGCTTTTATAATGCATTATTTCACAAGCTTCAAAAGTATGATATCAAAAAAAGAGTGATTAAGCAATATTATATATAAAAACAAGATAGGATAATTGTGCCAATTTTTAAAAATTATTATTTAGGGCCAGTCATTTATAAATTAAGGTATAATGTATTAAATTGTTTAGATTGGAGGAGTTTGATGCTAAACCTAATAATTTCAATTATTTACTTCTTGTTAGTTGGGTTAGTGATGTTAAAAGGTTTCTCAGAAAATGGTAGGACCTCATCAATCTATCAGCGATCTAATGTTCGTTTTTTTCTTAAAATGGCTGTACTCTTATTCTTAGGTTTTTCGGGATTTTTCTTGTTTTATAATTGGAAGCTGATGCTTACCGTCCTGGTTTCAGGCATACTATTATCAAAGGTACTAACGGTACCCCTTTGGGATAAGTTAATACTTTGGATAATTGGCCGAAAATAACCCAGGATAATTTTTATACCAAAGCAAATAATAAGTCCATGGATAAACCAACTAAAACCTTAGATAAAACAACAAAATATTTTATGATAGATACTGCTCTAATAGGGTTGCTTGCTGCCAGTGGTATAAGCGGAGTACTGTTATGGGCTGGAGTTCTCCCTAAGGGAACCGCCATTAGAATTTTATTTAAATTCCTCCATAGATGGGGTGGTTTAGGACTTGCAATTTTGGCAACATATCATTTTATTGAACATTGGGATTGGTATAAAAAGACCGGACGCACTTTACTCAAGGATGATATTAAGCAAACAAAAAACTAGCTGTTACCCGGTTTATGTATTTTAACTAACTATAATCAAATCTATTAAAGGATATTGGGTGATAAGGTGAGATTTACTCTTTTGTTAGTTATTTTTTCTCTGGCAATACTCCTGTCAGGTTGTAGTATCACTAAGGGGCAAGATAATCCCCCTACTCAAACTCAAAACACCTCTCAAAGCGAAATCAAAAGCAACCTATCCCTTACACAGGTTCAAATAACTAAAATTGTTGATGGAGATACATTAGATGTGATTTTAAAAGGAACTACCGAAAGAGTACGGCTGATAGGTGTAGATACCCCTGAAACAGTAAAGCCTAATCATCCTGTGGAGCCCTACGGTAGAGAAGCATCCAACTTTACGAAAAAAGAATTGAGCAATAAAACAGTCTTCCTAGAATTAGATGCTGGAGAAAGGGACAGATACGGCCGTCTGCTAGCCTATATTTGGCTGGAGGAACCTATTGAAATTACTGATGGAGAAATTAGAAATAAGCTGTTTAACGCACACTTGCTTTTAAATGGCTACGCCCAGCTTCTAACCATTCCTCCAAACGTAAAATATGTTGATCAGTTTACCCTTTATCAAAGGGAGGCCAGAGAGGCAAAAAGGGGTTTGTGGGGACTGTCCGGACAACAAGAACCTCAGCAAAACAAAGAAACTGAGGCCGGGCCTAAAGGGGAAACTATCAAGGGTAACATCAATTCTAGAGGGGAGAAAATTTATCACGTTCCTGGCGGGCAGTATTATGAGCAAACAAATCCGGAAGCATGGTTTTTTACTGAAGAGGAGGCTCAGACAGCTGGTTTTAGGGCCAGTAAAAAATAGCTTTTTATTTATCCTTTCCTTTGCAAATTAATGTAACTAACCCAGTAATTTTATGTGGAATTATGTAAGAGGTTTTGCTACAATTCATTATACCTCCAGAAATTTATTTTCATCTCTATTGGCTGCCCATATATGGGCAGCCTTTCTTAATTTATATATAATACATTATATTTTCACAAAAGCTATTGTCGCATTATATCGATATATGATATATTTTCCAAGAAGCAATATGGTTACCGAGGTTATAAACATTGACTCACCAAGATAATATTCCAAAAATTGCAATATATAAATTAATTCAAATGGAAGTTGTTGCGTACCCTGAAGTAAAGAAGAAGTAATTGAGTTGGGTGACGCTGCACCAGATGAGGTTAAAGCCTGGCTGCTGCAGATGGAAACAGCCTTTAATCAGTTCTGTACCACCCCAGAAAAAAGTGAGTTTTTGAGGCTAAAATTCTGGGGAAAGAGAATCTCAAATAATGAGATATGTAATTTAATGGGTGTTAAGAAGCATCGTTTGATTACTTGGAAAAATGAGTTATTAACCTTGGTTGGTAAGAATGTTGGGATGATCGAATAAGCCGCCATTTTAAGGGCGGCTTTGTTACATGTTTCAACAATTATCCACACCAATTTTCAGTTATCCACAGACTTATACACATTTTATACACGGCCCTTAGGCAGATGGTAGGAAATCTGTTCTGAGGGCCTTGTATAATGCACTTGTGTAAGATTTGTTTTAATTAATAGGTTATAGATATTATTTTCTCCAGCTCATTATACTCTACATTTGCTCCCATTGACTCAGATATAAATCTTATGGGAACTAATGCGCGATCTTTAATAATTTGAGCTGGAACCTGCAAACTAACCGGCTTATCATTGACCTTCGCAGTATAGTCTCCTATTTTTAATTCAAGGTTTATATTCTCTTTTTTTGCTTTAATCATATTAAACTGCTCATCGTAGGACACCTCTACCCCAAGAGTCTCCATAATTTTTCTAAATGGAACCAAGGTTACCCCAACATCAATAATTGGCTCTGTATCAAAAGAAAGTAAGCTTCCATTAACAAACACCCTCAATTTATTGGATTTAATATGTTCTGGATTGGTCACTTTGCTATTTAATTGGATTACATCTATAATGAGACTTTTGTTCCCACTGGGCACCTGAAGGTACGCACCAGGCCCGGCAAAAAAGAACCGGGAGAGAGAATGATAACTGGCTTCTTTTGAAGACTCCAAAGACCTAAAGGAACATCGGTTTCTACTATATACTGTTCCCCGTTTTCCCTGGCAATCAAGGCAGAGAATTGGTCAAAGACCTTTAAAACAGTCACTATTTCATTTTCATATTTCTGTACGTTGGTTTTTATCGAATTATCTGTCGAACTACTTATTGAACTGGTAATACCTGAATCTTTTCCGTCAATTTCCAGCTTAATATCTCCTGTAAATTCCTTGCCGACTTTAATCTGAAGGCCAGTCAAAACTATAGTGTCAGTAACTCCGTCAGTACAGTTTTTCATTTTTATCTCCAGCACTCTGTCGGAAACTAATTTTACATCAGCATAGGTGGCATTAACAACTGTTTCAGGGTTCCAGCTAACACCTTGGGGAAGAGCTATTGTAAAGATATCCCCATTTTTAAAATCATTATTGAAATCCTTATCTTCACTGAATCTTATTTCTCCAACAGAATAGTATTGATTATTATTACTAATACTTACAATCCTAGATATGCTATTTATGGAATATGCCGCTGCGGATGATGTTAAAGTAAAAGTAAGTAACACCAAGAGACACAGTATTTTTAACAATCTCTTCAAAATATTACCCTCCTTAAGACTAGGATTTTATACTACATATTCAATAAATCCCATGTTATTTCCTTCATAGGTAAATAAATCAAACATAGTATAAGCTAAAGAATGTCAAAAAGACTTCAGAGAAATCTCTGAAGTCCTCGGATTGTCAAGAAACTACCTTCGGGTTTTAATAATCCCTCACGACTCCTCTCTCCGCAGTGGACAGCGCTAATCCCTTGCTTCGGGCGAAAATGGGCCGCCTTCGAGTAAACATCGTGTTTACCTCAGGCTTGAGCGGACGTCCATGTCCGCTCACCCATTTTCGCATCCTCAGCTTCGCGAAGCGCTGTTTCCRCTGCTTCGAATGTCGCTGTTCGGGATTATTAAAACCCAAGTTGTATCTTTTCAATAGACTGAAAATGACCGGTCAACCCGGTCATTTTATTCTTCCTCGTCTTCTTTTTCTACCTTTCCTTCATAGGGCTCAATCCAAAAACTTGTACCCTCACCTGAGATGGCCTGACTATTTCCCGAAGGTAACCAAGGGATAAGGCATGGTTGCTTCCACAGAGCCGTCTTCATGCTTCTCCCTTAGTATAAACCTTGGCTTATCGTCATTTTTCACCTTATCAACCCCTATTTAGCTGCTTTCCTATATTGTCCCGTATCAGCCTAAAAATAATTCGGGGGATAGTATTAAATATAAAAACTAAAAAGACAGGTGAAGTTTATATTTTTCTGCCTCATCCTTACTATTAAACAATAAGGTATTCTTTAGTTCCAAGGTCTCTAGCTGATCGTTTTGTATTAGATAGCTATCTTCTGTTACTTTAATTAGCCTGGCCTTATAAACCACATAATTATTCAAGTTGAATTCTCCGCCCTGGTGTTTAAGCTCCGGATTAAACTTAACAAAATAATAATCCCTTCCTGCTTGCGGTCTATCAGTCCCCATCTGTTTAACCTCCTCAGAAAGATTTCAATAAAATTTAGCCCAAGTTCTTGTGTTTAATACTTCCTTTAAAATACAATTAAAGATAATATCCCTGGAAGTTAAGGTATGATCTATCTAATAAATTTTCCTCCATGATGCTATTTTTGTCAACTTAGGCTATAAAATACTAAGGAGAGGTGAACAGTATGTATTTGAATAATCTTTTTGTATATGGCACCTTGTTGCCTGGCTTAGAAAATTACCAGCGCTTTGTTGAGAATTACAAGCCAGTGGTCTATGTAGCCAAGGCTAAGGGAGTAATGTATTATCTCCCCGAGGACGGCTATCCGGTAGTTCTTAGCGGTGAAGGGGAAATAAAGGGAGTAATGTTTGACACCAGGGAAATGCCTGTAATTCTCCCACAAATTGACGAAATTCAAAAATACACCGGTGTTGAAAGTCAAAGTCACCTTATTAGGGAAATAAAAGATGTTGTGCTTGAGTCAGGTGAAACAGTTAAAGCCCACATGTATCTTTGGCCACCTTCAAAAGCCCAGTGGTTAAGAGAAAATGCTCAAGTAATACCAGATGGCGACTGGGCAAAATTTCTCAAGGAAAAGCTAGCATCAAAATAAGCAAAGGGCGACCCAAGCATATAGGCTTGGTCGCCTTTTTTTACTTTATTATTGATTTTAGGTTTTCTGTCGCAGCAAATAACTCTTCAGAAGATGCTGAAATCTGCTCTGCCACTGCTGCTGAGGAATTTGCCAATTCACTGACCTGTGTGGAATCATTTATAAGTTTAGAGATTATCCGATCAAGTTCCTGCTGATTTGTGGCTACCTCATTTTTATAAGCATTAACTGACTTAAGTTTTTCATGGGTCTCGGCGGATAACTTTCCGACTTCACCGGCAACCACGGCAAATCCCCTGCCTGTTTCCCCTGCCCTGGCCGCCTCTATCTGGGCATTCAAGCTTAACATTTTTGTTTGGTCTGCTATACTTGCTATGCTGTTTGACATATCCGTGAAATAACTTAAGGTTTTGATTATATCATTGATTTTGCTTCGTAGGTTAAGAATTTCCTCACCGTGTTCCTCTATGCTTGCGAGAAGTCTGTTAGACATTTGGGCATTACTTTGATTACCTTTAACTATTTCATTTATAGTTAAGATCAGTGCCTCGGTATTCTCTAGTACTGTTACATTTACTGCCTGGGCCTCAGCGTGAAGCTTCTGGGCCAATTCCTTTTGGTGTATCACACATCCTCCGGCAACGTTCTCTCTATTATATACAGCAATGGCCCTCTCCCTGCAGGTTTTATAGCCGCAGGCCCGGCAATTAAGCTCATCATCTATGGAGTATTTGCCGTCCTGGGCCAGGATGGCCTTAAGTTCAGTATCCATAGGGTGATCCTTATTATATTTTTGACTTTCCCAAGAACGATAAAATCTATTGCCCTTTATCAGTTGCTCCACAATATCAATCCAGCCTTTGAAGTCCGGTGCCTTAACTGTATTTTTTACTAAGAATTGATAACCCTTGTGTTTTTTAAAGAGTCCCTTTTCTTTTACCTTTTTAAATCTATTTTGAGTGTAGTCGGCAACAATCCTTTTGCTTTCTAGAAAATTACTTTTTACACCCATAGCTTTGCCAACAATACAGCCATCGCAATATAGAATATCAATTAGCTGGGGATAATTAGTTAATTCTTTATCCCTTTTCTTATCCTCCGCCATTTGTTTCAAAAATTCTAAGCTTCTATGTTCCCCTTCAATGACAAGTATGTCACTGCCAATGGGGTTAATTTCTAATCCACTGGAGAATTGTTCCAGGGTCTTGGCCAAACCGCCAGATATGGGAAATCCTGCACCATATAGGGCTTGAATACCATCAAATTCGGCTGCCTCTAAGGATGATGGATTAATATTCTCCATATCCAGCCACTCACATAACTCTTCAAAGGTCAGCACTTCTTCAAACAGCCCTAGGGACTGATCAAGGAGTTCTGATTTTTTGCCGGGCAGGGACTTCCACCAATAATAACCACATCATTATTGTTCCATTGCTTTGCCAGTACTGCCTGGGCTGCCATGGGGCTTAGAATCGGGGCAAACTCATCAATTAGCTCAGGAACGTGTTTCTCTATAAAGTTCATTAGTGACGGGCAGGGGCTTGTAATAACATGGGTCTTTTCTTTTCCACTTGACTGAATTTTATTCTTAACATATTCAATATAAACCTTTGTTACTACATCTGCTCCAAAACTTGACTCATATACTAGGGAGAAACCTAGCTTTTTTAAGGCAGTGCAAAATTGTTCGGGTGAACAACCATATCTTTTCTTGGCAACAATAACATAGGAGGGAGCAAGGACCATGGCACACTTCTTCTTTCCCGCTAGACTCTTGACATTTTCCAAGCTTCTTTTATAAGCCTTAGCCCCTTTACTGCAAACGTTGATACACAGACCACAATTAAGGCAGCTGCCTTTATTATTTGGCCCTTTCCATCCTCAAATCTTATTGACTTTGTTTCACACACTTGGAGACAGGCAGAACACTCTTTACATTTGTCTAGATCTGTATAAACCACGCCTTCTAACATCTGGTTCCTCCTGTTTGTATAGTATGAATTTTAAAAACATTCTCTTTTTTGGCTATTAAAGAAGTAAACCAATTGGCACATATGTAACCAATTGGTTCCAAACAAATTAGTTAAATTTTAACATATTATCGTTAGTTTAGGAACTAAAATTAGATAAATTTCGACCGATAGGTAATCTAACGTCATGTTAATTTTCATATATATTCGATATTAATACTAGTTCATTCAGGCTCTAAACAAAATA
Organism: Desulforamulus aquiferis; assembly: GCA_004143605.1. Taxonomy (GTDB): domain Bacteria; phylum Bacillota; class Desulfotomaculia; order Desulfotomaculales; family Desulfotomaculaceae; genus Desulfotomaculum; species Desulfotomaculum aquiferis. The sequence continues at coordinate 12,444 of AWVY01000022.1, forward strand.
ATCATATTTATCGGCTTTTAAGTAATAATAAATGTAACAACGTTAAATACAGAGGTGACGTGATGACCTTTAAAACTATTAAAACTGCAGGTCTAGGTATACTGCTTGCTTCGTTTATGATATTTTCTACAGGCTGCCCGGGTCAGGAGCCACAGCCTAAACCCCAAACAAACAATGTAAAAATTGGCGTTAGTCTAGCTTCCATGGACTTTGACGGCAACCAGACTATAAAAAAGTATATGGATCAAAGAAAGCAAAGGGAAAATGTGCAAATCACCTGGATGGACGCCCAAATGGATCCTTCCAAGCAGGAACAGGATATTGACAAGCTAATAGAACAAAAGGTTAAGGCCATTGTCCTACAGGTTGTAAGTCCCCAAGAGGGGGTAAGGCTGGTAGAGAAGATCACCCAGGCAAAAATAAAGGTAATAGGCCTGGAAACCTTACCAGCTAATGCACCATTGGACGGTTATATAGCCTCGGATCATACCCGCGCCGGAGAGCTACAAGGTATGCTGGCACTAAATAAAATGCTGGTTCAGTCTCAGCAGACCGGCCAGCAACCAAATTTTAATGTACTTATACTAAAGGGAGATCCCGTGGACCCTGTATCCCAAAAAATTGCCTCGGGTGCCCAGGGAGTTTTACAACAAAGTCAAAATGTTGGAAATGTAAAGGTTGTCGAACATTCAGAAGGTAAGCCTGAATTTGCCCAGATGACCGTGCAGAAAAGCCTCCAAACCGAAAAGGTTGATGCCATCTTGGCAACAGATGGTCAATTATGTATGGCTGCCTTAAAGGAGCTAAAAAAACAAGGTCTGGAAGGTCAGATTGTCACTGTGGGGGTTGGGGCTGACAAGCAGTCATCCCAGGCCCTGGCTGCAGGTGAACATGACGCAGAAATTGATATCATGCCTGAACAATTGGCGAACTTTGCCTTTGATGCAGCAGTGGATTTAATTAATAAGGGCAATTGGAACAGTGACACCAGGATACAAAATGGCAATTTTGATATTCCCGCTAAGATTATCCCTGTTCGCCTTGTACAACAGGAACAAATTTACCTATTGGAGGAACGTTGGGGTAAGTTAGAGCCACAGCAAGGGGGCCAGCAGCAAGGGCAGCAAGAACAACAGGGCCAACAGGGACAGGAAAATTCTCCTGGCCAAGGTGATCAGGAAGGCCAGGAAGGTTCGGAACAACAGTCTGACCAAGGTCAAGGGGGTGGCCAGAAAACCAAGGTCAGGATCGTTACCCAGGACGGCAAGGTTATGGAAGTAGAGGTTGATGGTGAGATTAAAGCCATTGAATCTCAAGGTGCCGAAGGTGGCCAAGAAGGCCAGGCCGGTGAACAAGAGGGTGGTGGACAAGGGGGCGGTGGGCAGTAGATAACTGGTCTACCCAAATTCCCCTGCCCGGACT
>AWVY01000023.1 GCA_004143605.1 Desulforamulus aquiferis
TTTACTCGAAGGCGGCCCATTTTCGCCCGAAGCAASGGATTAGCGCTGTCCACTGCGGAGAGAGGAGTCGTGAGGGATTATTAAAACCCGAATATAGGTAGTTTCTCGACAATCTGAAAGCCAGATCCGAGATCTGGGCTTGTTATGATGCTTATTTAGGCCTTTTCACCAGCCAATTCCATTTTGGGAGCTCCAACGGAACCATCTGAGAATTTATCTACCATCAACGCTATGGCACCGTCACCAGTTACGTTGCAGGCTGTACCGAAGCTGTCCTGGGTCAGGTAAAGGGCAATCATTAGGGCCAACTGGGCTTCAGTAAAGCCCAGCATAGATTGTAACAGCCCCAGGGCGGCCATTACAGCGCCACCAGGAACTCCAGGGGCTGCCACCATGGTTATGCCCAGCATTAGAATAAAGGGGAACATGGCACCGAATGCGGTGTAATTCCTGACATCAGCATTACGGCTATGGCACACATGGTCAGGGTAATTGTACTACCCGACAGGTGGATGGTAGCGCACAGGGGTACGGCAAAGTCAGCCACTTCATTGGAAACATTATTCTTCTTAGCGCTACGCAGTGTAACGGGAATGGTAGCTGCAGAGGATTGGGTACCAATGGCTGTAAAATACGCCGGGATCATATTTCTCAGGGCAGTAAAGGGATTCCTTCCAGTTACGGCACCAGCGATAGTATATTGGGACAAAATCATCAGCATATGGGTAATAATGATGATGGCAAATACTACGCCAAAAACCTGCATGATTCGTGCAACTTCACCCGCATAGGTCATATTGGCAAATATACCGGCTATGTGAATGGGCAGCAGGGGGATAATTACCCCTTGAATAACCTTTTCAATAATACCCTGGAAATCTTTAGTCACTTGATAAAGGGATTTATTTTGCAGGGCCGCCATACCTAGGCCTAACATAAAAGCGGTAACCAGTGCTGACATTACGCCCATAATTGGGGTGATGCCTATGGAGAAAAAGCCGCTAACCAGAGCCTCTTCAGGATTTTCAGCATGCCCTCCCACAGAAGAAACAATTTTTGACAATATTCCGGTTCCCACCAGGAAGGCCAGGGTGCCGGCAGTAATGGTAGACACATAGGCCAGAAGAGTTGTTATACCTAAAAGCCTGCTGGCACCTCTACCCAATTCCGCAATCCCGGGAGCGACAAAGCCAATAATGATTAAAGGGATAATATAAGTCAGGAAGCTGCCGAAAATACCGTTAAAGGTGGCTAATAAACGTACCAGGAAATCAGCTTGAATGATTTCTTTAGAAATAAAACCTACAAGGATACCAAGGGCAAGGCCGATAATTAATCTTGTAAGTAAACCTAGTTTTTCATGGGAAACCCTCTCTTTCAGCTAGTAGTTATTAAGTCTGGTTTCCAAATACAATTTTGTCATAATCACTCCTTAAGAAACTGATTGACTAATCATCCAAGGGGGTTTAGGTTAAAACCCTCTGCAGAACGGATTTTCTGAAGGTAGTTATAGACTGTATATTTAGATACTCCTAAAACCGTAGCAATGTAATCCACAGAACCCTTGATCAAAAATGCACCCCTTTGTTCAAGGGCAGCAACGAATCTTATTTTATCCTCCATTTGCATATTAGCTGGAGCTTTGCCTACAATTTCAACAGCTTGATTTACCAGAGAGTCGATGGTCTCATGAACCGCCGAGGTAAAAGTTTCCCGCCTTTCGTCAGAATTTTGACTTGGTAAATTTATTAAATCTCCCAGGGTACTTTGTAATTGTTGAAGGTCGGTTATATCAAAGTTGATACACAGGCGCCGATGATTTTTCCCTGCTCGTTTCTAATAAAGGTGGTGGAAGACTTCAGTATGCGGCCGTCAGGGGTAATGCTTTTATAACCTACATATCCTGGGCCTGATCTCCTTCCTGGTGCAGCACCCGGACCACCAGATCGGTAATTGGGGCACCTGGCTTACGCTTAGTTATGTTACCTGCAATATAAATTAGAGATTTATCCAGATTAGCCAGGTCATGTACTGCAACCTCGCAATTGCGTCCGAAGGTGTCCGCCATGACTTGGGCTATACGGATCAAGTTTTTAAAAATTCCCTTTTCCACTGCTGCACCCCCTGTAGAGGAGATTAACGTTGATTATTTTTTTTCTTAATCACATGTTACAATTTTGCTGCAATGATTACAATAAATTTTTAATATTCTATACAATGTAAATCATTCCTCTACAAGAAAAAAGAGGCCCTGGGGGGCCGCTTTAACATTCATGATCCTATCTAGTTATAATTAATATATATTCCTCATTTTGTTCCTGGACTTTGACCAGCCACCCAAGATTTTCAGCTGTTCGGGTGATATTTTCTACGGCGGTTTTATTGTCCACTATGACTTCCACCTGATCGATACCCTGCTCCTGGAGTACTCGCCTGGTTAATATAACCGGCTCAGGACAGGATAGACCCCTGGCATCCACTACCTTTTTCATATTTAACGTCACCTCCAACCTTAAACTTGCAAACAGCAAAGGCTATAACAAAGGTAAAGACTAAGCCAATAACTACCGCAAACTTTCCATTTAGGGGAACCCCATTACCACTGGCCGCCAGCCCAAAGTTATGGGCAAAGGCTGCTCCTGCTATAATACCAAGGACAGTAATTGCCGAATCGGTATTACCCTCTGAGGCTGAGACTAACTGGCGGAGTGGGCAGCCTCCTAAAAGAACCGCAGTGAATCCTGCCAGCAGCATTCCTAGGAAATTCCACAGACCATCGGTATGGGCTAAGGGCTGGCCTGTGAAACCAAGTTTAAAGGAACCCACCAGGAGATTGCCAATTAAGGCAGCAACAAAAACGGCAAGGAAACCATACATCAAATGAAAGTCTTTAAAGAAGATTAAGTCCCTGATTCCCCCAGCCATACAAAGATGTGAACGCTGGGCTATGATGCCAATAAATAAACCTGCACCAAGGGAAATAAGCAGTGGTGCATGCATTGAGCCAGGACCCTCTTGACTTATAAAGATAAAGGCCGGTGCTGCTAGAGCTAGAAGCAATAGACCAATAACCAGTAATGGGAAGACATAACCATTGGAAGGGGGCTGCTTTGCTGTCCTGCCCAAAGAAAAACCTTTAATTAAAAAATATGTGCCAATTACTATACCAACAATAAGTCCAATTAAACCAACTCCGGCATTTAAATCCCCACCGGCAAGGCGAAGTACTGTTCTAACGGGACAGCAAGGAACACTAACATGCCAATCATACCTACAAAACCAAGGGAAAATCTGAGGATGGGACTTGAGCCACCGGTAGTGCGGAACTCCTTGGTGGCAATTGCTGCCACAAAAGCACCCAAACCCATGCCAATTATTTCTGGGCGAAGGTATTGAACCACTGCTGCCCGGTGTAAGCCTAAGGCTCCGGATATATCCCGCAACATACAGGCAATACAAACGCCATAGTTGCCGGGATTACCCATCAGGACCAGAATTACTGCCAAAGCCCCGATACTTAAACCAGACATAATAATCAATAAATGTCTTTTCAAAATTGGTCCCTCCCAAAATTATAATAAGCAAGATTATGTGATTTATTCAGACCCCCTTTTAAAGTTTTGGTATAATTTATCTATTTATATTAAAAATACCTTTATATTAAATATGAATAATTGTTATTTAAATTTAGCGATTAATAAACTTAGATAATATAATGACAGCATTTGAGCTTGTTCTCGAAATTTCGGACATATATTTGGTGCCTAAAAATAAAAATGCTACCTCCCAAAGGTGGTAGCTAAGTATTAAATGTAATTATTTTTCTTCTTGATTTGAGTCAGGTGGCTCTACTACATTTCCCCGGTTATTTAACATAGCCTGGAGTTTTTCTCTGCCCGCATGTATCACCAAGGAGTTAAAATAGCTGAACATTGTTAGACCCAGCAACAGTAGTAATGTTTCTTGTAGGGTTGCCTCAACCAGGTAGCTAATTACCAGAGCTACTCCTGCCCCAAGGACTAAGGAAGGAATGGTCCAGGCCTTTTTCCTTTCCCAGCCTTTTTCTCATAACCTATGGAAAGCCTGATAGATACAACCCAAAGTCCAATACCTGCCACAATAAGTATTAATAATTGTTCTGCATTCATTTTTATACCCCTAGTTATTTATTAAAAATAAGAATGGCCATACCAAACTGTATAATACTAAGTTAGTTTATGTGAAAATCGAAAAATTATGAGAAAGAAAAAGCTCAAGGTATACACCAAGGCGAGGCACTTCAGGCACTAGTTCTTTGTTTCTCCAAGAAATTCCAGAAAGTTTTCAAATTCTGTCATAGCTTCAGGCTCCAGATAATTATCATAGCCACAGTGGTGCTTTTTGCATTTCTTTTCATGATCACCAATTATTGGTACTGAAACTAGCTCTTCCCGAGAAATTACCAGTTTAACTTCTAGAATCACTTTAATAATTATATTCCATTTTTGGCAATTAGCACTATCAGGAACACCCCTGACGCTTATAGCTTTAACTTTAACCTTTTCCTGAACATGATCATCGGGACATAAGTTATCAATTTTATGAACGGATTGAACAGGGACAATAACTTCTCTGGAAATTTTACTTCTTGCAGCGGAACATGAAGAGGGACAAGGATCATTAAATATTAATTTCAGCTTAAGATACCCTTGATTAATAAGTAAATTTTTTTCGATTTCGGGTTTTAATACTACGTTACCCATTGGCTTGATATTAATCGGGGCCTTTAGCTCGCCAGTTTTGGGATCAATATCAACCCAATGGGGGAAGGTATAATAGCTTCACCAATTTTTAGGATATTTTTTTGAAGATAACCACAAGAGTTTTAATTTCTTTAATTTTTTTGTTGCATTCCATGGCAATTCTCCTTTTGGTATTTTCTACATAATACTCCGGAAAATGTATAATGTGAATTTAGATAAATGGTAAAATTTTGCAATACAAAAATTTATTAACAGCAAGACTTCAAAGGGATTCTTAAGTAAAACTAAGAATCCCTTGCTCATAAGTGATAGAAAAAATTATTTACTTTGGACTTGAACGCAGATAATTTCTTCTCGGGCAATGATAACCTCAACTTGCAGAGTAACTTTTATTAGTAGATTCATTTTTCGACCGGCAAATTTGGAAATAGACTTATCAGGAATGCCTTTAACTTTAATAGATTTAATTTCGACCTTTTCCTGAATATGGTCCTCTGGACAGATTTCCTCGATTTTATGAACAGACTGTATTGGAACTAATACTTCATGGCTGATACTCTTTCTAACATCAGGACACGGCCCTGGATATAAATCCTTGAAAGTTAACATAATCTTAAGGGAGCCTTCATTAACTAATTTGTTTTTGCCAATTATGGGGTTTAAAACAACGTCTCCCATTGGTGTAATTTCTAAGGGAACATTAACCTCACCGGTTTTGGGATCAATATCAACCCCGATGGGAGCAGGTATAGTTGCTTCACCGATTTTTGTTAATGTATCTCTAAAAACTACTACAAAGGTCTTTATTTCTTTGATGGTTTTGTCACAGTTCATAACAACTCTCCTTTGGTATTTTCTAACATAATACTCTGGTGGTTTTTTTATGGTGATTTAGTAGGATTATTATCTAATTGGTAATTTATCTCAGGTAAAAATTAATAACTAAAAAAATAAATATTAAGTCCTTGGCCTCTTTTGAGAGACCAAGGACTTGTGGTAGCATATAAAATCTTGTTTTAACTTAGCTTAGTGGTTTAGGGGCAAGGACAGAACAGGCTGGCGGCATTAACCTTAAGAATTTCTTCTCTGCTGATAACTGCGCAGCCTTCAACGATAACGGTAATTAGCAGGGTTAATTCAGTTATCAGACCATCAACCACAGTAAAGTCAGCAACAACAGGCACGATAGGCTCTAACACTTGTAGATCATGCTTTTGTACGTTTACTGTACCATCAGGAACGATGCCTGAACATACAATTTCACCTGTAATAAAGAAGCCAGGGATATCAAGTGTAAGAACTTCTACACCTAATAATGTAACAGTTACTGTTAAGGGAACAGAGATAGTGTTTAGGACCTTGTTTGGTAATACTGTGATGTTAGGTACTGTAGGAATACCTGCCTCTACATCAAACACAAGTAGATCAAGGTCGGCAACTGGGAGATCAATACCTACTGCCAGGCCGGGAAATGCGGTTGTGCCCATTTCTTGGAAACAATCTTGACAGAGAACCTTTAATACCTTTAGCTTCTGAGGAACGAAGTTGGTTGTACTTACCTGATTAACAAACGCCATATATATAACCTCCTTTTTATTATTTGCTACATGATATTCTGCAGCTGGAAAATTGTGATCTACTTACAATTATTTTCCTGTTATTTTTGGATTATTTTATTTATGTGTTATTTTTAACTATCCTCCTTTTCTTATTTGATAAAGAATATTCCACAAAATGGTATAATGTGAAAGAAAAATGTAAAATTTTATCATTGATGGAAAATTTTATTTATGGTAGAATAGGTCTAACGATAGCCTTCCAAATAGAAAAACCCTTGGTCTCTGTTCAAGACCAAGGGGGAAGAGAATAAAGCTATTTGAATTTTTGCTTGGCTTTAGAGTGCACGTGAATTAATCACAGTTGCACATCTGGCTGGCGGCATTAACCTTGAGAATTTCTTCCCGGCTGACAATAACGCATGCTTTAACAATAGCTTTGATAATCAAGTGAAGATTTAGGGCACAGGTTGCGGTATCGTACTTTTGGATTGGCGAAAAGACTATCCCTTCAACGTGTAAATCGTGCTTTTGTATATTGGTTTCATCATCTGGCTCTGCACCAGTACATTCAACGACCCCTTGGAAGGGAACCTCTAACAGAGGGTAAATAACACAATCATCCACTAGTAAACGAACGGGGACGACGCCCATGTTAACTACTTACCCATTAGAACTTCAATGGTTCGAACTTGCGGGGAACCAATAAGCTCTAGAGTTACAGGGGCGTTTAGCAGGCCGGTTTTGGATCGAGGATTAGGCCTGTAGGTGCAGGAATAATAAGGTCCCCAATTTCCTGCACACATTCTTGGCAAATTACCTTTAATACTTTGATTTTCTGGTCAACAAAATTTGACGCAGTTACTTGATTGACAAAACCCATTTAATACTCCCCCTTTTAGTATTTGCAACTTAATCTACCGAAATAAAAGTAGGATTCAGTTTGCAAAATGTTTAAATTAACATAAAAATTATAAATATCCGCATGATAGAACAGGAATTATTTCCTCACGGCAGATAGTTAAATTAACCTCAAGAATAATTTTGATAATAAGGTTCACTTTTCTGCCGCTAGAATTAGAAACTGAGTCATCGGGAATACCCATGACACTAATTGACTTAATCTCAACCTTTTCTTGAACATGGTCGTCCGGACATATTCCTTCAATATCATGATAGGACTGAATTGGGATGGTAGCCTCTTTTACAACACAATTTTTTGCATCAGAGCAAGGTTCGGGACCTTGATTGTAGGCAATTAACTTAATTTTTATAAATCCCTCATTAATCAGCAGACTGTCTACAATTTTAGGATTTAATACCACCTCCCAACTGGGACAATTTCTACCGGCACAGTTAATTCTCCAGTTTTGGGATCAATTTCAACTCCAACTGGAGCTGGTATAACCCCTTCACCAAATTTAATAATTTTATCCTTGTGCAGTAATACTAAGGTTTTTATCCTTTTTACTACGACATCTTCAACGGAAGCAGGTATCTTAAAATCCACCAATGCGCGGGTTGATGTGTTTGCTTCGGTTGATGTAATTTCGGGTGTAGGTAAAGATTCAACTGTGGTAGGAGACTCTGATGTAGTGGTATCTGCAGAAGCGGATGAAGATATAGGCTCAGCTGAAGTTATAGCTGGAACTGCAGGCTCATCTGCGATGCAGGGTGAGCTTGTAGGTTGTGGTCTATTTCTAGTTCTGGAATAGAGGTAGTCCAGAAATTCAAAAATTTGATTATACACGTTTGTTCTTCCCTCCTTTATATGAAAGTACCAAGCTAATAAAATTCAGCCAAAATATACTAACTTAGACTAATTTATACTATTCTAGCTTGCTAAAATGGTTACGTCGTAGTGCTCAAAATGAAGTAAAACTCAATAAATTATCAAAGGAAGGCTGCCTATTGGCAGCCTTCCATGTTAAACTCCTTTATTAATTTTGTTAGTGCCCTTTTCTCAATACGGGAAACGTAAGAGCGGGAGATGCCTAGGGTTCGGGCAATTTCCCGCTGGGTTTTGCGGGCGGTTGCACCTAGGCCAAATCTCATTTCAAGCACCCTTTTCTCCCGGCGGTTTAATTTGTGTACCTTTTCCAGTAAGCGCTTCTTTTCAAAGGCCGACTCCACTGTATCGGCCACAACCTCCGGGTCTGTTCCTAAAATATCTATTAAGCTTATTTCATTTCCTTCCTTATCCACACCGATCGGATCATAAAGGGATACTTCAGCTTTTACCTTCTTGATGAACCTTAAGTGCATGAGAATTTCATTCTCTATGCAACGGGCCGCATAGGTAGCGAGACGAGTGCCTTTGTCTGGCTTAAAGGTGTTAATGGCTTTAATTAACCCAATGGTACCAATAGAAATTAAGTCATCTACATCTTCTCCGGTTGAGTCAAATTTTTTAACTATATGGGCAACTAGACGGAGGTTTCTTTCTGTAAGCACGTTTCGAGCATGTTCATTACCCTTGGACAATTGCTCCAGGTATCTGGCCTCTTCAGATTCACTCAAGGGTTGGGGAAAGGTGTTGTTGGCAATATAAGAAACCAGCGCCATTACCCCATTAACAACCGACAGGACAGTGACCGTCCACAGGCCGGGTAGCATCAAGTAATCCCCCCTTAGAAAATTAAGTCAACAATATATGTTATGTATGTAGCCTGGTTTGGTGTCTGTCCCTGGGGATGTAAAGAATGGTGGGGCAAGTGTGCAGAAGGTTTGACAACTAGCATAAATAATCTGATGCTAAAGTTGACTATTAGCACAGAAAGCAAATGTATAAACATGTGCTTTTTTGTTTCCAAGTGTAATTACAAGTGTTATAATTAATAATATAAGGAAGGTGGTGTTATTGAAAAAGAAGTGTTATTCATCCACGGAACTGCTAAAAATACTTAAAAAAGAAGGCTGGATTATAAAGGGTCAGGAAGTTCTCACATACATCTGATTCACCCAACGAAACTAGGGAAAGTAACAGTTCCACATCCAAGAAAAGATTTTAAACAAACAACACTCCGGTCAATACTAAAGCAGGCGGGTCTAGAACTAAAATAAGCCCCGCCCCAAAAAGGGGGTTTTAATATATAGATGAAAGATAAATATATTTTTCCGGCCATTTTCCAAGCTTGTGAAGAAGGGGGATATTGTGTTACCTTCCCCGATCTTCCCGGATGTATTACTGAAGGTGATACAATGGAAGAAGCATTTTATATGGCAAAAGATGCACTTTTGTTACATCTCTGGTGTATGGAAGATGAAGGAGATATTATTCCAGAACCTACACTGCCAGATATGATTCAGGTAATAGCAGGGGGTTTTGTAAGCCTAGTAGAAGTGTGGATGCCATCTATGCGAGATAAAATGGCCAATAAGGCAGTGAACAAGACGCTAACCCTACCAAAATGGCTAAACGATTTGGCAGAACAAGAGAAAGTCAATTTTTCATATATACTCCAAAATGCTTTAAAACAGTATCTTGGGGTTTCAGAGTATAGGCCAGCAATTAAAAAATAGTTTATTAAAAGAATAATATAATAGTGAAGCAGGGAAACTCGCAGAAATTCGAGTTTCCCCTTTTTTAATATAGGTAGTGAGAGGAATGCCTTTGACGAGCATAAATAATCTGATGCTAAAGTTGACTATTGTTGTAATAAACAGGTAAAATAGGCACATGCAATTCATAAATAAACGGTGCTACGGTACCATATAAAAGTGGTGTAAAATGCTATCAAAACTATATCCTAAGATGTACGTTACTAGTCTGTTTCAAATAGATCTGGAAGACCTAAAACAAAGGGGCATTAAGTCTATTCTTTTCGATATAGACAATACCGTGATCCCTTGGGACAGCCATAAGATGGCCCCGGAGATTGAGCGCTGGTTTAGAAGCTTATCTGAGCAGGGATTTAAGGTGTGCTTTGTTTCAAATAACAATGAGCATAGGGTTTCTAAACTTTGCTCCTCATTACAGGTTCCTGGTGTACATAGGGCTGCCAAACCGAGGCGTAGGGGATTAAGGCAGGCTCTTAGGCTGCTTGGAACAAAAATTAATGAAACTGCCTTCGTAGGGGATCAGGTTTTTACCGATGTGCTGGCCGGCAATAGGCTAGGAGTATATACAATACTTGTTTCACCCCTAGCAGGCAAAGAGTTTATTGGGACCAAAATTAATAGGCAACTGGAAAAACTAGTTTTAAAACGCATCAAAAGGAAAACCCAAGGGTGAGTCAGGGAGGTCCCAAATGAGTCAGGGGACGGTTCTCTGACTCACTTGTTAAACTACACAAAAATGAGTCGAAGAAACCTGACTTATTTTGGGGGGAAGATAGATGTGGCAGGAGATTAATGGAAAGTCTAGGGTCTGTGGCTTGTTTGGACATCCGGTGGAACACTCCTTTTCCCCGGCCATGCATAACGCAGCCTTTGCTGAAAAGGGGCTAAACTGGGTTTATGTTCCGTTTGATGTCAAACCGGAAAGTTTAGCTAGGGCGGTAAGTGGAATAGTGGCACTAAACTTGGCAGGGGTAAATGTAACCGTCCCCCATAAGCAGGCAGTAATGCCTTTGCTGGATGAAATAGATCCAATTGCCCAAATGATCGGGGCAGTAAATACCATTGTCAACCATGGGGGAAGGCTTATTGGCTATAATACTGATGGCAGTGGTTTTGTGGAATCCTTGGCCAGGGAAGGGGACTTTTCGCCTGCAGGAAAAACGCCCTAATACTGGGAGCGGGAGGAGCAGCCAGGGCTGTGGCTGTTAAGCTGGCCCTTTCGGGAGTAAAGACATTAGCTTTGTCCAACAGGTCACTGGATAAGGCAGCAGCCCTGGCCAGTCAGATTAGTAAATTAACCGGGGTTCAGGCCAAAGCTTTACCCTGGGGCAAGGAACTACCCAAGGAAAGGGTCGCGGAAAGCCACTTGGTGGTACAAACAACCCCTATAGGTATGAGCCCCGGTAAGGATTCATATCCTGAGTTTCCCTTTGAGGTATTACAACCAGGTCAATTAGTGTGTGACTTAATTTATAACCCGGACCAAACCTGCTTTCTAAAGCTGGCAGCCCAGAGAGGAGCAGCTGTTTTGAATGGTATCGGCATGCTTTTATATCAGGGTGTGCTGGCCTTTGAACTTTGGACAAAAGAGAAGGCCCCGGTTGAAGTTATGAAAATTAGCCTGCGGGAGCAGGTTTGTAAATAGAGGAGTGATTATTTAGTGCTTCGTTTTTTAACTGCGGGGGAGTCCCATGGCCCAGGTCTCACGGCAATTGTGGAGGGCATGGTGGCCGGCTTGCCCCTGACCAGGGAATATCTGGATAGACAGCTGACCAGACGCCAGGGAGGTTATGGCCGGGGTGGTCGTATGAAAATAGAACAGGATCAGGTGCAGTTTTTATCAGGTGTTAGGGGAGGCACAACCACCGGCAGTCCCATAACCCTACAGATTACCAATCGGGATTGGGCCAATTGGTCGGAAATAATGTCGGCGGAACCAGGGGCCAAGCTTGAACAAAGGGTGGTAACCAGGCCCAGGCCGGGACATGCGGATCTGGCCGGGGCCATAAAATATGCTCATCGGGACATGCGCAATGTGCTGGAGAGATCAAGCGCCCGGGAAACGGCTGCCCGGGTGGCTGTGGGAACACTGGCCAGGCGATTGCTGGAGGAACTGGGTGTTACAATTCACGGTTTTGTTAGACGTATTGGTTCGGTGGAGGCTGAGGTCGCAGCAGCCTTTCGGCAATGGAGCAGGAGAATATTCAAAACTCCCAATTGCTTTGCCCGGATTTAAAGGCAGAAAAACAGATGATGCAAGGGATCGATCTAGCCAAGGAGCAGGGGGATTCCTTGGGAGGAGTCTTTGAAATACATGCCTATGGCCTGCCGGTAGGTTTGGGCAGCCATGTCCAGTGGGATCGCAAACTGGACAGCAGGCTGGCCGGTGCCTGATGGGTATTCAAGCCATTAAGGGGGTAGAAATAGGCTTGGGCTTTGGGGCAGCGGAAGTACTAGGGTCCATGGTACATGATGAAATTAATTATACCCCTGAAATAGGTTTTTATAGGGCTACCAACCGGGCTGGGGGAATCGAGGGAGGCATAACCAATGGTGAGCCGGTGGTTGTCCGGGCGGCCATGAAGCCAATTCCCACCCTATATAAACCCTTGCGCAGTGTTGACCTGGAAACTAAGGAGCAGTTTGAGGCCTCGGTGGAGAGATCCGATGTATGTGCTGTGCCGGCGGCTGTGTTGTGGGTGAAGCGGTGGTGGCTTGGGAGCTTGCTATTGTCTTTTTGGAAAAATTCGGTGGAGATAGCTTGCAGGAACTTAAGGAGCGGGTTGATCTGTGGAATATGCAGGTCAGGCAGGTGTAAATAATGAAGAGTGTTATTTTAATTGGCTTTATGGGTTCAGGGAAAAGCACAGTGGGCAGCAGATTGGCTAAAAGGCTGGGCTATAAGTTCATTGATACGGATTGCGCCATTGAGGATGTAACGGGGCTGACTGTTGAGAGGATTTTTTCTAAATACGGGGTTAAAAGATTTCGTGGGGAAGAGGCCCTGCTAGTTACCAAACTGGCTGGTAAAGATAATTTGGTGATTTCCACTGGGGGAGGGCTGGTCTTAAGTGAGGAGAATGTAAGGCTCCTTACCACCAATGGGGTGTTTGTAAGTCTAAGGGCTACAGCAGATACCATCATGAAACGGGTCAGAAATAAACGTACCCGTCCCCTGCTAGCCAAGGGTAACCTGCGGGAAACTGTAACATCCCTCCTTGAACAACGTAAAGAGGCCTATGGCATTGCGGAATTAACTATTGATGTGGACCAACTGACTCCGGAGCAGATAGTTGACATAATATATAAGTACCTTAAGGAAAGGGAGTATATTTAATGAGGACAATTCCCGTGTCACTGGGCAACCGGAGTTATCCCATCTATATAGCCGGCAATATATTGCACCGTTTAGGTGAGATAATGGCAGAGCAATCCCTGGGTAAAAGGGTTTTGCTAGTAACTGACACCAATGTGGGCCCCATTTATGGAAAACAGGTCACTGATATACTGGTACAAGCTGGTTTTCAGGTATCCCTGGCCATTGTTGCTGCTGGGGAGAGTTCCAAAACCTTAGAGCAGGCTGAGAAGCTATATGATGCAGCCTTTAAAGGGGGACTCGACCGTTCTTGTCCAGTAGTTGCCCTGGGTGGAGGGGTTGTAGGTGATTTGGCCGGATTTGTAGCTTCCACCTATATGAGGGGAGTTCCCTTTGTTCAGGTACCCACTACCCTGCTGGCCCAGGTTGACAGCAGCGTGGGAGGCAAGGTGGCGGTAAATCACCCCAGGGGGAAAAATATTATTGGCTCCTTTTATCAGCCAGGCTGGTGTTGATTGATGTGGTTACCCTGGGTACCTTGGTGAGAGGGAAATCAAAGCCGGATTAGCAGAGGTTATTAAATACGGAGTCATCTGGGATAAGGACTTTTTTGCCTGGCTGGAGGAAAATATATTTAAGGCCCTTGAATTGGACAATGAAGCCTTGGAATATATTATCGAAATCTGTTGCAGAATTAAGGCAGAAGTTGTTGAACAGGATGAAACTGAACAGGGTCGTCGTGCTATTTTAAATTATGGACATACTGTTGGCCATGCGGTGGAAACACTGTCCGGCTATGGAGCTTATTTACACGGTGAAGCGGTGGCCATAGGTATGGTGGCCGAGGCCAGGCTGGCACAGGATATGGGCTTAATAGCTCCTGGAGAAACAGAGCGGATCGTGAATTTGCTAAATCAGTCAGGACTTCCGGTAAAACAGCCCTCAAAGCTAGATATTGGGCAGATGATCGACTCCATGTACACGGATAAAAAGGTTACCGACAGTAAATTAACCTTTGCTTTGCCCCAGGGTCTGGGATGTGCCGGGGTATATAAGGGACTGGCTGAAGAGGCCATTATAAAGATAATTAAGTAACAAATAGGCTATATGTGCATGATTAAGGAGCCTCCGCCCTTTAGGGGTGGGGCTTTTAATTTTTGGAGGTAAGGAAATGGCGGAAGCTAACGATTTTTCTCTAAATGAAGAAATACAAAGGATCCTAGGCCCGTCTGTGGCTAATGAAGCAGCGCTCCCCTATCATTCAGGGGTTGAGCGTGTTCCAGAGGAAGCTGGAATTGGTGATGCACCAGTGGTTAGAGTGTTAAACACTATTATTAACCAGGCAATAAGGGATAGAGCCAGTGATATTCACATTGAGCCCATGAAGGGTCAATTAAGGATAAGATTCCGTATCGACGGGCTGCTTCATGAAAAAACATTCCTCTCCCCCTCCGTTCTGCCTCCCCTTGTAACCCGCATAAAAATCCTGGCCAGCTTGGATATTGCAGAAAAAAGATTACCCCAGGATGGACGCTTTCATGCCAAATCAGACAAGGGGGAAGTTGATTTAAGAATATCTACCTGCCCACAGTATTTGGTGAAAAGGTGGTTATCCGAATCCTTAGCAAAAGTCCGGAGCTTTGCAAATGGGGCGCCTTGGTTACAACCAGGCAAATCTAATGAGGCTATCGGAGATAATTCGTTATTCCTGCGGCATGATCTTAATTACCGGCCTACCGGCTCAGGTAAAACTACCACCCTTTATGCATTGATCAACCAATTGAATAATAGTGAAAGAAATATTGTTTCCATTGAAGAACCCGTTGAATATGTTATGCCCGGGGTAAATCAAACCCAGGTAAATAATAAAACAGGTCTCTCCTTTGCTGCCGGTTTACGATCCATTCTTAGACAAGACCCAAATATCATCATCGTGGGGGAAATTAGGGATTTAGAGACTGCTAATATTGCCGCTAAGGCTGGTAATTCGGGACACCTGGTACTTAGCACCCTACATACAAATGATGCCCCGGGGGCTATAGCCAGACTAGTTGATATGGGGGTTGAACCCTATGTGGTGGCCTCATCGGTGGTGGGGGTAGTTTGTCAGAGACTGGTAAGGGTTCTCTGTCCGGGCTGCAAGGAACCCTATCAACTTGAAACGAGGGGTATGGAGCGGGATTTTTCCGGCATTCCCAAGGGGCAAGATGTCATTCTGTACCGACCCAGGGGTTGCCCGGCGTGCCGGCATATAGCTACCAGGGGCGTACCTGTATCCAAGAAATTCTGCCGGTTTCAAATACAATCCGGCAAATGATCAAAAACAGGGCATCCGAACTGGAGATCAAGCTGCAAGGGATTGCCGAGGGAATGAAAACCATCAAGAAGGATGGACTTGAGCGAGCCATTGAGGGAGTAACATCCATTGGTGAAGTGATGAGAGTGGCATTCTCCGAGGAGGAAAATTAATTAAATTAACTAATAAATCAATTTATTTTGACAAATTAGTTGATTTATTAGACGGTTTTTTGTAAAATTTACCTGTATAGCCAGTGGAATTTAATGACCTTTGAGAATTCACATTTAGACGGCTGTCCGGGAATTAGGGACAGGCTGATAGAGAGTACCGATAGTTCCAAGCTTAGGCTTGGAATTTTTGTTTTTGGAGGAGTTATGACGACCTTTCAATATAAAGGAAGGAAAGAAGACGGAAAAAAGGTATCTGGCTTTATGGAGGCTGGTTCAACCATTGAAGTAGCAGCCAGTACCAGATTGCAGGGTATCTTTGTAACGGATATCCGGGAGGTCTGTGGGGGATGTGGTAAACCCAACAAGTTAGTTAACATAATTAAATATTTGCCTGGTTACAGGAAGAATAAATTAGAACATTTGGCATCCTTTTGCAGGCAGTTATCTACTCTGGTTAATGCCGGCATTCCCATTACTAATAGTCTCGATATCTGCCGTGCCCAGACTGGCTCACGGGAGCTAAAGGGGGCCTTGAAAATAATTATCAAGGGTTTGGAAGAGGGCAATTCATTAGCCCCGTCCTTTGCCAGATTTCCAAA
>AWVY01000024.1 GCA_004143605.1 Desulforamulus aquiferis
CCCAATGGGTTGTTCAGCTATTGGGTTGTTCAGCCTATTGAAAGATTCAACTGGGTTTTAATAATCCCGAACAGCGACATTCGAAGCAGTGGGAACAGCGCTGTCCACTGCGGAGAGAGGAGTCGTGAGATTATTAAACCCGAATATAGGTAGTTTCTCGACAATCTGAACAACCCATTGGGTTGTTACTTTTTTTTTCTTAGTTATGTAGGGTGCCAGGATAATAAAGACTATAGACATTAGTATACTGTAAGCCCAATCTATATGATCGTAAATAAAATACTGGGTAGCTGCACTTCCTACCAATACAATTGAGCCAACCAGGGCAGCTTGTTTATCAAAATTCATCATTACTCTCCCAATTAAATCAACTTTAACTTTGTTCTCGAAATAATGTGATAGACACCATCCTGTGCCTCAATTTGTTTAACGACACCACTCTTAAAGGCTTGGAATTCCAGGACTTCTTTGGTTTGCTGCTCCATAATATTAATCATTTCATTGACTTTGCTTTTAAATTCCATAAAATCCTTGTTACCACCCAGTGAGGCCTCCAGGTCCTGGCTCATAATGGCCGCGGTTGATAATAACTTGGTAAGCTCATTGTCACCTATAAATACAAAGGTACTTATATCAGTAAGCTCTTGGCCCCTGTTTCTGACTTGAATGGTACCCTTCTTTTCTAATTGCTCGATTACATCGACTAGGATTGAAGGCAAAAGTAATCCCATCTCATCGGCAATGTCAGCGATGCTTTTTACACAAATTCCATCAATGGACTTATCTCTGATATAATTAGCTACCCTGGTCATTAGCCCTTAGAAACCTTACGGGGTTTGTGGCAGCCACAGCTGGTTTCACTAGACATACATCTACCTCCTAAAACTACGTCTTTTATAATTTAACCAAACAATAACCCATCTGTAAACACAATGAAACAATATTTGTTTAATATCCCCTGACCCGGTGATTAAATATGTCTGCGGCTAAAAAGGATAAATGTAATAACATTGCAATAAACGAGTAATAAATATGTTGTGCAGGTGTATTATAATATAAGCCATATACACCATATACATGCTAATATTTGGAATGGAGGGAAAAAAATGAAACACGAATTACCAAAGCTGCCATACGAGTATAATGCCCTTGAACCTCATTATGATGAGCAGACTGTGAGGTTGCACCATGATGCCCATCATAAGGCCTATGTTGACGGGTTAAATAATGCAGAGGCTAAGTTAGCCGAAGCTAGAGAAAAGGGTGACTTTGCCCTGGTCAAGCATTGGGAGAGAGAGCTTGCCTTCCATGGTTCAGGTCATATCTTACATACCCTTTTCTGGGATAATATGAAGCCAGAAGGAGGAGGACCTGCAACAGGCTAGTGGCCGAGGAAATTAATAAATATTTTTTTAGTTTTGAAACCTTTAAGAAGCAGTTTTCCGCGGCTGCGGTAGCAGTTGAGGGATCTGGCTGGACCCTGCTCTGCTATAATCCCATCTTTAATAAATTAGAAATATTGACAGCAGAAAAACACCAGAACCTTACCCAGTGGGGAGTTGTTCCCCTGTTAGCTTTGGATCTTTGGGAACATGCCTATTATTTAAAATATCAGAATAAGCGTCCTGCCTTTGTTGAGGCTGGTGGAATTTGGTTAATTGGGATGATGTGAATAATCGACTGGCAGCCTGTTTAGGAAAATAATAATTAAAGCCGTGCTGGGGATGAAAAACCCTTCACGGCTTCTTGTTTTAGTATAAGGATGTTTAGGAGGTTAGAGGTACCCTTTGAACAGAGATATTATCCCTAATCCATAACCTCCCAATGACTCTCTCAGCCAGTGACTGATCGCCACTGGTATAAAAGGTTTCTATCCCCTGACTGCTGCCTTCATTAATTAGGTCAAGGTCATATAAGAGCCTGCTAACCTGTCTGGCCACAGCAAAGCCGCTGTCTATTACTGCCACTTCCGGGCCTGCAAGCCTTTGAACGAGGGGTCTTAGGAATGGGTAGTGGGTGCAGCCTAATACCAGGGTGTCGGCATTTTGCCCTAGGACTGGCTGGAGAAAGCCCTTTAGAACTTCTTCGGTTTCCGGTTCGTCAAGTTTCCCTTCTTCAATTAATTCAACTAGGCCGGGGCAGGGTTGCGTAATGACTGTGGTGTTTTCTGCAAACCTTTTCACTAAAGAGGAAAAACGATCCCCGGCAATGGTCACGCAGGTAGCCAGGACACCAATTCTCCCGCTCTTAGAGGCGGCTACTGCTGGTTTTACAGCAGGCTCCATACCCACAATGGGTATAGTAAAGCTCTTGCGCAACTCTTCAAGGCCAGTTGAAGAGGCTGTATTACAGGCAACCACTATAATTTTTGCACCTTGTTTAACCAAAAAATCAACAATGGTTAGTTCCCGCCGTCTAATGATAGCCGGATCCTTATCACCATAGGGGCAAAAGGCTGAGTCTGCATAATAAACGATATCCTCGTGAGGAAGAAGTCGACGGATTTCTCTAGCCACAGATAGTCCGCCAACCCCGGAATCAAATATGCCGATGGGTGCCGTTGAAGAAGGCAAAATTATCACCTCTGAGTCGATATGGTAAATGCTGTAATTAATTATACCCCGATGCATCCTAGGAAGCAAGCTAAGGATAAAGGCAAGTATAAAATACGGATATAACTGTATTAACTTGCTTTTTTAATAACCAAATGTTATTACTTAAAAAAAGGAATCTACATAAAAATTGGCGAAGGGCTAATAATGTGTGTAGCAACGGGGGTGAAGAATTGGCCAGTCAAAGGTTAACCTACATGACTAAAGCCGCTGGCTGAGCGGCGAAAATAGGGCCTGAGGTCCTGTCGCAGGTGCTGCGACAACTTCCTAAAGTACATGATCCAAATTTGCTTGTAGGCTTAGACACCTCGGATGATGCAGCGGTATACAAGTTGAATGATGATATTGCAACTATTCAAACGGTGGATTTCTTTACACCAATGGTAGATGACCCTTATCTCTTTGGTCAAATAGCAGCAGCAAATGCTTTAAGCGATGTCTATGCCATGGGCGGCAGCCCCTTGCTGGCTTTAAATATTGTTTGTTTTCCAGCTTGTCTGCCGACTGAAGTATTAGGGGAAATCCTCAGGGGAGGGGCAGATAAGGTGTCTGAGGCAGGGGCGATTACAGCCGGGGGGCACAGTGTCCAAGATGATGAACCAAAGTATGGTTTAGCCGTAACTGGTCTGGTACAGCCAGACAAAGTATATAGTAATGCAACGGCCAGGGCAGGTGATTTATTAATTTTAACTAAGGCACTGGGTACCGGAATAATAAATACCGGTATCAAAGCTGATATGGTTAGCCAGGAAGATTATAATAGAGCGGTAAAGACTATGGCAACCTTAAATAAAGAAGGGGCCAGGGCCATGCTGGAGATTGGTGCCAATGCCTGTACCGATGTAACAGGTTTTGGTTTTCTTGGTCATGGAGCAGAAATGGCTAAAGCCAGCGGGCTCAGCCTAACAGTGTTTTCCGAGCGGGTACCTATCCTTCCAGGAACAAAGGAACTTGCCCGCATGGGGATTATACCGGGGGGAGCTATAATAATAGAAGTCACCTTGCTGAACGTGTACATATTAACGAAAGAGTACCACGGGAAGAGGTTGATGTGTTCTTTGATCCCCAAACCTCTGGTGGTTTATTGATTTCAGTAAGCGCGGATAAGGCAGATAGACTAATAAAACTGCTGCATGAACTGGGGGTTGAAGATGCTGCAGTGGTGGGTGAACTGACGAAGACTAAAGACCATTTAATTAACATTGAAAGGAGCAGTGATTAATCTGAGCAGAGAAGTTAATAACAGGGGTTTAGCATGTCCCCAGCCGGTGATCAATACCAAGCATGCCCTGGAGGAAATGGGACAGGGGACACTTATTTCTATAGTTGACAATGAGATAGCCCGGGAAAATATAATTAGATTTGCGGAAAATGCCAACTGCAAAGTTCAGGTGGAGGATAAGGGTGGAGAGTATTATATCACCATTACAAAGGGAGATGAAAGCCCCCTATCATCCCCAGTGACACCGGCAAAGGGAGAAACTGGCCCCATGGTTTATTTAATCACCAGCAATACCTTTGGCAGTGGCTCGGAGGATTTAGGTGAAATTTTGATGATCAGTTTTTCAATAGTTTGCTGGAACAAAGGGCTCCAAAGTCAATTATGCTGGTGAACTCTGGGGTTAGGTTAGCCGTTGCGCAATCTAGGGTATTAGAACAAATTAATAAATTGGTGGTTAGGGGAACCACTGTGCTGGCCTGCGGAACCTGCCTGGACTATTATAAACTCAAGGAACAACTGGCTGTTGGTAGGATAACTAACATGTTAGAGATACTTGATAATCTGACAGGGGATACTAAAGCGGTCACCATCGGGTAAATCATTTAAAAAGGTAGAAAAGGTAGTGACAGGCACCCTAAGGTATGCTAAACTAGATGCAGATGAGTGAAGTTGAGATATTAAAACAAAATAGCGGAGGTGAGTGGAGATGAGTTGAGCTAGGTGAGTGCAGCTGAGTGGAGTTTCTATGTGCGCGAACGCCAGGCCTTCTAGGACCTGGCTTTTATATTTTATTTAAGATGAGGAGAGTTGAGGAATGAATAACCAAATAGCAGAGCAAAGCATAGTTGCCGGAAGAATGACTAAGTCAAAGGAAATTGCCGTGGTGGCATTTCTAATTGCCATAGGTGCGGTACTTCGTATGTTTTCCCCCGCCATCCTTGGAATTACCCCAAACTTTGTAATCGCCATGTATTGCCTGGCAATACTTTTAATCAGACCCAAAATCGGTCCTGCCCTTGGAATTGGTATAGTGGCCGGAGCAGTCAGTATGATTTTTTCTAAATCACCCATCCCTATTTGAACCTTGCCAGTGAGCCGGCCGGTGCTCTGATTTGTGCTTTAATGGCTTGCTACCTTCCTGATTTGTCCATTAAAAATTATTCTTTTAAACCTATTCTGGCCACTTTAGTTGGCACCATGGTCAGTGGTGGCATTTATGTGGTGTTAAATTTCCAGCTGGCACTAAATCTTCCCGTGGCAGCCATGCAGGCGGCTTCATTGGAGTAGTTATTCCGGTGGCCATCGTCAATGCAATTATAGCCCAGGCCCTATATGCCCCGGTTAAAAAGTTTTTATATCGATAAGATAAAAAACATAAATTCAGGAGATAGGCCAATGACATTAAAGAACGGACCAATAATCCAATTTGTTGATTTTTCTTACGCCTATTCGGGGACTTCTTTTTCAGCCTTAAAAAGCGTAGACCTTTTAGTTGAAAAGGGTACTTTTGTTGGTTTTACTGGCCCCACAGGGGCTGGTAAAACCACTCTTATTAAACCATAAATGGCATTATACCTCACTTCGAGGGTGGAAAGCTGACTGGTAGAATTTTAGTCCGGGGCAAGGATACCCTAACCATGACCACAGGTCAAATTGCCAGGATTATTGGCACAGTGTTTGATGATCCTGAGGCCCAAATCGTATGTTTGGATGTAGAGCAGGAGCTTGCCTTTGGCCTAGAGAATTTCGGTATTCCCTCTGAAGAAATGGAAGAGAGGATTACATCGGCCCTGGCATGGTGGGGATTTCCCATCTCCGTCGCCGCTCTACCCAGTCTCTCTCAGGAGGTCAGAAGCAGCGTCTGGCCATAGCCGCAGCCATTGCCCTATTACCAGAGGTATTGGTTTTAGATGAACCAACCTCTGAATTGGACCCCCTGGGCAGTGAAGAAGTGTTTAAAGTCTTAAAGCAGCTTAACAATGACCATGGCATCACCATATTGATAGCAGAGCAAAAAACGGAGCTCTTAGCCCGCTACTGTGACAATTTGGTGGTTCTTAATCAGGGAAATATTGCTGTGCAGGGACACCCAAAAGATGTTTTTATGAATAAGGACATTATCAAAATGGGTGTGGGGTTGCCCCAAATTACTGAGCTGGCTCTAAGGCTGGAAACCAATGTAAAAGAACTTCTTCCTATAACTTTAGAAGAAGGAATTATATATTGTCAGGATTATTTGGCTGGACATCGGAGGGAACGAGCATGAATGCTGCCATTGAAATAAAGGACTTATCCTATAGCTATGAGAGCGGACTGCCTGCCTTAAAGAAATAGACCTTAGCATTAAGCCCGGTGAATTGGTAGCCTGGTTGGCCAAAATGGAGCGGGAAAGACCACCCTGGTGAAGCATCTCATTGGCCTGATCAAGGCACCCAAAGATAAGATAGCAATATTTGGTCAGGATATCTTTGGGCAAAGGTATCGGAGTTAGCTAAGAGGGTTGGTTTTGTGTTTCAAAATCCAGATCACCAAATATTTCATGATACTGTTGAAAAAGAGGTGGCCTTTGGTCTTATTAATATGGGATTGCCCAAGGCTGAGATTAGTGAAAGGGTAGCAAAGGCACTCCACAGTGTTGGACTGGAAAGTCAGGCTGGAGCTTATCCACAAAGCTTAAGCAGGGGGCAGCGACAAAGGGTTGCCCTGGCCTCTGTATTAGCCATGCAGACTGAGATTATCATACTAGATGAGCCAACCACCGGACAAGATTATCATGAAAGACTGCAAATCATGGAGCTGGTTAGTAAGCTCAATCAAGAGGGGCATACAGTGGTATTCATTACCCATGATATGGCCCTGGTGGCCAACTATGCAGAGCGGGTGATAGTGCTGTGTCAAGGTAGAATCATCCTGGATGGGCCTGTAAGGGAAGTGCTGTCACAACAGGCAAAACTGGCTCAAACACTCTTAGAACCGCCCCAGATAACAATGCTGGGAAGTAGGCTTGCCCCAAGTTCCGAAGTCATTTTAACGGTGGATGAGATGTACACCTATCTTCAGAAAGTACAGGAGGTAGATTAAATGGCCCGTGTTATTGAATACGTATATCGCGATTCCATGGTGCACACTTTACATCCCCTGAGTAAGTTGGCCTGGGCACTTGGGTAATGATTTTAGCCTTAGCCTTTAACGATATTTTTTATCTAATGGCAGTATTTACCTCGGTGGTGGCTGTGGCTGCCATTGGCAAGGTTATGAAGGATTTAGCCTTCGTATTAAAGGGACTTACCATATTTGCAGGAATTTTAGTTTTGCTGCAGGTATTATTTTTTAAAGGTGAACATGTACTTTTTTATTTACTGCCTGGGGATAGATTGGCCATTACCACGGAAGCAATTTTACTGGGTCTAGCTATGGGACTAAGAATGATGACTATTGTTTTAAGCTTCCTTGTCTTTTTGGCAACAACTCAATTTAAAGATATCGTATTAGCCCTTACGGAGAAACTGAAGCTACCTTACGATTATGTATTTATGTTTATGACCGCGCTTCGTTTTGTACCAACCTTTCTTAGTGAGGCAGTCCAGGTGAGCTACGCCCAGCAGGTAAGGGGGTGCCCCGTGGACAGTGGCAACCCTTTCAAAAAAGTAAAGTCTTATATCAGTGTTTCACTGCCCTTAGTACTCATTTCTCTGAAAAAGGCTGAGCGTTTGGCAATTGCTATGGAGACCAGGGGCTACGGCAGCAGTAACCGCACCTATTATAAAGAGCCTATTATAGGCAAAGCTGACTTGATTTTTATAGCATTAACGGTTGTAATTATTATTGTGGCACTGATACTTAGGTTTCAGGGCTTGGGACTGTTCAATACTAAACGGGGGTAAAACTTTTATGAAGAAATTGTTAATGGGCAATGAAGCATGGCTCACGGGGCAGTAGAAGCAGGGGTCCGTGTGGTTACCGGATACCCAGGTACCCCCTCTTCGGAAATATTTTCAACCCTGGCCAACATGGCTAAGGATTATGGTTTTCATGCTGAGTGGTCAGTCAATGAAAGGTAGCCCTGGAAGTGGCGGCTGGTGCAGCTTACGCTGGAGCCAGGGCTATGGTCACCATGAAGCAGGTGGGTTTAAATGTAGCGGGTGATCCCTTGATGACCTTGGCTTACATTGGCGTTAAAGGTGGATTGGTACTGGTTGTGGCGGACGATCCCGGTCCCCATAGTTCCCAGAATGAGCAGGATACCAGGAAGTTTGCCCAATTTGCCAAACTACCTGTATTAGATCCCTCAACACCCCAGGAAGCCAAGGATATGTTGAAAGATGCCTTTGAGCTTTCAGAAAAATTAGGGTTACCGGTGATTCTTCGTCCCACCACAAGGACTTGTCACGTTTGTCAAGATGTAACCTTGGGAGAAGAGGGGGAGCTCCAGCAGGGGAATGGTTTTGAAAAAAGTCCTGGCTGGGTCATTTTTCCCAGTTTAGCCATCAAGCGTCACGCTTGGCTAAATAAGCAGCAGGAAACTGCCAGGGAAATATTTGAGCAGAGTCCCTTTAATAAGCTTATTAATGGGATTGGAGCAAGTGGGATAGTTACCACCGGTGTCGCCTATAGTTATGTCATGGAAGCCCTTGATTTAATGGGCTTAGAGATACCTGTGCTTAAATTGGGTACCCCTTATCCCATGCCGTCAAATCTGGTGCTGGGATTCCTGGATAAGGTTGATCGGGTGCTGGTGATTGAAGAGCAGGAGCCGGTTGTAGAGGATCAAATAATAAAACTTATTTGGCAGCACAAGCGCCCCTTGATTTTAAGGGGAAAGCACGGTCAGTTAGTACCCGGGAAGGGGAATTAAATGTAGATAAGGTAATGAATATCCTGGGAGAATTTTTAAAGATAGATAGGCAAAAGGAAACAGCGGGGGAACTGCCCCCACTGCCGGTGAGACCTCCCGTACTATGTTCCGGTTGCCCCCACAGGGCCTCCTTCTATGCCTTTAAGCAAGCGGCTGGAAGGGATGCCATATTCACTGGGATATAGGTTGTTATACCTTAGGCAACATGGCACCCCTAAATGCCGTAGATACCTGTCTCTGTATGGGTGCCAGCATCACCATAGGCTCGGGCTTGCAAATAGTAGAGCAGGATAGAAAAATAGTTGCCTTCCTTGGGGATTCCACCTTTTTTCATACAGGAATTCCCGGGTTAATAAACGCAGTCATAATGGAGCCAATCAAACGGTTGTGGTTCTTGATAATAGAACTACAGGCATGACCGGCCATCAAAGCCATCCGGGGCTGGAGCGCAATGCCATCGGTGAGCCGGTGGAACCCCTTGACATTGCCAAACTGGCCGAAGCCTGTGGTGTAAAGCATGTCAGGGTGATTGACCCCCTTGAACATCAAAGGGCAGTAGCCGCTGCAAGGAGGCCCTGGACTATGAGGGAGTTTCCCTTGTGGTTATGAGAAGGGAATGCGTGGCCTTAACAAAAGGGAAAAATATGCCGATGAAGTTAGACAAAGAAAAATGTTTAGATTGCGGAATCTGTATCGAAGAGCTAGGCTGCCCTGCCATATCCAGAGGAACCGAGGGACCGGTTATCGGTGCAGCTTGTACCGGATGTAACCTCTGTGGGCAAATTTGCTGTCGGGGCAATTTGCGAGGGAGGTGTTGCCAAGTGAGATTAGATGTTGTAATAACAGGTGTTGGCGGTCAGGGCAACGTGTTAGCCTCACGAATTATAGCTAGGGCAGCCATGGAATTTGGGCTGCCGGTTAAAACCTCCGAGGCCATTGGCATGGCTCAACGGGAGGGCGTGGTGATGAGTCAGGTGAGAATGGGTTTTGGCCAATATGGAGCCTAATACCTGATGGTGGGGGAGATGTATTGTTAGGCTTTGAACTGGCGGAGACAGTTCGTGGGCTGCCTAAAGTGAAAAGGGGAGGGGTCGTGCTGGCCAATACAGAGAACATTTTCCTGTATCGGTTTCCCTGGGTTTATCAGAGTATAATCCGGTAAAGTTAGCCCTGTACCTCAAGGAAAATACTGAAAATCTGCATTTCATTGATGCTACTGCCCTGGCGGCTCAAGCTGGCACGGGTAAAGCAACTAATATAGTTATGCTAGGGGCTCTCTCGTCATTAAATGTGCTTCCCTTCGAGGATTATTTATTAAAAGAGGTTATGTTGGACCTAATACCGACTAGGCTGCACCAAGTCAATTTAAAGGCCTTTGAGTTGGGTCAACAAGCCATGGGAGGTGCCTAAGATGTCGGTGATACTTGAGCAAAAAACCATTTATAACTATAATAATCTTTTTAGTGAGCAGGCTGATAAACTTCAAAAACCATCAAGAGGGTGTATGAGCAATCACCCTTCTACCGTCAAAAGCTGGATTCTGCAGGCATTAAACCTGAGGAGATAAAAACTGTCAAAGATCTTGGCAAGCTTCCCTTTACCAGCAAATCTGAGCTGAGAATTGGCTACCCCTTGGGCTTACAAGCTGTTCCAGATGAGGAAATTGTGAGGATTCATTCCTCCTCTGGAACCACGGGCAAACCAATTGTCATTCCTTATACAGCCAAGGATGTGGATATCTGGTCTGAGATGATGGCCCGTTGTTTGGCCATGGCAGGTGTAGCTAAGCGGGATAGGGTACAGGTAACCCCTGGCTACGGACTCTGGACCGCTGGAATCGGTTTTCAGGCCGGGGTGGAGCGATTAGGTGCCATGGCTATTCCCACCGGACCAGGAAATACAGAAAAGCAATTGGAAATGATGGAGGATCTAGGCTCCACGGTATTAATTGGCACATCCTCCTACGGCTTGCTGCTGGCAGAGGAGATTAGCAGACGTGGTATCAAAGAGAAAACCAACCTTAGGGTGGGTGTTTTCGGGAGTGAGCGCTGGGGAGATAAAATGCGAGCTAGAATCGCTGAACTAATTGGTATCGAAACCTTTGATATTTATGGCCTAACAGAAATATACGGTCCCGGTATCGCCATCGACTGTAGTAACCACGACGGTTTACATTATTGGTCAGACTACCTGCTGTTTGAAATTATAGACCCGATTACCGGAGAGCAACTAAGTCCTGGGCAACAGGGAGAATTAGTTATTACTACTTTAACTAAAGAGGGGATGCCCCTTATAAGATACCGCACCCATGATATTACACGCTTACGTTTAGAAACCTGTACCTGTGGATCACCTTTCCCAATGATTGATAGGATATTAGGAAGAACCGATGATATGATTAAAATCAAAGGAGTTAATATCTATCCCGGTCAAATTGATCATGTCCTCAAGCTGTCCAAAGGGGCAAGTAGTGAGTATCAGATTATTTTAACCAGGTCCGAGGGTAAGGATCAAATCCTGATCAAAATCGAAGGACAGGATGGCAGTGATCCTGCAATGGTGGCAGAAGAATGCCGCAGGAATATTAAATCTCGCATTGGTATTCTTGCACAGATTGAAGTTGTGGGTTATGGCTCGTTACCTCGAACTGAGAGAAAAAGCAAAAGGGTTTTTGACCTAAGGGAAGAAAATTTATAGGTGCTATCCCGTTCGAGAGGAACGGGTTTTTTATTAATTAACAATTGATTTTCTTTTATGCATATTTATGGAATAATAGAGAGAAATGGAAATTGTGAACAACTTTGAGGTGTGAGGACTTGTTTGAGCTACTAAGGGGTTTACCACAAGAGCTAATGGTGTTCATTATAGCAGCATTACCTGTAATAGAGCTTAGGGGAGCAATTCCCTATGCCATTGGAGTACTTAAGATGGAGCCGTTAACTGCCCTTGTCTGGTCCGTACTTGGAAATATTGTTCCACCCATTGCTATTTTATATTTGCTAGGACCACTGCAAAGGCTTCTGGAAGAAAGGCTGCCATGGATCAGCAGGTGGTTTAACTGGCTTTACAATAGATCAGCAAAAAGGGGAGAGCTAATAGAAAAATATGGTCCTTGGGGACTGTTATTATTTGTTTCAATTCCTGCACCAGGCACAGGGGCCTGGACTGGCTGTATCCTAGCCTTTTTATTAGGGATACCGCCAGTCAAAGCCCTTGCTGTGGTGACAGCAGGAATTATTATAGCTGGGATAATTGTTACAATGGCGGTGACTGGGGGACTGCTAGTGTTTAAACACTTATTTTAGTTGCCGCCTCTCTTGGGGATGAAGAAAATTCACAAACTAAACTAAGGCCGGCTTCAAGGGCATTTTTAGGCGAAACCTTTTTACAGATCTCTTATCTAATAGGGTGCTGGGGATATAAATTGATCCTGCCAACCCCTCAATGGAAGTAGGAACATCTTCATCACTAACACCATAGTCAAATTTCAATACCTGATTATTCATGGTGGGTGCAACAGTTGTAATTTTCAGATGTACAACATCCAGGGGTTTGTAGGTTGTTGCTGTGGCCACTGATTTTAGCCTGCGAATCTTTCTTTCATAAATTGACAAGGCCGCATCAACCAGAGACTTGTAGCCTAGGTTGTACTCAAGAACCACAGGGTAGCCATTGATGGTTGCCAAGGCTATTCTACTCAGACTCCGGGAAAGGGGCATCATCTCTTCTGTTCTAATGAGTTCATTAAAGATTGTAAATAAGTCATGACTCTTTTCTGGAGGTAAATCATCGGTTAAAGGTCCTTGAAGCAGGCTAAGCAGTTCCCTAAATTCGGGGAGCTTTTTAGTTTTTTAGCCAGTCCAGGTAGTTTGAAGGAACCGTCACTATTCATAATATTTTTTATGAGCATACGAATCTTTTCTTGCCAGAGGGAAATGTGATTGTCCGCGATGGTATCTGGGAGATGAACGACATAAATGCCATGGGCATTGGCATACTCCCAGGCAGGCTGCGAAAATTCTCCGGCAACAAATATGCTCCTACATAATTTACAGTGAGGGTCTCCTTTAGTTTCTTTCCACCGTAAATACGATGGAATAGGTCGCCCCTATTATTATCTAACAAATCTCTAATCAATTCTCTCCTTGAAGGAAGGGTTTGCTCTAAATCTAAAATGGTTGCCTTCAGGTTTCTTACGATTTGCATATCATTAACAGGATCATAATTACTGGGACCCCTTGAAGCCACCAGCAATACTGTATTTAAACAAAAGGGACTGTTGTTTAAATCAATGCCTATAACTCCTATTTGGTGCTGGGTACCACGACCTCCCAACTTGCGTCTAGGAACTCCTGCAATGTAGCCATTGTTTCTTAGAATGAAGGCAACCATATATTCAAATAGGGTATCTTCAGAAATATGGTAAGACAATGGACACCTCCAAAAACTAATTTGAATTACAGTATCACCAGTTTCTAAATGTTTATGTTTTATGACATCTATTACTAAATAAAACTACTAATATTGTTAAACTAAAATGATCATAATACTATTACCAGGCTGGCAGAGTAATGATTACTCTTCTAGCTTGTTAAAGGAAACCCTCCAGCCTTGGAGGGTTTCTGGATTTAAAAGGGCAAAAAAAAATCCCCAGGATTTTTCCAGGGGTTTCTTTTGGTTACAGAGGGCTATTGATTAAGACCTTTTTTAATAACGATATCGAAGATTGGTCCCTGTGCAGGAGTGGTTTTTATGTCCATGATGCGGTCCAGGATGTAGTTGCAGTTCTCCATTACCAATGCCATAGCATCCTTTGTCATTTTTTATTCCCCCCTTTAGTTTATTGAGGAAATTATAGCATGAAAAATTTTATTTGTGAATAAAAGCACAAAGATGTTGTAATAGGAAAACAATATCAAAGATTGCTAAAATACAGAACAAAACCGGATAGAAACTATTCGCATACTAATATTTGTGAAAATTAGTGAAGGGAGGGTACACCTGGAATACTAGAAGAGAAATAAATTAACCCACCTGGAAAGTGGGTTCTTTTTGAGAAAGCAAATAAATTTTTATTATGTTGCTACTTTCACACTAAAGAACCAAAGGCTAAAAGCTCCCCAAGGTTTTGCCTTGGAATAAGCATAATCCCGGGCCCACTTCTCCGCATCGGAGGAGGCCTTAAAAGCACGACTATCACCAAAACCTCTTACGCAGGATTCAGCCAACCACATATGACCGTCATTTTTTACACGCCAATAGGTAT
Source organism: Desulforamulus aquiferis (assembly GCA_004143605.1). Classification (GTDB taxonomy): domain Bacteria; phylum Bacillota; class Desulfotomaculia; order Desulfotomaculales; family Desulfotomaculaceae; genus Desulfotomaculum; species Desulfotomaculum aquiferis. The sequence continues at coordinate 13,956 of AWVY01000024.1, forward strand.
TTTGGTGATTATTACTAGTTTCGCCATAACCCAGTTCCTCAACAAAGGATGTGGGTTTTTTATATTGCCTATCCCTGGGGTTAATTTGAAAAACCCTGTTTAGCATGTTAACTCTCCCTTCTGACAAACTTTATCTGATTATAAAGCATATGTATTAATAATTAGACATTGTACTGTTAATTTTCGGTAAATAGATATTTGCCTCAGTTGGTAAAAAGTTCAAAGTAATTCCGGGGAAGTAATATCTCTTTATTATGATATGAAGCAGTCATTTATCTGTTCTGACCTAAGATAGATTTTTAGTTTTTTCTCTCCTTTTGAAATATCCTATTAAGGAGTCAGCTCTTTTTAAGATATCGAGGTTGCAATTTAAGAGGCCATATTTAACTGGTTTGATATTAAGCAATGAAACCACTCGATCTAAATTATGGTTGTCTAAGCCGTCCCATAATTGACGGAGGTTGAATTGACGTTTCATGTTTGTAAAATATGGTTCCATGGTTTTGCTGTAATCAGTACCCACCGATATTGCCCGGGCAGCTTCAAAGCCGCTTATTAGGCTGGGAAATAACCCCGAACATAATAAACTTCCGACAAACCCTCCACTGGCACCAACTAAGAAGGTGCTTCCTACCTGATGAGGATAGCTTAGACCTGATTCAAATTCTATATCCCATAACTCAACCACCTCAGGGTTAAGCTTTTCTGTATCAATAAAGGATTTCCAATGTTGATTTAGTTCTTCATGGGTGGTATAAGGGACTGTTAATATTAAGGAAGCCCTTTCCTGGCCCATGGGGATTAAGTATGCATAGCCTGATTTTGCATAGCTGGTGTTCAACCACATTTTAATTTCATGGGGGTTAAAACGTCCAAGAACAGTTGCACCTCGTATCCAGCCCGTAGAGTACTCTGCCAAATAGTGAGTTTTTTACTCCAGGCTCCACTACCGTCGGCTACTAGGAGATAGTCAAATTCTTTGAGTAAATCCTCGTGCTTTACATTGGAATCATATTCTATCGGGTATGCAAGTTGGGCGGCCAAGTGGGATTCAATTGAATGGGCATCCTTTCCCCTTAGAAAGCTATATCCCAAATGACTAGAGACTGTAAACCTTTTATTAGGCCCCTGTATTTTTAAAAGATTAATGTCACTTATGGGCTTTATTTCAAGGTTATAAGTATCTTTTAGGTATTTTATTTGATCACAAATAGGGCGGAAGAGAAATTTAAAGGAAACATTAGCAAAAGAAACAGCAGGTCCAACTTTATTTTTTTCTTCAAAAACTACGGGAGATATTCCATTTCTTTTCAGTTCTATTGCTGCAGCAAGGCCAGAAATTCCAGCACCGATTATGGCAACTTTAGGCATGGCTATCCCCCTCTTAATCATAAGTTTATAATTATTTTCCTCAGAATTATTAATAATATGCCTTTTATTAGGTATTAAGGTTAGTTAATATTGCCAATATATTAAAGGAACAAATTAGATTGGTGGTGAAAAAATGGCTAAGCTTACCGAAAAGGAAATTACAAACTATATCTTTAAGTTTGCTTTAGACAAGGAGATGTTGAGAAAGGAAAAATTTACACATTTGGCCGAGACTAGCAGGGATAAAAGAATGAAGAAACTATTCCAAGTGTTTTCTTCTACAGCACAAAGTCATGTGGCTGAAATAGAACAAGAAATGATCAAATTAGATATAAAATAGGGGGTTATCATGGATAATCTAAATCAGCTGAATGATGTCTTAGAAGATAAAATATTCAGCCAATTTTTTTATAATGAGGCAGCGGTACAAATACGAAATCCTGTTGCCCGTAAAATGTTTCTAAAGTTCAGGGATGAGGAAATGAAACATATTGAGGTGCTGCAAAAGGAGATTGTTGCAATTGAAAATAAACCTTCCAGTGTTACAAAAATATTAGCAAGGTTAAAAAATTAATTTATTTCAAAGAATGTTATTCGTCCAGAAAGGTCAAAAGTTTAAACCAGGCTGCAGTAGCTAGGCCAATTATTAACACTAATAGTGTGAAAAGCCATAATTCCATGGTATTTGCCATCCTTTCTTTGATGCACTGCTAAGTTTACCCAGAAAAAGGTTGCAATACTCATAGCCAATTGATTGAGTTATATAGTAACATCTGGGATATTTCTCCGTAATATATACCAGGGTTAAATTTACCAAAATTGATGGAGAAAGGGGTTATGCAGGTGGCAGGTGATCGTGGATTCGGCTCTAATAGCTTCAGCTTATTTCTCATCTTCATTCTGCTATACTTGTCACAAAAAGCAATGTCTGTAACTGGCTATAGTTCAAAGAAGAATGAGGGACCGGATATTGTGGATGAAGATAAGGACCAGGTGGGGCAAAAGGTGGCTGTAGGCTTAACAGATGGGGAAATCTCTGACTACTTTAATAAACCTTTAGCAGATGATAACTATTCTGAGAAGGAGTACAATTATGAGCAACCTGCCCTTAAACCGGAATATAATGAGCAGGATTACGAAGAAATGGTTGATGAGATGGAACCCTTAGTTGAGCCGGAAGAAATGGGATCAGAGTTGGAAAATGAGATTGAAAACCATACTTATGAATTAAGTGAGATAGAATTATTAGTTGATCAACAGACTGCAGTTGAAGCAAATGATCAGGAAGAGGATTTAGTAGCCATTCAGCCTGGGGCAGTGTATTCCGACGAACCAGTATTAGGGGGGCAAGAAAGTTTATTTTTAAAGCCAACTGTAATGAATTATCCTGTTGTTAAGGGCGGTTCTGGACCAAAAATTTCAATTAAGTACGGAAAATGAAAAATTCCGGGTGTTGAAAAACACCTGGAATTTTATTTATCTAAAAGCTATGTGATTATGGCAGCAGCTTTACACCTAATGCTGCTAAACGGCTACGCTCAGTTTTGGCAAGGGTTATGTGGGCATATAAATCTTGGTTTTTAAAGGCATCAATTAAGGTGACAAAGCCATTGCTGGTGGCGGTAAGGCGATAATTATCTATTTGTTGAATATCGCCAGTTAAAACGATTTTACTTCCTATACCTGCCCGGGTAATTATAGTTTTTATGTTTTCTTTGGTAAGATTTTGGGCTTCGTCGATTAAAATCCACTGTTTAGGAATTGAGCGCCCCCTAATGTAGGTTAGGGCTTCTAATTCTATAAAGCCCTCCTCTAAGAATTTTTCGACCCTTTCAGCAGGAGGGCACCTCTCATCATGTTTGTTTGCTACAAAGTTCCTGGTGAGAAACTCTAAATTATCATAAATGGCTGCCATCCAAGGGGTCAGTTTTTCCTTTTTTGTACCGGGGAGGGCGCCAATATCCCGACAGTGTGGAATAAGGCTCTGGTAACTATCAGCTTTGAGTAAAGACGTTGGTTAACCACCTGCTGTAGTCCAGCGGCTAGGGCCAATAGTGTTTTACCAGTACCTGCCGGGCCTAATATACTAACTAATTGAATATGTGGATTTAGAAGAGCGTCCATTAAGAAAGCTTGTTCTAGATTACCATCAGCGGGACCTAAGCCAAAGGCGTGAAGTTCCCTACGCAAAGGGAATATTTTCCCCTTTTTATAACAACCTAGATGTCTCCCCCCAAGATTATCTTCCATACAAACAAATTGATTTTCTAATAAATTGTTGGAAACATTTATACTTCCAAACTGGTAAAAATCTTGCACCTCATCGTAGGATATCTCCAAGGTGGTCCAGCCTGAATATAAAACATCGAGATTTACCTGTTCGACGGCGTAGTTTTCCGCAGAGATCCCCAAGGTATCGGCCATTACTCTCTGACATATGTCCTGGGTTATTAGTGTTACAGGTTCAGACTGCTCCCCTTTCAGGCCTTTAGCGATTGCCAAGATGCGGGTATCTACTTTGTCTCTGGGCAGATATTCGGGCAATAAAACATTGCAGTGATTTACCTCAACCATAATTTGATGGCCGCTGGGAAGAAAAACGCCCCGATGCAGCTGTGGACGCAGACCATCCAAAAACCGAATGGCCATTCTAGCACAGTGCCCCCGGGCATCTTCTAATCCTTTGAAACGGTCTAATTCATTAACCACAGCTAGGGGTATGACAATTTTACAGGGGCTGAAGGAAGAAATAATTTCTGTTATTGGGCGATCTAATAATACATTTGTATCTAATACCCTAACTTGCACAACGTCCCCTCCTGGATGTTTATTTAAATTTATAATTACCTTTTTACAAACTTATCCAAGGAGGTGTATATTTAGAACGCATTAACAATGCTTAATAACCCGACAATTAAGCAACAAAAACCACCAGTGGTGGTTTTTCAGACTGTTGAAAAAGATACAACTGGGTTTTAATAATCCCGAACAGGGACATTCGAAGCAGTGGAAACAGCGCTTCGCGAAGCTGAGGATGCTAAAATGGGTGAGCGGACATGGATGTCCGCGAAAGCCTGAG